>NZ_MJYJ01000061.1:0-222619 GCF_001763255.1 Campylobacter sp. BCW_4338
GGATTCGAACCAACGGCCCCCTCCTTAAAAGGGAGATGCTCTACCGGCTGAGCTAACGAGACACTTTCTGAAATAAAAATGTGATTATGCCAAAATTAGCTCTATTTGTCAAGCTTTTTTAAATCATTTTTGGCATTTTCTCTCCAAATAACGAGAAAATATACTTATAGGTAAAGTCAAAACAAGATATGTAATAGCCAAAATTACATAAGCTTCAAGAGTAGCAAAAGTATAAGAATTTATCTCTTGTGCACTTTGGGTTAATTCATTTACAGCAATAACGCTTAATAAGGAACTATCTTTAATTAAATTTGCAAATTGTCCACTCAGAGGTGCTAAAATATTTTTTAAAGCTTGGGGAAAAATTACATACGCAAAAACCTGCATCTCTTTTAACCCTAAAGCCCTAGCGCTCTCAAGCTGAGATATAGAAATACTTAAAATTCCAGCTCTAAATATTTCAGCTAAGTAAGCAGCAGAAAAACATGATAAAATAATAACTCCAGCCACATATCGATTATCAAGTCCTAAATTATTTGCAACGATATAATATATCAATAATACCTGCACTAGTAAAGGGGTTCCTCTGATAAGCTCTATGTAAAATGTAGATAAAAATCTTAAAAAAACAATTGAACTTAAAGAAAAAGCACAAAAAACTCCACCCAAAATTATACTCAGTAATAAAGAAAAAAAACTGATTATTAAAGTATTTAAAAAACCTTGAAGAAATTTTTCTTTATAGGTCGCAATTGCACTAAAATCAAAATGATAAGCACTTATACTAAAACTACAATAACAAAACAATATTAAAAATAAAATCAAAAGAATTAAATTAGTGATTATTTTTGACTTTGATAGAGGTTTTAAAGGTTTAAAATTCTTATTTTTTTGGATAAACAAAGACAATAAAAATCTCCAAAATTACAATTTATTCATTTCTTAAAGTATCTAAAATGTTAATTTGAGTTGCTTTTTTTGCAGGATAAAAAGACGATAAAGCTATGATTATTAAAGCACCTATAATGGTTAAAGAAAAATCCATTAAAGACAAATCAAGTGGTAATTTACTGGTTCCATAAACATCAGCAGGTAAAGTTACAATATCAAAATTTCCTAAAAGCCATAAAGCAAAAAATGCAAGCATCACACCCACTATCATACCGCCGCCGCCAATAAGCATGCCTAAGGCAAAAAAACTCTTTTTTACCTCATTTTTGCTTGCACCTAGGGCAAGTAAAAGTGCTATTTCACTGCGACGATTCATTACTATCATCAATAAAGAACTTACTATATTTAAACTTGCAACCAAAATAATAAGCATCAACACTATAAAAAGCGCTCTTTTCTCAAGCTCTAAGGCTGAAAAGAAATTTTTATTTTGTTCCCACCAACCTACCACAGCATAATCATCTTTTAAATAAGATTTAATTTTTTCAACATCCTTAAAAGCATTATCACTATATACATGAACTCCATCATAATTTGGATTTTTAGGCATTCCAAGTACTTTTTTCAATGCATCAACATCTGTGTACATATAAGCTTTATCATAAAATGCAAGCCCTGAAGTAAAACGCGCTTTAACATCAAAACGTTTAGTTTGCGGTACTAAAGAAAATCCACTAGGATTAAGATTTGAAAAAATAAGTGCAAGTTTGTCATTTTTATGCAAACCAAATTCATCAATAAGTGCTGATCCTACAAGTATATCAAAACCACTTAAATTCTCATCCTTTAAAGCTTTAGCAACCACTTCGTTTATTTTTTTTTCATCATTAAAATTAACGCCAAAAAGCACACCACCTTCAAAACGATTATCTCCCTTTACAACAACTTGAGTGCTTATATAAGGGCTAAATAACAAATTTGGAAATGTTTTTCTTAACTCATCTATAAATTCATCATTTACAGGAGCGTAAAATTTAGGCAAAATAGTAATAGGATAATTCATCACAAAAAAGCGTTTTTCAAATTCTTTATCAAAACCATTCATAATTGCCATAGCTACAAGCAAAACACAAAGTCCTACACAAACTCCTAAAAAGGCCAAAAGCATAGAAAGATTGATAAAGGGTTGTTCTTTATCAAATCTTAAATATTTAAAAAGTAAATATTTTAAAACGCTTTTATTCAAGCTAAAATTCCTTGCTTAGGACCACTTTTTCCATGGCATTCTTTAAATTTTTTTCCACTTCCGCAAGGACAAGGAGCATTGCGTGGAACTTTTTTAAACTCAACTTCGCCAAGATTATCTTCGCTTGCGCCCATTTCTACTGAGCTTTGAAGTAGCTTTTCATTTTCTTCATTGGCTTTATTTTCTAAATTTTGTACCTCTTCTTGATTAAATTGCACACTAAAAAGTAGTTTAATACTATCAAATTTAATACGATTAACTAGCTCCAAGAAAAGATTATAACTTTCTTTCTTATATTCCACAAGAGGATCTTTTTGATTGTATCCGCGAAGTCCTATTCCTGTTTTTAAAATATCCATTTGATACAAATGCTCTCTCCAAGCATTATCCAAAACTTGCAAATATAAAATACGCTCTATATTACGCAATTCTTTAATCTCAAGTCTTGACATCTTTTCGTTATAAGAATTTTCAAGAATTTGACTTAGCTTATCTTGCATTTCAATGACGCTTAAATTTTCAAAATCTTTTTCACTAATCTGAGTTGAACACTCATATAAAATTTTTGCTTTCAAATTTTCAAAATTTACATTAGAACCGCTTTCATCAAGCATATAATCATTCATTACATTTGCGCTATATTCAGCGATATTTTGAGAAATTTTAGCTCTAATATCATAGTTTTCATCTAAAAGCTCATTACGATAACGATAAATAGTTTTTCTTTGTTCATTTGCTACATCATCGTATTCCAACAAATGCTTTCTGCTTTCAAAATGTAAGCTTTCTACTTTTTTTTGCGCATTTTCAACCGCTCTTGTAACGATTCTTGACTCTATGCTTTCGCCCTCTTCTATACCTAAGCGATCCATAATGCTTTTAATACGATCCCCGCCAAAAATTCTTAAAAGATTATCTTCTAAACTTAGATAAAAACGACTTATTCCAGGATCGCCCTGCCTTCCTGCACGACCACGAAGTTGATTATCAATACGGCGGCTTTCATGTCTTTCTGTACCTATGATATAAAGCCCACCCAAAGCCCTAATCTCATCATCGATTTTTATATCCACACCACGACCTGCCATATTTGTAGCGATAGTTACGGCACCTTTTTTACCTGCATCTTGGATAATCAAAGCTTCTTGCTCGTGATTTTTAGCATTTAAAACATGATGAGGGATTTTCTCTTTTACAAGCATATTGTGAAAAACTTCACTGCGCTCTATACTTGCGGTTCCTACGAGCACAGGCTGACCTTTAGCATTGGCTTTTTTAATCTCTTCAATTACGGCTTTAAATTTTTCATTTTGAGTTTTATAGATAAGATCATCTTTATCTTGTCTTTTAATAGGAATATTTGTCGGTATAGAAATAACATCTAAACTATAAATTTGAGAAAATTCAGTCGCTTCTGTTTGTGCAGTTCCTGTCATACCTGCAAGTTTATTGTACATTCTAAAATAATTTTGAAAAGTAATATCTGCTAGTGTTTGGCTTTCTTCTTGAATTTTTACATTTTCTTTGGCTTCTAAAGCTTGATGCAATCCTTCGCTAAAACGACGTCCTTCACTTAAACGCCCTGTAAATTCATCAACGATGATAACTTCATTATTTCTTAAAACATAATGCACATCTTTTTCAAAAAGATTATGTGCCTTTAAAGCTTGATCAAGCTGATGTGCTAAGATAGCATTATCAAGACTGTATAAATTTTCTACACCAAAAAGTTTTTCAGCCTTAGCAATACCTGCTTCGGTAATCAAAACACTACGATTTTTCTCATCTACCACAAAATCACCCTCAGGTTTTGCAGGAGGTAAAACTGCTTCGCCTTTTTGCATTTGCTTAGCTACTTCATTGGCTTTAATATAACCATCTAAAGTGCGATTTGTAGGGCCGCTGATGATAAGCGGAGTTCTTGCCTCATCAATTAAAATACTATCTACTTCATCTACAATAACAAAATTATGCTCTCTTTGAACTTTTTCAACTTTTGAAAATTTCATATTATCACGCAAATAATCAAAACCAAACTCATTATTGGTTCCATAAGTAATATCGCAATCATAAGCTTGCTTGTGCTCTATGTCACTATTTTGAGAAGAAAGAATCACGCCTACGCTAAAACCTAAAAAATTATAAATCGCACTCATTTGCTCAGCATCTCTTTTGGCTAGATAATCATTCACTGTAACGACATGTACGCCTTTGCCACTCATGGCATTTAAAACAACAGGCAAGGTCGCTACAAGGGTTTTACCTTCTCCTGTTTTCATTTCTGCGATTTTTCCATCGTGTAAAACCATACCACCGATTAACTGCACATCAAAATGACGCATATTTAAAGTTCTCTTACCTGTCTCTCTGACTATAGCAAAAACATCATTTAAGATATCATTTTCGTTTTTTTCTCCGCTTAAAATTTGCTCTTTAAATTTTGCAAATTCGGCTTTTAATTCATCATCGCTTAAATTTTGATATTTGCCTTCTAAAGCATTGATTTGTGCTACACGCTTGAAGTATTTTTTAACTTCACGATCATTTTTTGTTCCAAAAACGGCTTTTAAGGTATTTAAAAACATTTTTAAACCTTTATAAATTTTTCAAACTATCATTATAACGATTATTTAATTAAAATTAGCTAGAATGATATAAAAAATATAATTTTTTTAAGGAAAATAAATGAAAAAAACATTCTTGATATTTTTTATTTTTATAGGACAACTTTTTGCCCTTGATCTTAATTTTAATACCTTTTCAAGCGATTTTATCCAAATAGTAAAATCCAAAAACTCTACACTTTCTTATTCTGGACATTTTATACTGAGTAAAGATCAAGCATATTGGAGTTATGATACTCCTAGTAAAAAAGAGATTTATATTAACAAAAATCAAGTAACCATAATAGAGCACGATCTAGAGCAAGTCATTTTCTCTCATCTTGATAACATTCCAAATCTTAATGAAATTTTCAAAAAAGCAAGTCTTATAGATAAAGATAAACTTGTAGCAAAATATGATAATATAAATTATACAATTAAACTCAATCAAGAGCAAATTCAAAGCATATCCTATAAAGATGAATTTGAAAATGATGTTATAATCAATCTAAACAATCAAATTAAAAATCCAAAAATTAATTCCGATGTTTTTAAGGCAAAAATTCCACAAAATTATGACATAGTTCGCTAATTTTGCGTTGTATTTTCATCAAGCTTTATATCATAACCTGTTTGTGGTAAATGATAAGGCTTGCTTGCGTTATTTTCTTTGAATATTTGTGGAGGATTGGCGATTAAATCTCTTTTAATTTTTTCTTCTATATCTGGAGTCATTTTAGGTGTATTTAAATTATCTATATTGATTTCTCCATTGTCATTTTTATTTTCTTCATCTGAATCTTTGAAAAGCTGTTCAACTTGTTTGACTTCTAAATTTGGAACACTAGGAGTTGAGATCTTTTCAACACTAGGAACTTGAGTTTTAGGAGCTTCTAAGTTTTCAAGTGCTTTTTTTACCTCGCTGCCCATACCCTTCTCTTTAGCCTCAGTGCTTTCTAAAAAGCGTTTAAACTCCTCTAAATCAAATTTTTCCACTCCGCTTAAAGATATGATATATATATCATCTAATTTAATCTTATATTTCTTATCTAAAAATTTTTCTAAAGTCTTTTTAAAATTATTTTTTCCAATTTCTGTAAAAATATCTTCGTAAAAAAATCCTGAAATTACTGTATTTACAGCATCAATTAACTTATTTTCATTTTCTTTTAAATTATTCCCATCAAATTCCAAAGAAATTTCAACTTTTTTAAGAACATTTGTCCCACTTTTAGAATACAAATCTGTTCTTATGTTATCTATTTCAAGATTTTGAGCATTTAAACTCAAAACCAAAAAAACACTTAAAAATATTTTTTTCATTTAATGCCTTTAAATGATTTGTTCTTGTATTTCAAGATCTAAAAAATTATGTTTTTTATAAAATTCGATCACATTAGAATCTATTTTTAAAATATTAGCAAAATAAAATCCAAAATTTATCTTTTTTGTAGAATAAATTTTTAAAGTATTTGGGTTTGTAGCGCGAGAAAGAGCGACATAAAGCTGTCCATTTTCAAAAATATGATCAATATCACACACTAATTTTTCAATGCTCATACCTTGTGATTTGTGTATAGTAATAGCATAAGCTAATTTAATAGGAAACTGTGTAACACTTGCGAGAATATTAACAACAAAATCTTTACCTGATTGCTCAAGTTCTTCCATGAAAAAAGTATAAGGTTCAAGTAAAATTTTCATCCCATTATTTTTAATAATGCTAATATAAATTTTCTCCTCTTCATAAAGAATATCTTCTATAATGCCTTGCTCTCCATTATAATAATTCTTATCCCAATTATTTACACAAAAAATAATACGAGCGCCTATTTTAATATTTAATTCTTCCAATATATTTAAGCTTCTAATCCAAGAATCAAGCTCTTCATCTTTTATTCTCTTATCTTCTTTTTTAACCTGAGCTTTAAAGCATACAAGCGGGGTCTCAAGTTTGCTTAATTTTTCTTGATTAATATTGTTTACTTTTTTATTGATACCACAAAGTAAAGTATAATCATCTTCTAAATTTTCTAATTCTTTATAATCAATTCGCAAAGATTCAAAAAAGCTTAAAATTTTTTCATCTAAAAAACCTTGTCTAATCAAAGATAAATGGTTATAAAATTCCATATTTTGCGTTCTTTTAGGTTGAGAAAGTTTAACATTCTTAAAATTTAAATCTTGCCAAAAAAATGAAGAAAAAGCATAATAAGAATGGTTAAATAAAGTTTCCTTTTTTTCTTTAACTACGGGAGGCAATTGAAAAAAATCTCCTACAACTAAAATTTTTCCATTAAATTGAGAATTTTTAAGTCTAAAACCTATCATTTCAAAAACACTTGCACTAACCATGGAAATTTCATCGATAATAATAAGCTCAATCGTTTTTAAAAGTTCTTTAAGTTTTGTTAATTTTTCTTTTTGTTTTTGATTGCGATCCAACGCACTTAATTTCATCATATCATCACAATACCCTAAACAAAAAAAGCTGTGTAAAGTAACACCGCCTATATTAAACGCCGATAGAGCACTAGAACCAAGAGCTATGGCTAATTTTTTTTGTTTTCTATAAGATTTGATAAGCTCATTTGTCAAAAAGCTTTTACCAACTCCAGCACCACCACTTAAAAAAACATTATCATAAGCTAAAATTTTTTCTAGTTTATCAAGCATTATATTTCCTTGGCTTTAATTATAACTATTTTTTCTAAAAGGTTGATTATGAAATCTTGTTTATATTTTACTTTTATAGTGCTATTTTTAACAGCTTGTTCAACAAAAAATTTAACTTCACTTCATCATGAAAATTTAGAACAAAAAAATGAAAATCAACATTATGCAAAACTTGAATACGAACAAAATGTAAGCATTTTGCCACAATTTGCTTACGATATTAATTTTGATGCAAAACGATATAAAAAATATTTCTTTAACCCTTGGCATGATTCGTTTAAAAATTACAAAGGACAAAATATTTTTTGGTCCTTTCCTTTATATTTAAATTCAAAAAATACTTATTATTTTTTCAATAAACAAATTATTCCACTTTCATGGTTTAAAAACGCTATAAATAATGCAAATATCCAAGAATTCGGTAAACTTAATCAAAAAGCTTTAATTATCCAAAATACAATCATTAAAAATCTTCCAACCCAAAGAGCTATCTTAAAAAATCCTTTTTTTGAAAATGAAGGAATTCCTTTTGACTATGCAAGCGATGGTATTTTAAATGCTGGAACCCCTGTCTTAATTTCACATTTTAGTAAAGATAAGCGTTATGCTTTTGTTTTAGGTGAAGCTGGATTTGGATTTGTTGAAAGTAAAAATTTGGAATTTTTCTCAAACGATAGAGCGAAAATCTATGAAAATCTCAACTTTATCACACCACTAAAAGAAAAATTTCCTATCTATAGCGAGGATGGTAAATTTTTCTTTGAAAGTAGAATTGGCGCTATTTATCCTTGCTACAAAGAAGATAAAAACTATTTTTATGGAAAAATAGGTTCTAAAAAATATAAAATTTCTAAAAAAGATGTATCTAAATTTCCTTTACAATTCAATGATAAAAATTTAAAAAATCAACTTTCACAAGTTTTAAATTTGCCTTATGGCTGGGGCGGTTATAATTTTGAAAGAGATTGTTCTTTACTAACTCGTGATATCTTTTCAGCTTTTGGACTTTATCTACCAAGAAATTCAGCTGCACAAAAAAATTCTTTTAATCATTTTGATATAAGCACTCTTAGCAATTCTCAAAAAAAAGATTTTTTAAACCGCTTTGGGAAAGCTTATCTTAGTTTACTTTATTTACCTGGACATATTATGCTTTATGCAGGACAAATTACAGATAATAATATTGCCATACATAATATATGGGGCTTAAAAAAAGATGCAACCCAAAGACTTCTCATAAGTTCTAGCGTCATCACTTCTTTAGAAATAGGAAAAAATGAAATTTTAGAAGATAATTTGCTTTTATCAAGACTTAAAGAAATAAGTTTTATAAATTTAAACGAACAAGAAAAAGAGCAAATAAAAAGCTATCTTGAAAATATACAAAACAAATAAGATTTATTGATTTAATCAATAAATCTTTTAGTTAAATCTGCAAAATATTCTATGCGTCTATCTCGCAAAAAAGGCCACCAACGACGCACATTTTCACTTCTTTTTTTATCTATTTCTATGATTTTTACACATTCGTTTTGAGAATCTAAAAGACAAAGTTCTTCACCTTGAGGGCCAAAAACAAAAGAATTTCCCCAAAATCTAATGCCCTCTTCTACCCCACTTACATCTTTTTCAAAACCTACTCTATTGATAGCTACTACATATAAACCATTAGCTATAGCATGTCCTTTTTGAACACCAAGCCAAGCATTGAGCTGCCTTTGTTTTTCTTCATCTTCATCCTTATCAAACCAACCAATTGCCGTGGGATAAATAAGAATCTCAGCTCCTTTTAAAGCCATAATTCTTGCTGCTTCAGGATACCATTGATCCCAACAAATAAGCACTCCAAGCTTACCTAAACTTGTATTTATAGGTTCAAAACCCAAATCTCCAGGAGTAAAATAAAATTTTTCATAAAAACAAGGATCATCAGGTATGTGCATTTTGCGATATTTGCCTGCTATAGAACCATCTTTTTCAAAAACCACTGCAGTATTATGATAAAGTCCAGCACTTCGTTTTTCGAATAGTGAAGTAATAAGCACTATTTGATTTTTTCTAGCTATATTTGCCCAAAATTTCACATCTTTTTCATAATCATTAGCATAGTCAAAAAAATCCACATTTTCACTTTGACAAAAATACTCACTTTGATGAAGTTCTCCCAAACAAATAAGCTCAGCTCCTTGTTTAGAGGCTTCTTCTATAAATTCGCAAGTTTTTTTTATAGTTTGTTCTTTGTTTGAGTGAAATTTTTGTTGTATTAAAGCGATTTTCATTGTCTTTGCCTTTCTTGTTCTGCATCATCATAAGGATCTAAATGAATTTGTATATCCCATTTTTCATTTTCAAACATCTTACGCACACCTTCTTCTATTTCATCTGAAATTCTATGCGCATTTAAAAGCGAAATTATAGGGCAAAAAACCAAATGCACGCTTAAATAATTACAACTTGGAGTTTTACGCGTCTTTAATTCATGATAGGAAATTATTTCAGGATTATTAGAAATCAAAGTACAAATTTTATCCACTTGTTCCTTGGGCAAAGCCTCATCCATTAAAAAAGCCAAAGCTTTTTTAATGATTTTAAAAGCAGAAAATGCCGTATAAAGACTGATCACTATCCCAAAAATAGCATCAATAATATGTAAATTTGTAAAATAAATCAAAACCAAAGCTCCCAAAGTGCAAACATTGGTTAGACAATCTGTTTTGTAATGCAAAGCATCACTTTCTATAATCAAACTTTTGGTTTTTTTAGCTACATAATTTAAAAAAAGCACAAGAAAAAAAGTCATAATTAAAGCAAAAATCATCACATAGATACTTGAATTTAAATCTTTAATTTCTTCTTTATAATAAATCTTTAAAATACTCTCATAAAAAATAAAAATCCCCACGCCAACTATAAAAACACCTTCTAACAAACCCATTAAAGCTTCAATTTTAGAAAAACCAAAATTATAATTTTCATTCGCCTTTTGTGAGCTTTTTTTAAGAGCTAAAAAATTAAAAGCAGAAATAACAAAATCCATCAAAGAATCAATCGCGCTTGAAAGCACTGCAACAGAACCACTTGTTAAGCCTACTATAAATTTAACCAGGGCTAAAACAATAGCACATAAACTTGCTACAAGAGTTGCTTTTTTTTGCAAACTCATCTTAAACCTTTGAAACGATTTTGACAAGAACAATGCAAAGAACCGTTTTGTCGTAAAAACACTCTTGCATCTACTCCTATAATTTTATGATTGGGTAAAGCTTTAGAAAGTCTTTTAGCTATGATTTCATCATTTTTATCCTTATAAAAAGGCACAATTAAAGCATTATTTATAAAAACAAAATTCGCATAAGTCGCCCCCAATCTTCTTCCTTTATAGTATAAAGGCTTAGGTATAGGAAGTTCTACTAAATCAAAGCCTGTTTTTTTAAGCTCTTCTTTCATTTTTTGCAAAGGCAAATAATGCTCATCCTCTTCATCTTCACAAATACAATGTGCTATGGTATTTTTATCTATAAATCTTGCTAAGGTATCGATATGATGATCTGTATCATCACCTTTTATGAAACCATTTTCTAACCAAATAATTTGCTTTAAACCAAAAAATTCTTTTAATTTTGTATCAATTTGAGTTTTGTTTAGATGAGAATTTCTATTTTCATTTAAAAGACAATGAGAGCTTGTAAGCATCACGCCTTCTCCATTAAAGTCAATGCTTCCTCCTTCTAAAACAAAATCCACCTTTTTAAGCCCCTCTTTAAATTTTTCTTTAAAAAGCTTAGAATTTACAGCATTATCAAGCTCACTTTGAAATTTATTTCCCCAAGCATTAAAAGTAAAATCAAGAGCCTTTAAACGACTATTTTCTACTATATCTATAGCTCCAAAATCACGTATCCAAGTATCATTTGTATCACATTTAAAAAACTCTACATTTTTTATATCTTTAAAATTTTCAAAATCACTCTGTTTAGGAGCTATAAGTAAAACTTTTTGAAATTCACTTACCACTTTTACAAATTCTTTATAACTTTGCAAAATTTCCTCTAAATATGGACTCCAATCGCTTTTTTCATGAGGTAAAGAAAGTATGAGGTATTCTTGCTCGCTCCATTCAGGAATTGATTTTATCATTTAACTACCTTTTTTGATAATAAAATTATAATTGTATCATTTTTTGGACTTTTGTCAAATTTAAGAAGATTGCCTCGATATTTCGAGGCTTTAGGATATTATTTAAAAAAGATTTTCATTTCATCATTACTTAAAACAAGTTTTCCATTTTCATTTGAAATTTTAAAAGTTCCTTTGAAATTTGAAAGGAAAGAATTTTCAAAATCCATTACATCCATTGGGTGACAAAGCATTTGAGTTGAAGCTACGCGATCACCTTCGATTTGCAAAGTATCTGCCTTAGTTTGGTAAGAACCAAAAAAACGATTACATCCTGAATAACCATAAAATTTATTATTTTCAAAACTAATATTTGGACTTTCCTCTGCGTTTTTTGGTTCAAAAGTTTTGCCATTAACTATAATTTTTTCTATTTTGAAAAGCTGGTTTTGCACAAGTTCATTATTACCTTTAGAAGTAGATGAAGTAACAGAAGTACTAGCACAACCTGCAAAAAAAGTTGCAGCTAAAGCAATTTGAAGCGTTTTTTTCATTTTATTCCTTTAAATTTGAAATTGGTTAAGTTCACTTTCGAGATTATGACACACTATTTTTAACTCATCTGCAACTTGAAGCAGAATTTTAGAAATTTCTTCATTCTTTTCACTTACTTCGACATTTTTTTGCATACGAGAAAGTAAATTTTGTATATTCTCTTGGGAAATTTTTATTTTTTCAGTACATTGAGTTACCAAAGCCCTAGCATCTTCGTTGCATAATTTAACCTCATTAGCATCATCAACCAATAAAATGGTGTCATCATTTAAAGCTTGTATACTTTGAGCATTTTTCTTTAATTCTGCGCTAACCTCATTAATACTTTGCAAAAGCTCTTTTGTAATTTGAGCTACATTTCCCAAAAATTCTTCACTGTTCTGAGCCAACTGCCTAACATCCTCAGCAATTACAGAAAAACCTCGTCCAAATGCACCAGCCCTAGCTGCTTCTATGCCAGCATTTAGGGATAGTAAATTGGTTTTATCTGCAATCTCATCCATCATTTGAGTTGCTTTTTGTATATTACCTGCTTGATTAACCATGTTTTCAACTTTTTTAGCCAATTCATTTTCATTTTGAGATACTGTTGATACTTTATTAGCAACATTAAACAAAGATTTAAGCATTTGCTCTAATAATAAAAAGGATTTTTCATTGGCACTATTTGCCTTATTTGACAAACTAGCAAGTTCTCCAAGTTCATTGCCAACATTTGCACCAAGTTTAAAACTTTGATCTATTTGCTTATGACTTTGTGAACTGATATCACTTAAAGAAATAGCATTTGAATTTAAAAGATTGCTTTGTTTTTCTACATTTTTTGAATTATGACTTGCACCGCTAACTGCCTTGTGAGTTTTTTCGATAAATTGATTGATATATCCACAAGCTAAAGCAATTTCATCTTGACCTTTAACTGAAATACGAGCTTTTAAATTACCACTTCCTTGAGCTAATTCTTTAGCATGATTTAAAAGCTCTAAAACAGGCTTTCCAACAACAACTTTAAGCATTAAAAGAACCACACAAAGGGTAAAAATCAAAGCAATAGTAAATATTATAATATAAGATTGACTGGTTTTACTTATATCTTTTTGAACACCTTCTAAAGAATGCGATATATCCATAACCCCTATCACGCTCCCTACATTAGCATTTGCATGACAAGCAACACAACTTTCATCTGCAATCAAAGGGCGTATCAATCTTAAATGCACAACACCATTTACATTTTCTTCTAAAGCTTGAATTTTAGGATTTGAAAATTGTTCTATAATACGCTTATCATTTGAAATTTGAGGGGCTTTCATCTCAAAAAGATCTATAGTATCTTTTGAAGGATAAATTTTAATATCACTAATACCCTCTATACTTTTTGCATCTTCAATGGCTTCTTTAATTTTTTCAGGATCTCCTAAATTCATAGCCATTCTCATTGTTTGAAAAACAGAAGTACTTACGGTATCTAAATTTGCCCTGCTCATTTTATTGGCAGTATTTTTAAAGTCCAAATTTAAAATCACTTGCATTACAATAAAACTTATAAGCAACACCACAAAAATTGCAGCAGAAACCTTAAATCCTATAGTTTTAAACATCATAGTTTCCTAAAAATAAAATTTTTCGGAAATATTTTACACATAATTTATTTAATTTTTATTGAATTATGTGTAAAAAACATAACATTCCATTAAACTTAATGCAAGAAATGTCTTACGCCTGTGAAATAAAGCGCCATACCATACTCATCAGCCGCCTTTACCACTTCATCATCTCTTATGCTTCCGCCTGGTTCTACTATAGCTTTAACCCCTATTTTACTTGCTTCATCTATGCTATCTCTAAAAGGAAAAAAGGCTTCACTTGCTAAAACGCAACCTTGCAAATCAACTCCCATTTCTTTAGCTTTAGCGATTGCTGCCTTTGCTGCATCGATTCTACTTGTCATACCCATACCTATAGCCACCATAGCGCCATTTTTTACATAAACAACATTGTTTGATTTGGTAAATGCTGCTATTTTCATAGCGATTTCAAGATCTTTTAATTCTTCCCTACTTGCCTCTCTTTGACTCATAAGCTTTGCATTTTTAAGCTCATCTTCGCCTACTTCATCGCTGTTTTGATATACAAAACCCCCATCAATATGTTTAAAATCATATTTATCAAAACTGCGGATTAAAAACGGACTTTCTTGAGTGAAAATTTTAATGCGTTTTTTACCTTCAAACACGGTTAAAGCTTTTTCATCTACATTGGCTGCAATGATTACTTCTACATAAATTTCATTGATTTTATTTGCTAAAGCCTCATCAAGAGTTCCATTGATTGCAACCACTCCTCCATAAGCACTGACGCTATCGCATTTTAAAGCATGTATATAGCTTTGTACTAAATTTTCTTTTATAGCAAAACCGCAAGGATTTCCATGTTTTACTATAGCAATAGCTGGAGCTTTATCGAAACTACTAGCTAAATTTAAAGCTGCGTTAATATCGGTTAGATTGTTAAAACTTGCTTCGCCTTTAAGGGCTTTGAAATTTGCGCTAAAAAAGGCATCAAACTCGTATAAAGCCCCTTTTTGATGTGGATTTTCTCCATATTTTGTATCAAATACTTTTTGTCCTACTATAAATTTACTCGCTCCAAAACCTCCATTAAAGCGTTCATTCATATAATTTGCAATATAAGCATCGTAATTTGCTGTATGCTCATAAGCTTTTATCATCAAATTTAAACGAAAATTCTCATCATTTTGACCTTTTTTTAAAGTCTCAATCACTTTTTCATAATCAAGTGGATCGCAAAGCACCATCACATCTTTATAGTTCTTTGCTGCACTTCTTATCATCGCAGGTCCGCCTATGTCGATATTTTCTATAATTTCATCAAAATCATCGCTCATAATGGTAGTTTTTTTAAAAGGATATAAATTTACACAAACTAGATCAATGCCTAAAATTTCATTTTCTTTTGCTTGTTTGATATGATTTTCATCGCTTCTTTTATGCAAAATCCCACCGTGAATCTTAGGGTGCAAAGTCTTCACACGCCCTTCAAAAAGCTCAGGACTCTTTGTAAAATCACTCACTTCTATAACTTTTATTCCATTTTCTTTTAAAAGCTTAAAAGTCCCCCCAGTTGAAAGAATCTCAAAACCTAAATTTTCAAGCTCTTTGCCAAATTCTACTATGCCTTCTTTATCACTCACACTAAGTAATGCTCTCATTTTTACCTTTCTAAATGTTTTTTAACTTTTTCATAAGCTTCGTTGATTTTTTGAAATTTCTCTACGCCGATTTTAAGCTCTTCTTCGCTGACATTGTTTGCGTTTAAAATATCAGGATGGTATTTTTTTGCTAAATTGCGGTATTGTTTTTTTACCGCATTTAAATCTGCATTATTTGGAAGTTCTAAAATAGTAAAAGCTTCATCAAGACTTAATTCTTTTTTAGAACTTTTTAAATTTGAAAGACTTGCAATAAAAGCATCTAATTCGCTTTTTGCTATATCAAAGGCTTTAGCGATTTGCTCTAAAATTTCACGCTTTTTAGCATTAAAATCTGCATCGATTAAAGCCATAAAAACAAGCACACGCAAGACATTAAAACGCTCATTTTTAGGTAAAGGCACTTCTTTTAAAAAATCTTTTGCCACATAAAAAGCATCGCTTAAATTTTCTTTATGTTCATTAAAACTTGCTTTTAAAAAAGCTCTTTCTTTTTCATCTTTGGCATTTGCATCTAAAAGATCTTTGATCATTTCAGCTTCATTTTCACTTACTCTGCCATCGCTTTTTGCAATTTTTGCCAAAAGTGCGATAACATAGTAATTCATACGCCTTTTAAACTCATCCATTCTTTCTTCCATAACTCCACGAGCAAAACCCTTAGCAAAGCCTTTGGCTCCTCTTGTGGCTGAGTTTAAAAAATCCTGTTTTCCCCAAGTTTTATAATACCAGTAAAACACCAAAACAACGAGTATAATTAAAACTAAAGTCATTAGATTTGCTCTTTAAAACTTTCAAAATAAAACTTATCAAGTTCAGCCTTGCTTAACTCAATACTATCAAGTTTAAAATGTTTTTGGCTTGTACTCACACCTAATTTATAAGCTTTTACTCCAAATTCTCTAGCTAAATTTAAAAAAGCTTCTTCATTTTCTTTACTAAGCCCTACTATAGCACGACTTGCACTCTCATCAAAAATCATTTTTTCATCATCAAAACCACTTATTAAATTTGCACCCACACTAGAAATAGCAAACATTTTTGCCAAAGTCATAGCAATACCCCCTATTCCTACGCTATTGGCACACTCAAGTAAAGAATTTTGATTGGCTTTATAAAGCAAATCCCAAAGTGCAAGTTCAGCTTTATAATCAAGCTCTTTAAGACTTCCTGATACTTTTTTATCTTGGATTTTCATTACCATAGATCCGCCAAATTCTCCTAAACTTTCACCCAAAAGATAAACGCTTAAATTTTCTTTTTCAAAACTAGCTTTTAAGGTTTTATTTGCATCTTCTAAAACCCCTACGCTTACTATAGTAGGACTTGGATAAATACTTACACCATTGGTTTCATTATAAAGTGAAACATTGCCGCTTACTACTGGGGTATTTAACTCTTTACAAGCTTCTTTAATACCTTCGCAACCTTGTGCGAATTGCCACATCACTTCAGGATTTTGCGGATTTCCATAATTTAAACAATCGCTTATTGCCAAAGGCTTAGCTCCTGTGCAAGCAACCTTTCTTCCTGCAGAAGCTACTGCTAAAGCTGCTCCTATTTTAGGATTTACATAATTTAAGCGTGAATTACATTCTATAGCCATAGCCACACTTGCACCATTTTCTTTGATACGAATAACACTAGCACCCAATCTTCCATCAGCTTTTATGGTATTGGTTTGCACACTTGAATCAAATTGATCATAAATAAAAGCTTTATTATTAATATTTTCATTTTGAAGCATTTGTATAAAAAGCTCTTGAATACTTGATTTTAGCTCAAATTTATAGTCTTTAATTTCACTTAAATATTTTGGCTCACTTATAGGACGACTTAAAATCGGCGCTTTTTCACTTAAAGGCTCGATAGGAATAAGCCCTACAAGCTCATCATGCCAAAAAAGTTCCATTTTTCCTGTATTGGTAACCTCACCCATAACCACAGCATCTAAATCCCATTTTTTAAAAATTTCTATAACCTTATCTTCATAGCCTTTTTTTGCACAAATAAGCATTCTTTCTTGAGACTCACTAAGCATTAACTCATAAGGAGTCATACCGCTTTCACGCATAGGAGTTTTATCTAGGTAAAGTTTCATGCCACTGCCACTTCTTCCTGCCATTTCAAAAGAACTTGAAGTAAGCCCTGCAGCACCCATATCTTGAATACCCACAATATAATCGGTTTTAAAAAGCTCTAAACAAGCCTCCATAAGAAGTTTTTCACTGAAAGGATCGCCAATTTGCACTGTAGGACGCAAAGATTTGCTTTCTTCATTGAAGCTATCACTTGCCATAACCGCTCCACCAAGTCCATCACGCCCTGTTTTTGAACCCACATAAATCACAGGATTTCCTACACCTTCAGCCTTAGCATAAAAGATATCTTCACTTTTACAAACCCCTAAAGCAAAGGCATTAACTAAGATATTTCCATTAAAACACTCATCAAAAGCACATTCTCCGCCTATAGTTGGCACACCCATGCAATTTCCATAATGAGAAATTCCATTTACCACGCCTTTAACAAGGTATTTTTGATGTTTGCCGCATTTTTCATCATGAATATCGCCAAATTTTAAAGAATTTAGCCCCGCAACCACTCTTGCACCCATAGTAAAAACATCACGCAAAATTCCCCCTACTCCTGTAGCCGCACCTGCAAAAGGTTCGATAAAACTAGGGTGATTGTGACTTTCCACTTTAAAAACCGCTGCCATACCTTGCCCGATATCAATAACCCCTGCGTTTTCACCTGGACCTTGAATCACCCAAGGTGCTTTAGTTGGAAAACCATTAAGATATTTTTTACTGGATTTATAAGAGCAATGCTCACTCCACATCGCAGAAATAACCCCAAGTTCTAATAAATTTGGCTCACGTCCTAAAATTTCTAAAATTTGTGCATATTCTTCATCGCTGATTTTATGTGCTTTTATGGTTTCTTTATCCATTTCTATCCTTTCATTTTCCTAAACAAAAATTACCAAACATTTCGTCTAAAATTTCATCTCTTTGAAAATCTTTAGTAAATCTTGCAAGTTCATTAATAGCTAAATTAAGTTCAAAAGCAAAAAGTTCTAAAGAACTTTCCTCTAAAAGTCCTTTAGCTCTAAAAATCGCTTCGCTTGAAATTTTACAAGCATTAATAAGATCTAAAGAACTTACCATAATACCTTCGCTATCAAAAGAATTAAGATAATTTTGCAATTCTTCTTTTAACAAAGCGATGTCTTTTTGAGCACTAAGCTTGATAAAATTTTTATTTTGAGTATTTTTGAAAACATTTTCTAAATCACTTTTATTTAAAATCCAAAAGATTTTTTTATCAGTATTTGCTAATAAGTCAAAAATTTTCTCATCTTCTTTATCTTGCACTCTTGAAGCATCAAAGACTGCCAAAATAATATCTGCATCTTCTAAACTTTTTTTACTTAAAGCTACGCCGATTTGTTCTATAGCATCTTTACTTTCTCTAATACCCGCTGTATCTATAATGCGCAATAAATGCGTTCCTAGTTTAAAGCTCTCTTCTATAGTATCACGAGTAGTTCCCGCTATATCTGAAACAATAGCTCTTTCATAAGAAAGCAAGGCATTTAAAAGCGAGGATTTGCCTACATTTGGCTTACCTACAATAGCGATTTTAAAACCTTCTATAAGTCCTTTTCTGCTTTGAGAAAGTGTATAAACTTCTTTTAAAATTTTAGAATTTTCTTCACACATAGTAGAAATTTGTTGTAATAAATCAGAAGGTAAATCATCATCAGCATAATCAATACTAGTTTCTACAAAAGCTAAAGTTTTAACCAAATCTGTGCGAATTTTTTCTAAAAGTTCTCCTAGATTTCCCTGCATGTTGCGTGCTATAATTTTAGCTGCAAGCGCAGATTTTGAAAGTATGAGATCTTGTATATTTAAGGCTTTTAAAGGAGTCATTTTGCCATTTAAACACGCTCTTTTGCTAAATTCTCCCGCTAAAGCAAGTCTTGCCCCTAAACTCACAAGTTCTTCGAGTAAAACTTCACTCACACTAAATCCTCCATGAGTTTGAAACTCTACTATATCTTCACCTGTAAAACTATAAGGAGCTTTAAAATATATCATTATAGCTTCATCGATGATTTCATTGTTTTGATTAAAAAGTTTTGTAAAAGTAGCATGGCGGGGGGTGAGTTTGGTTTTGTGGCTAAGCTTTAAGGCAAATTCTAAAGCTCTTTCACCGCTTAATCTTACAATAGAAATCGAACCCACGCCATGAGCTGTGGCAATAGCCGCTATAGTATCACTCATCTTTTTTGAAAAAGTCGTTTATTACAACAAATCTTTGATCATTATTTTGCTTAATTCCTACATACTTATCTGGAAATTCAGCTCTTAACTGCTCTAAAGCGATTTTTATCAAAACCCCATCTAAAGGTTTGGTTTGTCCGCGTCCATGAATTTTAATTTTTTCAATCACGCTTTGTAAATAAAGCTGCATACCTTGAATTTGATTTTCTAAAAATTGAGCGATCTCAAGGCGCACTAAAAGATTATATTTTAAATTGATCCAATTGTGCAAAAGATAAGAAATAGCCTTATAACGATGTGCTTCTTTGCCTATCATCAAAGCAGCATCTTCCCCATCCAATCGAATCAAAACACAATCTTCATCATACATTCTAAGTTCACTAAGCTCTATTTTAAACTGGGAGCTTTCTAAAAGTTTTACAAGCTGAATACGAATCTCATCTAAAATATCCTGAGTATTACGCACTCCTTTGCTTTCTCGATGAAAACTATCAAAAATTTCATCACTTTTTACTGTGTATTTTTCTTTTTGACTTTTATTTTTTTCATTTTTTATTTCAATCTTGTTTTCTTGTTTTGGCTCATGTGTTTCTGGTTTGTGATTTTTTGAACTTGTAAATTCTTTTTTAGGATTTTTTTTCAAAATCCTTTTTTTTGCTTTAGCCTCTATAATTGCCTTTTTTCTTCCAAATCCAAAAAAACCTTTTCTTGGATGCTGAATAATCTCATATTCTAAGTCCATCACAGAACATTCTAAACTTCTTGAAGCTTCTGTTAAGGCACTTTGAAGATCAATGGCTTCGATTTTCATTTTTCATGCTCCACTTGTTTTTTTGTGATGTTCTTTAGCAAATATTTTATTGATAACCCATTGTTGAACCAAAGAACAAAGGTTATTTGCAAACCAATAAAGCGTAAGTCCTGCTGGGAAAGTGATAAAGAAAAAAGTAAAAATCACTGGTAAAAATTTCATAATCTTAGCTTGCATAGGATCTTGTATAGTCATAGGTGTGATAAGTTGTTGTAAAAACATCGTTGCACCCATTAAAATAGGCAAAATAAAATAAGGATCCATTACCGATAAATCATGTATCCAAAACGCCCAAGGAGCTGCTTTTAGCTCAATAGCATTAAGCAAAACGCGATAAATAGCAAAGAAAATAGGAATTTGTAAAAGTATAGGCAAACAACCACTCATAGGATTTGCACCATGTTTTTTATAAAGCTCCATCATGTGCATATTCATTTTTTGTGGATCGCCTTTATAACGCTCTCTAATATCTTTCATTTTAGGAGCAAGATCTTTAAGTTTATTCATAGAAATCATAGATTTATAAGTTAGTGGGAATAAAATAATACGCACAATTAAAGTCATCACAACGATAGCCCAACCCCAATTTCCTATATACTGGTGTAAGAAATTCAAAAACTCAAACATAGGCTTAGCAATAAAAGTAAACCAACCATATTCAACAACTGCTTCAAGGCGTGGATCTATACTTCTTAAAATCACATGTTCTTTAGAACCTATATAACCCCCTGCTTTAAATTCATTATCACTATAAGCAAAAACTATAGGGTTTTTATTAGCATCCTTGCTGATTGCCACATTTAAAGGTTTATCAAAATTATAAAAGAAAGTTGCATAGTATCTATCAAAAGCCGAAGTCATTACGACATTATTAGCACTTTCATCCTTCTCTACATCTCCATCTTTATAAGTTTCGATGGTTTCTTTATTATCCATTACCAAAGCACCATGAACTGTATAACTATCTACGGCAATATTTGGACGATATCCTGGACTTATAAAATAATTTGCATTTTTGCTGAGTTTAACTTCTATCTCATAATTTCCTTTTGGATAAAAAGTAATATCTTTTTCGATTTTCAATCCGGAAAGATTTTGAGTGAGTTTTAAAACTTGACTTCCATTTTCATCAACAAAAAGATTGCTAGAGTTAGCAATATAAGGAAATTTAAAAGCCTCTGAGTTAATACTTGGATCACTAAAACGCATTTCTAAAGGATAAGGACTATTTTCCTTGCTAACAAGATTTATAAATTCCCCTTTCTCATTTTGGTATTTTTTATCTTTTAAATAAAAAGCAGAAATTCTACCAAAAGAGTCAATTTGTGCTTCAAAATGTTTGCTTTGAACCTTAGATATCACACTATCTTGCGAAACTAAAGCCGCACTTGGAGTATTTGTGGTGGTATTTTGTATATTAGGAGTGTTATTTATGCTTGTGTTTTGTTGATTTTGTTGTGTAATGTTTTGTTCTATTTTTAAAGGTTGCTTTGGAATGAAAAAATAATCATAAACAACAAAAAATAAAAAAGAAATCACAACAGCCAAAAGTATACGCTTTTGCTGAAAAATATTATTTGAATTATTCACTGATTTGTCCTTTTAAAGATGATTTTTATAAGATAAAAACTTTTATTTTTATAAGGTATGTATAAAAAACAAAGTTGTTTTTTTGCTAAAAATATAGGCTTAAAACATAAATTCATAGGATAAAAATTTTTAGAAACTCTAGGATAATCAAATCCCCCTTTAAAAAAAGGGTTACATCTTAAAATTCTAAAAAAAGTAGAAAAAAAAGCTAGAAAAAAATTCTTTTTTTGAAACTGCCAAAGTGCATACTCAGAACAACTAGGATAATACCTACAAGCAGCGGGTTTTAAAGGGCTTAAGAATTTCTGATAAAAACGGAGTATTTTTAGGCATATCATTTGAAACATTCTAGTTTTTTCAATCCCCATTTTAGATTTTTTTCTAACCTAGAAAAAGAAAGTTCAGTGATTTCATTTTTAGCTACAAAAATATATTTGCCATCTTGAAGATATCTTTCAAACTTAGCAAACAAAGCCCTTAAAATTCGTTTTGAACGATTTCTAACCACTGCTTTTCCAACTTTTTTACTAGCAACAACTGCTATTTTTTTTTCATAACTATTCAGATAAAAAATGATCACACCTTCGCAATGCCATTTTTTACCTACTTTATATACAGATGAAAATTCCTCGTTTGTGCTAAATTTATCAAAATTTTTCACACAGCAAGTCTTTTTCTACCTTTAGCGCGTCTTGCATTGATCACCTTGCGACCATTTTTAGTTTTCATACGAACACGGAAACCATGAGTGCGTTTTCTTGGAGTGCCATGCGGCTGATAAGTTCTTTTCATTTGATTTTTCCTTAAAAAATTATAAAATAAACTTGTATTTTATCTTAATCTTACTTATAAATTGCTTTTAATTAAGAGTAATTTTTAAATTCTTTTGATAAATTTTGAAATTATTTTTAAAAGGTTAAAAATGTCAGAATTTAAAATTATTGATTTAAGACAAGAAGATTTAGATATTTTACAAGAAATGATCATAGAATTTGCAAAATACGAAGATATGTTAGATTTTCTTCAATGCACGAAAGAAAAACTGGAACATTCTTTACTAAAAAATAAATTTGCTCGTGCTTTTTTGTTAAAAGAAAATGAAAAAACTATAGGCTACATGATTTATTTTTATACTTTTTCATCTTTTTGGGGTAGCGGTGGAATTTATCTTGAAGATATTTATATACGAGAAAATTTTCGTAAAAAAGGTTATGGAAAAGCTGTTTTTAAATTTTTAGGAGAAATTTGCAAAAAAGAAAATTTAAAAAGACTCGACTGGGTTTGCTTAAATGATAATATTTTAGGTATTAATTTTTATGAAAGTTTAAACGCTAAACATCTTAAACAATGGAGAAATTATCGTCTAAGTGGAGAAAATTTAGAAAAATTGTGTGATTTATGATAAGAAGTCTTTATTATTTAAAAGCTATGGGATTTAACTTTGTTGATACACATATAAACCGCTTTGAACAAGCACAAAATTTTCAAGAATTAAAACAACTTGTTTCATCTTGCGCCTTATGTCAATTTTCCAAAACAAGAAAATTTAGTCTTATGGAACCTAAAATAAAAAATGTCAAATTGCTAATTCTTGATGTTTTTGGGCAAAAGAGTGAAAATGAAAGTGGAATTTTACTTAATTCAAAAAAAGGTGAAAAATTAAAACACTATATTTATCAAATTTTAGGGCTTTGCGATGAAGATTTTTATTTTTCTTATTTATTTAAATGTTTTTGTAATGGAAAATTTGATGATTTTTCGCTACAATCTTGCTTACCATTTTTCTGGAACGAACTAAAACTGATTCAACCTGCTTTTTTACTTTGTCTAGGAGAATACACATTTAAAAGCTTGGGATTTAAAGATTATCACATTTTAAAAGGTGAAGTTTTTGCTTATAAAAATTTTTTCATAATGCCAAGTTATGATTTAGATTTTATAGAAAAAAATCCAAGTTATGAAAAAAATTTCATACAAGATTTAAAAAAAATTAAAGGATTTTTATGAAAAAAATATTTTTAATATTTTTCTTATCTTGCTTTTTGCTTAGTGCAAAAGAGCAAAAATTAGTCGATGTAAAACCTGTTGAAAATTTTTATCCTAAATTAAGCGTTCAAGAATGCAACACAAATTGTCTTTTTGATCTTTTAGAATCAAGATTGTATCTTAGTTTTTTAAGTGAATTTGCAGATCAAAACGATCAATTTTTATCTAATGTTTATGCAAAATTATTAAATTCCATTACTGATTTTGAAAAAAATGTTCAAAAAATTACTTCTGTTAAACTTGCGATAATTATCCCAGAAAAAACCATAAAAAGCTACTCAAATACTATAATAAATTCAAGCATAGCCTATCTTTTAAGACAAAGAGCTGAAATCAAAGTAAAAGTTTTTTTAACTGGCACAGAAGATAGTGATAAAATTCGAGCCGCGCTTGATGCAGCACAAGCTCAAGGATATCAGTATGCCATAGCTGGATTTACTCTAAAAGGTGCCAATGAGTTGAAAAATTACTCAGGAAATATGAAAATTTTTATACCGACCATCCATAAAAACAACATACAATTTTCAAATCAAAATATTATTTTTGGAAGTATTGACTATGATGCTCAAATTACCACACTTTTAAGCAAATCAAATGCTAATATCGCAATATTTAGCGATGGCTCTGCCTTATCAAGCAATCTAAATTCAAGAATTCTTGCTCAAAATAATAATGCTAGAATATATACCATAGAAGGCGAGAAGCTTGATTTTAGCAGACTTTTAAGATCACAAGGCGGAGTTAATAATGCCTCAATATTTTTTAACACTCCATTGATCAAAACAGCTCTAGCAAGTTCTCAACTAAGAATTTATAACATTCATCCTTATGTGCTTTTATCCACTCAAATCAACTATAATCCAACATTTTTAAGTTTAACGCAACAAGGAGATAGAGAAAATTTCATCATTGCTAATTCTATCAATAACCACGATGATAACTTAGTCTATCTTAATGAAATTTTTAATCAAAGTATAGATTATAACTGGATTGCTTATGCCACTAGTATAGGAGTTGATTACTTTTATACCGAATTCTTAAATAAAAAAAGTGAAAGTTTATTTGATGAGAAAATCAAAAATTCTCAAGTTGATTACAAAGTGCGTCTTATGCAAGGCAAACAAGCAAGCTTTGAAGAATTAAAATAATTCTTCAAAGAGCTTTTTTAACTGCATATCCATTCTAGCTGGTTTTTCGTTTTTAATAAAAGCTAAAGTTAATTCCATTTTAAAAAGCAAAATTTCATCTTTATAAATTTCTTGTGAAATTTCCACAGAAGCATTTTTGACTTCTAAAATTTTTGTTTTAATCTCTATTATATCTCCAAGTTTTGCAGGTTTTAAGAAATTGCAATTTGCTTTTGCAAGCAAAAAATGTCCCTTAGACGCATCAAAAATATCTACTTTTTTATTGAAAAAAATTTCACTTCTTGCTCTCTCACAAAATTTTAAATAATTACTATGATACACCACTCCACCCGCATCAGTATCTTCATAATACACACGCATTTTCATCGCTTTACCTTAAAAAATATTTTACATTTAAAAAACATTAGATTATACAACGGAAATTCTTTGATATCGCTTTTTAGCTTATATTAAAAATTCCGTCCAATATTAATTTAATAAAGCTTTTTAATAATATTAAATATATATTATAAAAAATAAAATTAAAAAATAACTTTTTTATTATTAATATTATTTAAATATTTTATTTATAATTAATATACTTAAGAATATTATAATTACGCTTTCTTTTGATAATATTTACAGATATTGTTAAATAGTTAAAATATAATAATCAATATTTAAGGATATCTATGCCAGCCATTAAGCTTTTTAACTTCACGGGGAGGGGTGTAGAGAAATTTTGTTTTAAACTTTCTATTGTTACCTTCTTAAGCATCAATGCTTTTAGTCACTCAAGCAAATACTACAGACAATCGAAATTTCAATATTCCAGAGTATTATTTTAATGATAACAAACTTTATGATAAAACCAATTCTACTTATAAAAACCCCAAGGTATAAATTATTATTCTAAGAGTTCTAAACATGATATTAACAATATTACTTTAATTTATAACAATACTAAAGTAAATATTATAAATATAAACGATTTAAATTTTAAACATTATTTACTTGCTTCTGATATGAGAGAAGATAAAGTTCTTTCTTTTAATAGTGTCAATACAGCTAATCATAGTAATAAAAACAGTTAGAGCACTTCCTTTTTTAATCATAGCAAAAACCGATTATGCTAATGCAAGTTATAATAAACTTATATTAGAACAAGGAGAACTTAGTTCAGTTTTTTATCTTAAACCTAAAGATACTCATATAAAAATCTTAGCAGTTCTAAAAGCAATCAACGCATGAATTTCTTAATGAGGTATAGAAACAAGCAAAGTAGATGGAGTAGAATTTGAAAATTTGCTAAACTTAATGTCAATCTTAACAATACTTATTTCTTTAATGATACCTTTACTCATCTTTTTAGCTTAAATTATCAACAAGTTATTAATGAATCTATTTATACTAGATAATAGTAAAACTATATCTTTAGTAGGTCCTTATGGAGTAAGGGTTTATAATAATGAAGATAGAGATAATGCTGTAGTAGCTAGCTTTGGACTTAGAATGGCTACTCCTTTGAAAGATTTTTATATCACTCCTTTTTATGATATAGGTTATTCTTGGTGTGAGAATGTTTCTAAACTATATAGAGTAAGTGAAACAAACTATATGGATGCCTATGATTTGCAACTGCTTTATAATAAAACAGGAAATTTTTATGTTAAGCTTGATTTAGCTAAAGCTTTATAAAAATGATGATTATAGTTCTAAAGCTTATGTGAGTTTTGGGAAGTATTTTGAGTTTTTAAAAATTTATTTTTGATCAAATATTTAATACATATGAGATTTATATTGCCATAAAAGCTTTTAATGTTATAATTTAGCATTAAAAGCAAATGTCAAGGATAAAAATGCAAGAAAATTTACTCAAAAAACAATTTCTAAATCACCCTTTATACGCTAAAATTCAAGAACTTAAAGCTCTCAATCTTGCTTGTAATTTTTCTTTAGATGATAGTGTAAATTTATCTACAAATTCTCAAGCCAAAGATGAAATCCTAGCTATAACAAAAGAACTTAAACCATGGAGAAAAGGTCCTTTTAAAATAGACGATCTTTTCATCGATACAGAATGGCAAAGTTTTATTAAATTTAATATTTTAAAGCCTTTTATGAACGAAATTTCTCAAAAATGCGTTGCTGATATAGGCTGTAATAATGGTTATTATATGTTTAAAATGCTTGAATTTAATCCTGCAAAACTCATAGGTTTTGATCCTTCTATCAAATACCGTTTGCAATTTGAACTCATTAACGCTTTAGCTAAAACTCCTATAGAATACGAACTTTTAGGCGTAGAAGATCTTCCAAGCTATGGCTTGAAATTTGATGTGATTTTCTGTCTTGGGGTGATTTATCATAGAAGTGATCCTATAAAAATGCTAAAAGATTTAAAAGCAGGACTTAATAAAAATGGAGTTGTTTTTTTAGATACCATGTATATAGAAGATGAGAGAGAAATCGCTCTTGTGCCTAATAAAACTTATTCTAAAATTTCAAATATTTATTTTGTACCAAGCATTAGTGCATTAAAAAACTGGTGTGAAAGAGCAGGATTTAAAGAATTTGAAGTTTTGGCTACAAAAAAAACCGATGAAAACGAACAAAGAAAAACAGAATGGATAGACTCTTTTTCGCTGGAAAATTTCTTAGATCCAAAGGATAAAAATCTTACCATTGAAGGCTATGAAGCACCCAAAAGAGTTTATGTGCGTATTGGGATATAAATTCTTTTTGCTTTTTGTCGATCTAGGCTTTAGATATTTTGAAGTAGATAAGTAGAATTTAAAGGTTAGATATGGCAAAAAAAGATAATTTTGAAGAATATGCACAACTTGAAGAATACGCATCTGCAGAAGATATATCTCGTGTTAGAGCAGAATTACTCACTTGTCCTGAATTAAACACTTCGCTTGCTGGAACCATTATAGAAATTGATAAAAACTATGCCAAATCAATTTTAATAACCACAAGCGAAATGGTAGTAGATGATCAAGGATTGATTTTTGATGCCTTTATTTTCGCTGCGGCAAACTATGTAGCACAAGCCTCTATCAATAAAGAATTTTCAGTGATTATTGGATCAAAATGTTTTTTTTATGCTCCGCTTAAATTAGGCGATGTTTTAGAACTTGAAGCTCATGCACTTTTTGACGAAACCTCCAAAAAAAGAGATGTAAAAGTGGTCGGGCATGTTAAAGAAATTAAAATGTTTGAAGGAACGATACAAGTTGTTAGCACTGATGAGCATATATTTAAACTCAAGCGTCCGCCACTTAATACTGTTAAACCTACAGAAAATCAAGAACAAGGTGCCAAAATCAACAATCCAGAAGCCGTAGCAGCTGCATTAATGGCCTCTGTGGGTGGAAAATAATCAAGGAGTCATTTTAATATCCACCCAATTCTTTGGGCAATCCTTATGATAAGTTCCACTTCCATCATAATACTCTTTACAATCATCATAAAAACGATTTGAAATCCCTCTTTCATTTACAAAACATCCAGAAATTCCTAAAGCCAATAGCACTATTAAAGTATATTTTTTCATGTTTTTCCTTAGAATTTATTGTGTTTTCTCCATTTATAAGGCTCTATAGGATTACTCTCTTTCCAAAGACCTAAATGATTTTTCTTAGCATTTTCTTGTTCTTTGGTATAAGCGTTACTATAGTAAGTATCAGCCCAAGCATAGCCTTTGCTTACCAAAAATCGATTAATATCAACATCATTAAGCTTTACAATAGCAACAATTCTACCATAAGTATCTTTATTTTTATAAATAATTTCAACTTGTTTGCCGCTTAAAATTCTACTTAAAGCTTCTTTTGATTGCTTTCCAAAACTTTGTTTAAGTTCTGGTGCATCTATACCAAAAAATCTTATTCTAGCGAGTTTGTTTTCATGATTAACTTCTATAGTATCTCCATCAATAATTCTAACTACTTTTCCTTCAAAACTAGAATTTTGGGCAATATAGTTCTGGATAAAAACAACTACAAGAGTGAAGATTAATACAGAAAAAAGTTTTTTTGGATCACTTAATAATTTTCTTAGATTAAATAATTTTTTATAATTTATTCTCATTTTTTAATCATTTTGCCTTTAAATTTTAAAAAATATGCCATAATTTTATCAAAACAAAGGAGATAAAATGCAAAATGTTATAGAAAATTTTAAACAATTATGCAAAATTCCTCATTGCAGTTATGAAACAGAACAAATGAAAGAATTTTTAAGCTCTTACGCCAAAGATAAAGGCTTTAAGGTGAGTGTAGATAAGGCAGGAAATATCCATGCCATAAAAGGCAAACCAAAAATTTGCTTACAAAGCCATTATGATATGGTCTGTATGGGCGATGCACCAAACTTAGAAGTTTATGAAGAAAATGGCTTTTTAAGAGCCAAAAATTCAAGTCTTGGTGCGGATAATGGTATAGGTATAGCCATCATGATGAGTGCTATGGCTAAATTTGAAAATTTAGAGTGTCTTTTTACAAACGATGAAGAAGTAGGACTCATGGGAGTGAATTCACTCGAGCACACTTTAGAATCTAAAATGCTTTTAAATTTAGATCATGAAAGCGATGATGAGATCATGATAGGCTGTGCAGGTGGAGTAGATATAGAAGCTAGCTTGCCTTTTAATACCCTTAGAAAAAAGGGTAAAATTTATGAGCTTTGCGCGCAAAATTTTAAAGGTGGACACTCAGGCATAAATATCGTACGCAACGAAAAAAGCTCCATCAAAGAAATGGCTAAATTCATACAAGAAAATAAAGGAGAAATCATTTCTTTTGAAGGTGGAGAAAGAATCAATTCTATACCTAAACACGCCAAAGCTTTAGTGCATTTTAAAAATGAAGTAAAGAGCAATAACTGGATAAAATGCGATTTTAAAGAAGAAGGTGAATTTGAAATTTGCGATCAAAGTAACAAACTTTTAAGCCTTATAAATTCTTTTACTCATGGAGTTAGAGCTTATGATGAAAATCTAGGTATAGTTCAAACAAGCATTAACCTAGCTACTTTAAGAATGCAAGATAAACAAATCAAATTCGCACTTTTTGCAAGATCTAATATACTTGATGGACTTAAGCAAGTAGAATTTGAAACTTTAGAATTTTTCAAGGCTTTTGATTTTAAAGTAAGAAGTTTTAATTTCTATCCACCTTGGGAAGGCAAACCAAACGCACTTAGCGACATGGTTTTTAAAGCGCTTAAAAAAGTATCGCCTAATGCCAAAGTTTCAGCTATCCATGCAGGGCTTGAGTGTGGCATTATAGAGAAAAAACAAGAGCTTTTATGCGCTTCTATAGGTCCAAATATCCATAATCCTCATTCAACTGATGAACATTGCGAAATCGCTTCAGTTGAAAAAATATCTAAGGTTGTTTTTGAAGTTTTAAAAGACAATGCTTAATTCTTTAATCTTGCTTCTTGCAAAAACGCGTTTTAACAAAAACACACAAAGCAAGGAGCAAGATCCCACTATAGCAAGATAAATACCTAAATACTCTTTATAAAAAGCATTGACTATAAAAGGGGTTAAAAAACCTAAAATCGCATAAGAAATATTATAAGCAAAACTAAGCCCGCTAAATTTAAGTTCGCTTTTAAAAATTTGCGTCATAAAAACAGGCGCGAAAGTAATAATACCTTGTGCAAAACAAGCCAGTAAAAAATAAAATAAAAAATTCTCATCATAAAAACTAAAAAGCACACCAAAAATAATAAAAGCTATACTAAAAATAGAACAAATCCTATAGCTTCCCCATTTGCTTGCTAAAAAACCTTGAAATAAAGCTCCAAAAATCACCGCTAAAATAGCAAAATTTTGCACCCATAAAGCAGAAGTTTTACTCATAGCTAAAAGACTTTCAAAATACTTAGGCAAAATCATCAAAGTTGCCACACCGCTTGTTAAAACCATAGTCATTAAAAAACAAACAAGCATACTCATTTTATGAGTTTTTAAAGCTTCAAACAATGGAAAATTTAAAATTTTCTTTTCATTTTGAACTTTTATAAATTCTGGAGTTTCGCTGAGTTTATTTCTTAAAAACAAAGCTAAAATTCCAAAAAATCCTCCTATGATAAAAGGAATTCTCCAAGCATAGCTTTGAACTTCTTCTGGGGTAAAATAAGATCTTATGCCTAAAGTGGCAATATTTCCTAGCAATAAACCTATGGTTAAAGTCGCTGAAATAAAACCAAGAGCTAAAGGAATTTGGCACCCTTTGACAAATTCGCTCACATAAATCCAAGCTCCGCTCACCTCAGTTCCAACGGCTAAACCTTGCAAAATACGAATAGTGAATAAAATCAAAGTAGCAAATATACCTATACTTTCATAACTTGGCAAAAAAGCTAAAGCAAAACTAGGCAAAACCATCAAAAGCATAGAAATATAAAAAATATTCTTTCTTCCATATCTATCAGCAAAATGTGCCATCACAATAGAACCAAAAGGACGCGCTAAATAAGCAGCACCAAAGGCTATATAAGCATTTATCTGCATCCAAAAAGCATCATTTTGCGGAAAGAATACCTTAGCAAAAATATCCAAAAAAAAAGCAAAAAGCACAAAATCATAAAATTCTAAAATTCCACCCAAAGAAGCATAAATAATATTTTTGTATTTTTTTTGCATATTTTATCCTAAATCAACTAAAGGGCAAAAAGCCCTTTATTAAATTTTTCCACCTTCAATCACTACATCATCAGCCTTAACATCATCTCCAAAATGAACTTTTAAAGTTTCATCATAAGCCTTGTGAAAAAACTGCTCTTGGCCTAGTTTAATGATCAAATTATCGATAAATTCTTTAAGTTCTTTATCACCTTTTTTAACTGCTGATGCGATAACATCTTTGTTGCCTAACTCTTTGATAGCCATTTTAAAATCAGGATGATCTTTCATCCAAGCAAAAAGCAAGGTATTATCATGACTTAAAGCATCGCCTCTTTTATCCATCAAAGCGGCAAAAGTTTCAGTATTTTGATCGTATTTTAAAGTTTTAATATTAGGATAATTTTGCGTAAAATACGCATCCGCTGTTGTGCCTTTGTTTAAAAGTAAAGTTTTATCTTTTAAATCTTCTACGCTAGTTATATTACTATCCTTTGGCACAGCTACGCCTAAAGCTACCTTCATATAAGGCAAGCAAAAATCAACCTGTTCAGATCTTTCTGGAGTTTGAGTAAAATTAGCCAAAATAATATCTACTTTATTTGATTTTAAAAACTCAACCCTATTTGCAGCTTCAACAAGAACAAATTGCACCTTATTTTCATCGCCAAAAAGTTCTTTTGCTATGCGTTTAGCTAAAGCTATATCATAGCCTTGATTGTTTCCTTTTTCATCCACATAACCAAAAGGTGGTTTATCGCCAAATACCCCAATCCTAATAACTCCATTTTGCTTGATCTTATCAAGAGAATTTAAAGTTTTAGAGTCAGAATTTCCTCCACAAGCAGCCAATACTACTGCAACAAAGGCCGTTAAAACACTTAGAAGTATTTTTTTCATACATTTCCTTTCTTTAAAAATAAGCTTAAAGCTATTGCAAAAATATATAATAATTGCAAAGTTAATTATACTTAAAATTATAAATAATGCATTTGAAACAAACTAAAAAGATTTTCCTATGTGTAAAAATGTAATTAATCTCACACTCTCTTTTAGCATTGTTTAAATTTTAAGTAAAAAAAGATATAATCTTTGTTTTAAAAATTTTTAAGGAGAAAACTATGAAAAAAGGTATTTTTCTCTCTATTGGAATAGCTGTTTTGTTTTCAGCTTGCGGAAATTCCATAGATGAAAAAACAGTTAAAAAATATGAAAATCAACTAAATCAAACAGTTAAACAAGAAATTGCAAACCTTTCTCAGGATTCTGGAATAAAGATTGAATTTTCTGATTTTAAATGCAATGCAGATGGTGATTTTATAGCGTGTTTAAGTTCAAATTTCAAAACTCTTGCAAAAGATAACAACGATGAGTATCAAGAACTATTTCAAGCAAAAAATATCAAAATTCGCTCAAATGAAATTTACAAAGGCGAAGCAAATACATCAATTAACATTAAAGAATATTACAACGATCTTTTTAAAAACCAAAAAAGCATACAATCAAATTTGGTTTTTGAAGATTTTAAACTTGGAGAAAAAGTTGTTAGTGACATCAATGCAAGCTTATTTCAACAAGATCCAAAAATCAGCTCTTTTATCAATAAATTAAGCTCGGATTCTTATACTTTATCATTTGATAACTCCATAAACAAACAAGAAAACAATTATCTAGATAATCTTAATATAAAATTTTATAACGCAAAATTAAATTTCAATACAAATCTAAATATAAATCTAAAAGAAGATCTACTTAATTACCTTGATTCTAAGGATATAAAATTTAACACTCAAACTTTAGCTATGGATGAACAAGCTATCAATGAACTTCTTAATATAGCAAACTACGAACAAGCTTCAGATTTTAGCAATACAATCCAAAAATACATCATCTTAAATAATTTTAAAATTGATTCAACTCTTAAAACCGAAGGCGTATTTAGTAGCTATATAGCAACTGCTAAGGAAAATTTACAAACCTTAAAAGCTCAAAGTCAAAATGAAGAACAAGCATTAATCTTTGATAAAGCTTTAGCTATTTTAAACAATATCACTCAAAATGATGATTATAAACTCAATCTTGATTTAAAATTTAAAAACATCCCTGTTAGTGACTATAGCACACAAGGAATCGACAGCATAGAAAAACTAAGCATCAACAATCAAGACGCCACAGAAGCGTTAAAAATTATACTTCCATTTATCATGTTTTCTATGTTAATGGGCGGAGCGTCGTTTTAAATTTTAAAATGATAAAAACTTCAAAAACATTAAAAGCAAGATTAAATTCTTTGCTCTTAATGTTTCATAACATTAACAAAAAAGGCTAAAATGAAAATTTTATTCTCCCCTAGTGAAAGCAAAAATGAAAATTGCGTAAAAAATCCTATCAATGAAAACTCATTTATATTTAAAGAATTATTTCCTTATAGAATAAAAGCTTTAAAGCATTATGAAGAATTTATCAAAAACGCAAGTTTACAGAATTTACAAGAACTTTTTGGCATTAAAAATGAAAATGAAATTGATAAATTTAAACACAATTTAAAACAAGCTCCCACTCAAGAAGCTATATTGCTTTATACTGGGGTAAGTTATGAATATCTTAATTTTAAAGCTTTAGATAAAAAAAGTCAAGCTTATATTTTAGAAAATACTCTTATATTTTCTAATCTTTTTGGCGTTGTAAGAGCTAATGATACCCTACCCTTTTATAAATTCAAGCAAGGGGCTAAAATAGGAAATTTTGCCATAGAGAAATTTTATAAAGAACATTTTAGTAAAGCCTTAGATGAATACTTAGAAAATAAAGAAATACTTGACCTTAGAGCAGGATTTTATGATAAATTCTACACCCCAAAAAAGAAATTTTATACCTATAAATTTGTAAAAAATGGTAAAGTCATCAGTCATTTTGCTAAAGCTTATAGGGGAATTTTACTCTCCATAAGTGCAAAAAACCAAGTAAAAAACAATAAAGAGCTTTTGGCAAACCTTCCTTCAAACCTAAAACTCAAAGAAATTCAAATCAAAGGTTTAAAGGAAGAAATTGTGCTTGAAATTCTAGATTAGTTTTTATTTTAAGTATTTTAAAGCTAGCTTCGCATAATAACTTGCAGCCCTAGCTAAAAGCTTATCATTAAAAACATAACTAGAATTATGTAAATAAATGTCGTTTTCATTTTCTAAAAAAGCATAGGCACATTTTTTCATTTCGCAAAAAAATCCAAAATCCTCACTTGCCATTAAAGGACGATGATTAAATTCACAATTTTTTTCGCCAAATAATTCTTTTGCAACCTCACTAGCAAAATCCACAGCTTCATCGTTGTTCATAGTCACTGGTGCAACAACATTTTTATTGATTTTAATCTCTATATCATTAGCCTGTGCAATACCTTTACAAATTTTATAAATTTTTTCTTCAGTTAGTTTTCTAGTTTCATTATCTAATGCTCTAACACTCATTTTAATCGTTGCAATATCTGGAATGATATTAAAAGCATGCCCTGCATTAAAAGCTCCTATGCTTATAACTGCTGAATTTTGAGGATCAACATTGCGAGATACTATACTTTGTAAAGCCACCACAAGTAAAGAAGCAGCATAAATAGGATCTTTTGCCTTTTCTGGAGCACTTCCATGACCACCTCTTCCAATAACTTCAATGCTATAACTATCCGAAGAAGCCATCATCGCACCTTTTTTAAGATAAAATTTCTTATCGCTACCAAAAGGCATATTGTGCCATCCAAAAACATAATCACTATCAAATTTTTCAAACAATCCATCTTCTATCATTGCCTTAGTACCACCCAAACCCTCTTCAGCAGGTTGAAAATAAAGATTTAGAGTGCCATTAAAATTCTGATTTGCTAAATACTTTGCAGCAAGCAATAAAGAAGTAGTATGTCCATCATGACCACAAGCATGCATTACATTTTCTTTTTTGCTTTTATAAGGCAAATTTGTGCATTCTTGCAAAGGCAAAGCATCCATGTCTGCACGAAGTCCTATTTTTTTATCGCTATTTCCCTTTTTTAAAACCCCCACAACACCTGTTTTTCCTATTTCTTCATAAACCTCATAACCAAATTCTTTTAATTTTTGCGCCACTAATTTTGCAGTACATAATTCATCAAAACCAAGCTCAGGATTTTCATGAATTTGATGACGAATTTTTTCAAATTCGCCTTGTAAGTCTAGTATTTCTGGAATTAAATTCATTCTATTTTTCTCCTTGTATAAAATTTTCTCTTCTAGGTAAAACAAATTGTGCTAAGATCGCTGAAATAAAAATCAAAGCAAAAATATAAACAAAACCCAAAGTAAAACTATGGGTTTTATCAACACTCCAAGATACTACCCATAGGTTAAATGATAGTATAACAAAGGTAATACTCCAAAAAGCACTCATAATATAAGCAGTTTGATTTGGATTGGAATTTTTTAATTCTGAAGGTAGATTAAAGAAAAATGGAAACCACATAGAATAAAAAATGCCTGATAACACAGCAAAAATCTGTATCAATACTAAATTTTGTAAAAACAACATACAAAATCCGCATATAAAAATACACGCTCCTCCAGACAATAGCATTATTTTAAAAGAAATATTTTTTCTTTTAAAAAATAATCCAAGATAAGGACCAAAAATAATAGCAAAATTAGCCAAGGCTGGAATTTCTTTTTTAGCAAAATCAGCTAATTCTTTACTAAAACCCGCATATTGCGCATAAAAAGTTGGTAAAAAAGTAAAAAGAGAATTTAAAAATAAAATAGGCCCTATGTAAAAAATAATCATACCCCAAGTAACACGAGATTTTAGAGCATAAATAAGATCTTTTGCATTATTCTTTTTTTCTTCTTTTTTATTCTCATCTTTACCTACAAAAAGCCACAAAATCAATAAAATCAAATTAATCCAAGCATAAAATGATAAAGAATCTCTCCAATTTCCAAAATAATTTGAGATACTTTCAGCTAAAACAAGTCCTAGGGTAATGCCTACCAAATTTGAAGTCATATTAAAACTAATTACAAAATGTAAAGCTTTTTTTTCAAACCATTGTTGTGCAATAGGCACTAAGCAAACTAAAGCACAAGCTGAACCAAGCCCTGTTAAAAATCTTATAATCAAAATACCACTATAACTATCTACAAAACTTAAAAAGATACCCGAACTCATTAAAATACAGCCTAAAAAATATCCCTTTTTTAATCCGAATTTATAAACCAAAAAAGCAGTAAATGAAGCACCAAAAATTTTCGCAACTACTATCATACTAGTGATTAAAGTAGCTTGCTGAGTATTTAGAGCAAGATCATTTGAAATCAAGGGCATTAAAGACCCTGTTGCTGCCCAAGAGATACTAAAAACAGCATAAACACTAAAAATAATAAATTCAACCCCAATGCGTCTAAAATGAAATAAAAGTGATTTTTCCATATTAAAATCCTTTTTGGATATTTATTAAAATATAACATAAAAAAATGAGATATTTATTATCTTTGATTATTTTTTTAATTTAATTATTTTTTTATATATTTTTTTGTTACTTTTTGAAAATTTATATATAAGTTTAAAGATAAAAAAACTAAAATACAAAATAAAAACCCATAAAAGTTTTTTGAAGTATTTAAATGATATATTTCAAAATCTAGTTTTAAAAAGGAAAAATATGGAATTTTTAGCATTTATTTTTTTGATTATTATATTTTTATTTGTAGTCTTTATCATCGTTACTCGCTATGAAAAAAAGATAAAATTACTCAACCAAAACATACAAAATATGAAAGAAGATATAGCCGATCTTAAAGAAACAACTCAAAAAAATCGCTCTTTAATTGAAAAAAATCGCTCTAATATAGAAAATATAATAAAATAAAACTAAGAAAGATTTGCGATAAGTTTATAGTGCTTTTTCTGATTTATCATTAAAGTAAAAATTTTTTCACTTGAATTTTCGCTTTTATTTTTATAAATCATGCTTTTTAAAAACGGAAAAAGCATCGTACTAGAAGTTTTACCTTGTAAAATAATATGCATAGAACCTTTTAAAATTCCATACTTATAGCTCATACCGCTTGGAAATATATCAAGATTAAAACTTAAACTATCTTCATTACTATCATAATTTAAAATTTCAATTTTAACAAAGCTAATTTCTTGATCTTCTTGAGATAAATTTTTAAAAATTTCAAGTTTTTCATGTTTTTTGATAGCAACAACTTCTTGCTTGCTTTCTTTAAAATCAGAAAGAAAATTTTCATTTTTAAAAATTCTTGAAAAAAATTTTAAATTTTTAAATTGCATACTTATTTGTTTTGTGTTTTCATGTATTATTTTTTCGGATTTTAAGATGTTGCGTTCTATACTATCTTCTTGGTTTTGATTATCTTTGTTTGATTTCATGTCAAAATCTTCAACGATAATCATATCTTCACTATTACAAATATTAAAATGTTTTACAATTTCTTCAAAAGTAAAACTGTCATCACTAAATTCCAAAAGCTCTATATTTGAAGTGATAAAATCAACACCATCTCGTTCTTCAATCTTATCTTTAATCACAAAAGCATCAACACAAAAGCACGATCTTTGAATTTCATATTCAGAACTTTTGCCTTTAAATACTATCTTCATCATCACAAAGCTTTTGCTATAAGTTCTAAAGGACTGGCAAAAACAACCTTGCTTGAATTTTGTTCTAATGCATTTGAAATTTGCATTCTACAAGCTGAACACTCGGCGCTTACCACACTAGCCTTACTTTCATCGATCATTTGTGCTTTTTTAAGCCCTACACTTAAGGCTTTATCATAATAATCCGTTTGCATACTCACCCCGCCAAAACCGCAACAAGTATTAGAATTACTCATTTCCACAAAATGATAATTTGTTTTTAAAAGTTCTCTTGGCTCTTTAAAAACCCCTTGCATTTTTCTTGCATGGCAAGGATCGTGATAAGTAATGCTATAATTAAATTTATTTTTTGTTTTTAAAATTTCTTCCAAAGAAGTAAATTTATAAAAATACTCGCTAGCCATATATATCTTAGATGACACACATTTTGCGCGTTTTGCCCAGTCTAAATCATTTTGCATTATAAAAAAATGTTCATAATCTATCTTTAACATAGCCGAACAAGTGGCCTCAGGAACTATAATAGCATCTAATTTTTCTAATTTTTTTTCAAAATACTCAATATTTTTTTTAGCCAAAACTTCAACACTTTTAAAATCACCCGTAAAAAATTGCGGCGCTCCACAACACACTTGTTCTTTCATCAAATCCACATTGATTTTTAATTCCCTAGTGATTTTAAGCACTGCATTAGCCGTATCTATGTAAAAATAATTCGCCAAACAACCTACAAAAAAACCTATTGTTTTTTCTCCATCATTATTGATAAATTTTGGATTAGAATTTAAGAAACTTTTTTTATTAAAACTTGTAAGTAATCTTCCCTTTTTAACAAAAGGCATGGAAAATCTTGCCTTCATACCTGTATTTTCATTCTCATTTTGAATTTTAAACGCACAACTTTGAAACACATAGCCAAGCTTAGCTACCAAATCTAAAATTGTGCGTCTTCTTAAAAAGAAAAAAATAAGTTTTTTATACCAAGCTATACCAAATTTTTTAGCTATGTCATAACGAACTTCTTCTATGGCATTATCTACTCTTAATTTACTTGGACACACTTCAACACAATTGGTACATAAAAAACAAGATTCAAAAACTTTCTTAGCTTCTTTATCAAGTTCTAGAATTCCCTCTTTATAAGCAGATAAAAGATCTAAAAATCCTCTTGGACTGGTAATTTCATCGCGATTTTCTTCATGTATAGTACAAACAGGTATACATTTGCCACATTTAACACAAGCATCACTTATTTGACTAAATTTCATCTTACACCGTTTTTGAGAATACTTTTTTATCTTCACTAATGTTTTTCATATAAGCATCAAAACACATAGCAATATTTCTTATAAGCAAAACACCTGTTTCATTGACTTTGATAAAATTTTCATCAAAATTAATAAAATCTTTGTATTCTTCTAAAGCTTTTAAATCCTCTTTAAAATACTCCTGAAAATCAATGCAAAATTCTTTTTCTATTGACTTGATATCAAGCTTAAAATTTGCCATTAACTCCATAATCACTGCTTTTCTAAGCTCATCATCATCGCTTAAAGCTACGCCTCTTTCAAAAGGCAAAACTCCTCTATCTAATGCAGCCTCATAACTTGACATATCTTTAAAATTTTGCGCATAATGTCTTTGTCCTTCGCCTATACTTGTAAGCCCAACACCGACTAAATCAGCACCACCTTTAGTAGTATAACCTTGGAAATTTCTATGTAAAGTTCCATTTTCTAAAGCTTTAAAAAGCTCATCATTTTCTTTTGCAAAATGATCCATACCTATCATTTTATAGCCGTTTTTACTCAAAAAATTCTCACAAAATTCTAAAATTTCAAGTTTAACATCAGGACTTGGCAAGGTATTTTCATCAAATTTTCTCATATTTTTCTTAAGCCAAGGCACATGAGCGTAATTAAAAATCGCCAAACGATCAGGATTTAAAAGCATAACTTTTTCTAAAGTTTGTGTAAAGCTTTGTAAATTTTGATAAGGCAAACCATAAATTAAATCCATATTTACAGACTTTATGCCTTTACTTCTTACAAGATTTAAAGCATTTTGTGTTAATTCAAAAGGCTGGATGCGATGAATTTCTTTTTGAACTTTTTCATCAAAATCCTGCACTCCAAAGCTGATACGATTAAAGCCATTTTGTGTTAAAACTGTGGCTTGTTCGTCATTTAAAAAACGCGGATCGATCTCACAGCTAATCTCTGCATCTTTAGAAAAATTTCTAAAAATAGATCTGATTTTTAAAATCAAATTTTGAAGTTGTTTAGCACTAAAAAAAGTTGGAGTTCCGCCCCCAAAGTGCATTTGCACCACTTCTCTTTTAGTATCTAAAATAGTACTTAAAATATCAAGCTCTTTAAAAATATAAGTTAAATACCTTTCTTTACTCTCTTCTTTTGCAGTATAAATAACATTGCAACCACAAAAATAACAGGCACTCCTACAAAATGGTAAATGAAAATAAAGCGATAAAGATCTATCTTGCTTTTTTAAAATTTCTATATATTCTTCGTATTTGAAATTTGCATTAAACTCTACTGCTGTAGGATAAGAAGTGTAGCGTGGTCCTGCTTTAGAGTATTTTACAAAAGCTTTATAATCTCTCATTTTGGTTTACCCTTTCTATCATCGCTTGCATATCTACAAATAAATTTGGATGCTTTTGTTTGATTTTAGAAATTAATTTTTCAAGATCAATACTAACTTCCATGGTGCCATTTTGCGCCTTTTGCTTGATCTCATCCATAGCAACCGTCCAAACATCGTTAAAATCTACAGGAATTTGTTGATAAATCGCCTTTTCTAAACGCAATTCAAAATTCTCTTTTTGACTTTGTTTTAAACTTTCAAGTATATTCTTAAGACTTTGTAAAGAAAGCAAAGTGTGAATTTCATCGTTTTCATCAATCACAAACCAAGGCTCAGGAGAATCAAAACTTCCATTTTCAAGAACTAAACATTTTTCGTTTTCATTCTCGCTTTGCTTCATTTTAAAAATCGTTCTATCTTTTTTCTTTATTCCTAGATTTTGACTAAATTCATCAATGCGTTTTAAGCAAATGCTATACTTTTCTAGCTCTTTCATTCTCTTCCTCTCTGATTATCCAAAAAGCAAAGCAAGGCTTTTACCACATAAAGGCGATTTCTTGCTTCTTCAAAAATCACATCTGCATGTTTTTCAAAAATTTCTTCACTCACTTCATAACCCCTATAAGCAGGCAAACAATGAAGCAATATCGCGTCTTTATTGGCAACGCTCATAGCCTTCTCATCGATTATAAATCCTTCAAATTCTTTAATCTTGCGTTCTTTTTCATTCTCTTCACCCATAGAAACCCAAGTATCGGTGATGACTACATCTTTATCCTTTAAGGCTTCAAATTTATCATGACTTAAGGAAATTTTGGCTCCTGAAATCAAAGCCTGTTTCATAGCAAATTCCCAAATTTCAGGGCTAATTTTATAGTTTTTTGGTATAGCTATACTAAATTCAAAGCCCAAAATCGCAGCCGCAATAAGCCAAGAATTGCACATATTATTACTATCTCCGATAAAAGCAACTTTTGCTATACCATTTTGCATCTTATTCCATTCTTTGATAGTAAGCAAATCTCCTAAAACCTGAGTAGGGTGATAAAGCTCGCTTAAAGCATTGATCACAGGGGCTTTAGAATATCTTGCAAATTCGAGTAAAGTTTCATGTTTATTGACTCTCATCATCACAAAATCAACCATCGCCCCTATCACCCTAGCTGTATCCTTTACAGGCTCGCCACGACTAAGTTGTAAATCATTGCTATTTAAAAATAAAGCCTTTCCGCCAAGCTCTGTTATGGCTAATTCAAAAGCCATTCTTGTTCTTGTAGAATTTTTCTCAAAAATCATTGCTAAAGTTTTATCTTGTAAAAGTTTTTTAGGCTCTTTTTTAAGCTCGCTAGCATGATTTACAAGGCTTAAAATTTCCTCCTTAGAAAAATCTCTTAAAGTTAAAAAATGTTTCATTTTTCTCCTTTTAACATTTTAGCTAATTCTTTGGCATGATAAGTGATGATAAGCTTTGCCCCTGCTCTTTTAAAAGCTATCATAGTTTCATATAAGATTTTTTCATAATCAATCACTCCCGCATTTTTAGCTGCCTTTAGCATAGCATATTCTCCGCTTACATTATAAACACACAAAGGCAAGTTAGAATAAAGGGATATTTCTTTAATTACATCAAGATAAGCAAGAGCGGGTTTTACCATTAAAATATCAGCTCCTTGTGCTTCATCTTCTAAGCTTTCTTCTAAAGCTTCTTTACCATTAGCAAAATCCATTTGATAGCTTTTTCTATCTCCATAACTTGGAGCTGACTCTGCTACATCTCGAAATGGCCCATAATAACTTGATGCAAATTTAGTAGAATACGCCATTATAGGCAAATTTTCAAAACCTTCCTTATCTAAAGCTTTACGCAAAGTAGTGATAATACCATCCATCATTCCACTAGGTGCTATCATATCTACCCCTGCTCTTGCGTGAACTAAGGCTTGTTTGGCTGAAATTTCTAAAGTGGCATCATTATCCACGCTTTTTGTTTTTGGATCGATAATCCCACAATGCCCGTGATCTGTATACTCACAAAAACAAAGATCGCTAATTACAAAAAGATCTGGAAAATTTTTCTTAATCTCTCTTATGCTTCTTGCAACAAGCCCTTCATCATCTAAAGCATCGCTTCCGCAACTATCTTTTTTCTCATTTTCTAAAACGCCAAAAAGTATAATAGCTTTAATACCTAAGTTGACTACATTTTGACACTCTTTTAAAATTTCATCTAAACTCATTTGAAACACATCGGGCATAGAAGAAATTTCTTTTTTTATCCCTGTTCCATTAACCACAAAAAGCGGATAAATCAAATCATTTACACTTAAAGAATTTTCCCTTACCATAGATCTTAAGTTTTCATTAAACCTTAATCTTCTAAATCTTTTAAACATTTTTTTGTCCTTTTTTTGCTAAAATCTTAACATAAATTTGATTATAGAGAGTAGTAAATGAAAATAAAAATTTCAGAAATTGCGAATTTACCTAGCAAATGGGGAAATTTCCAAATACAAAGTTTTAAAGAAAATGATAAAGAACATTTATGTATATTTAAAAATACTCCAAAAGACACACTCAATCTAAGAATTCATTCAGAGTGCTTAACAGGAGATGCTTTAGGAAGTTTAAAATGTGACTGCGGAGAACAGCTTGAATTTTCACTCAAATATATAGAAAAAAACGGCGGAATGGTGATTTATCTTAGACAAGAAGGAAGAGGTATAGGACTTTTTAACAAGGTTAATGCCTATGCTTTACAAGATAAAGGTTTTGATACGATTAAAGCAAATCATCAGCTTGGCTTTAAAGCCGATGAGAGAACTTATGAAATTGTAGAATTTATACTCAAACACTATGAAATTTCTAAGGTTAATTTACTCACAAATAATCCCAAGAAACTAGAGTCCATTAAGGAAAAAATCATCACACGCATACCGATTTTAATAGAACCTAACCGTTTTAATGTAGAATATTTAAACATAAAACAAACTCAAATGGGACATCTTAAATAAATGATTTTTAAAGATTATGATTTTTTACAACACTACGATTTAAAAAACTTTAAAGAAAAGGTAAAAATTTATAAAGAATTATTATCTAAATTTAACCGCATTCACAATCTTACTCATTTAAAAAATATAGATGAAAATATCTTTGATAGTATTAAAATTTTAGATTTTTATGATTTTTCTAAAGCAAAAAATATTGCCGATATAGGAAGTGGTGCAGGATTTCCAGCTGTATTTTTAGCCTTTTTACTGCAAAGCAATTTTCATCTTTTCGAACCCAATCCCAAAAAAGCTGCCTTTTTGCGGACACTAAAAATAGAATGCGAACTTTCAAATTTACATATTTACAAAGAAAAAGTTCAAGAGTGTAAAAATACCTTTAAAGCCGATATCATCACTTCAAGAGCCTTAATGGATGTCAAGCCTTTGCTTGAAATTTGCAAAAATCTAAAAGATGAAAATACAATTTTTATTTTATGGAAAGGCAGTGAAATTTATCAAGAACTTGAAAATATAAAAAATTATGAAATTTTTGAAAATAATTTAAGAAAATACTGTATTTTAAAGTAGCCCTAAGGCTACTTTTTATTCTGCTAAATCAGCATTAAAACTGATATCAACCAAAGGCCAAGAGATTCCACCATGTCCTGGAGCAGCATCACTTAATGCTTTTAATGCTTTAGAACCATTTTTAAAAGTATGCAAATCAAGCTGCCCTTTAGCTTCAAATTTATTATCTTTGATAGTATAAGTTAAAGGTATAATAGTACTTTTTTTATCCATGGTAATTTTTGCTGAAATAACGCCTTTGTTTTCACCTACAATCACATCTTGGAAAACAACTTTAATATCTGCATTTCCCAATAAAGCAGGAAAAAACACTTTTGTGATATTATTGGTTATAACATCATTGCCTTCACCCATAAAAGCATTACTTGGCTTTATAGTAGCTTTAGCTCCTTTAAGATAACTTGCAAAATCCTTTGTATTTTTAGAAAATTTATATTCTACATTCTTAAATTCACCTTCTACTCCTACCATATCCTTAGTTTTATACCCTTCAAAAGATATTTTTAAACTATCTTCTTTAAAAGATACGGCACTTAAAGCAGATGCTAATAAACAAGAACTTAAAATACTTAAAACAATTTTTTTCATTTTAACTCCTTCAAAATGAGATTTTATTAAACAAAAACAATTATATTATCACTTGATTAATAAAAATAAATTTTTTCAAAAAATAATTGTTATTACCAAAGTATATCTTTAAAAGTCAAAGTTAAAAAATATCCTCCAAAAATCAAAACAAGCCCTAAAACAAAAGCCAAACCAAATACTCTAGAGCCACTCTTTAAAAATTTTTTAAAGTCAATTTGCAAACCTAAAGCTGCCATAGCAAAAACAATACATAAAGTACAAAGTGTTTTACCTAAAGAAATAATATCACTCGTAGCAATACCTAAAATACTTTCTTTAGTTGCTAGATATGTATTTAAAACTATCATACCTAAAAATGCGAATGCAAAATAAGGAATAGTAATACTTTTTGCAGTTTTTCCACTGCTTGAATGCTGATTTTTAGCAAAAAAATAAGTCACTATAAGCAAAAAAGGCACAAGTAAAATCACTCTCATCATTTTTATAATCACTGCAACATTAGAAGCACCTTGCTCAAATCCTGCCATATCTTTTGCCATTTCAGCGGCACCTGCAACATTTGCCACTTCATGCAAAGTAGCCCCCATAAAAACCCCCATAGCATTTTGATCAAAAAAAGGAAAAAGATTTAAAGAAAAAGCTATAGGATACAAAAACATAAACACAAGTCCAAAAATCACCACCGTACCTACAGCTAAAATTCCTTTAAAAGGATCACTTTTTAAACTTGACTCCAACGCTAAAACCGCTGCCGCACCGCAAATCGCACTTCCGGCTCCAACAAGCATAGAAGTTTCTTTATCGAGTTTAAAAATTTTCATTCCTACAAATAAAGCAATAATAAAAACAAAAAATATCACTATAGCAGAAAGTAAAAACCCTTTCAACCCTACACTTAAAAGCTCAGTTAAAGTAATATTAAAACCATATAAAACAATACCGAGTCTTAAAAGCTTTTTTGCACTAAAATGCACTCCAGCTTGAAAATGATGTTGGTATTTAAAAAACCAAGGAGAGAGCAACACTCCTATGATGATAGCAAAAGCAGTCGCTGCCAAATGAGTAGTATCTTTGATACTTTGAACACTAGAAAAATACATAGCAAAAATCACTATACAAGCAGTAAAAAGCAAACCCTTAAAATTTGAACGCACTATAGCCATGCTATGTGCTAAAAAACTTGTTTTCATTTATTTTCCTTTTTCTAAATTTTGTGTTATTATATTTTTTTTATTAAAATTATAAAAATATATTATTTTAATTTTTATAATAATTTTTTTTTATTAAACAAAGGAATCACTCATGAAAATCAAAGATATGGAAATATTTTTAGATCTTTTAAACACTCAAAGTCCAACTCATACAGCCAACAATTTTTCCATAACTCAACCTAATGTTTCAATAGTAATTAAAAATTTAGAAAATAAATTTGATGGCATTTTATTTGAAAGACTTGGAAAAAAACTCTTACCTACACCAAAAGCTTTAGAACTAGGAAAAAATTGGTTAAAAATTATACAAGCCTACTACCAAAGCTTAGAAAAATTAAACGACGAAAGTATGCTCTTAGGGGAAATAAAAATAGCCTCAACTCAAAGCATTTCTGAACATTTTTTAGCTCCTATTTTATTTGATTTTAAAGCAGAATTTAAAAACATAGAAATTCGCTCTCAAACACAGAATTCAAAAGAATGTTTAAATTTGCTAAAAAACGGAAATATAGAATTTGCAATTATTGAAGCAGAACTTGATCCAGCTTTAGTGGAGTATGAAAATTTAGAAATAAATTTTTGGCAAAATGATGAACTTATAGTAGCTACAAGTGATAAAAAATTCAATGAAAAAGAATTTTATATCGATGAACTTTTAGAACAAAAGTGGATTTTAAGAGAAGTAGGCTCAGGCTTAAGGGATAAATTTTTAAACGAAATTGGTGCAAGCTCAAAAAAACTTAATATTTTTCTTGAGCTTGATAGAATGGCTGCGATTAAAGAACTTGTTTTACAAAAAAAAGCAATCTCTATTTTTTCCAAAAAAAGCATAGAAAAAGAATTAAAAAATTCAACACTTTATGAAATCAAGTTAAAAAATATCAACCTAAAGCGTAAATTTTATACCTTAAAAAGAAAAAATTATAATTTTAACAGAGCTTTAGAAAAATTTGAAAAAATATTTAAATCATAAGCATAATAACCGATTTATATAGAAAGTTAAGCAATTTTTAGATAAAATCTAAAGCTTATATAAATTTCAAGGATAATCAATGAACGCCAAAACTCAAGAAGCTGAATTAGAAGAATTATTTCAAGAAAATGCAAAAGATTATATCACATATGAAAAATTGGTAAAATATCTTACAAAACAACCAAGTGCATCAACCGCTAAAAAAGTGCAAGCATTAGTGAAAAAACACAAAGTGCAACTTTTTTCAGCAGCTGAAATTGCACAAATGAAAAACATAGAAGATGCAAAAAGACTTCAAGAAGAAAAACAAAAACTCCAAGATACAAGCCTTGAGAACGAATTTGATTTAGCCAATGAAAACGATTTATTAGAATGGAGCAGATCAGACTCTCCTGTTCGTATGTATTTAAGAGAAATGGGACAAATTGCTTTATTAAACAAAGATGAAGAAATTGAAATTTCCAAAAAAATAGAACTTGGTGAAGATATTATCATTGATGCTTTTTGTTCTGTACCTTATTTGATAGATTTTATTTTAGATTATAAAGAACCTTTAATAAACAGAGAAAGAAGAGTAAAAGAATTATTTAAAAGCTTTGACGATGAAGAAAAAAATGATGATAAACTTGATGAACTTGATATAGACGAAGATGAAGAAAACGAAACAGAATTAGAAACAGATGAAGAAAATACTAAAAAAAACAGCAAAAAAGAAGATGAAAGAACTTTAAAAGTTATAGAAAAATTTAAAGCTCTAGAAAAAGCTAAAAAAGATTGGCTAAAAACATCCAAAGACAAGGAAAGTGGAGATGAGCTTTTAGATAAATTAAGCATTGCATTCAAAAAAAATATTTTAAAAGAAAAATTAATGGATCTAGGCCCTACTTCAAAACTTATTAGTGAAATCGTAAAATCAATGGAAACTGCACTAAAAAGTGATGAAGAATTTGACAAAGAACTTAAGCGTTTAGAATACCGCTTACCTATGTTTTCTGATGAACTTAAAAAACGCCATGCAGATATTTTAAAAGATATTACAAAATTGAGCAAAGAAGAAATCACAGAGCGAGCTTTAGAAACAACCATGGTAAGCACTTATATGGAAATTAAAAAACTATTTCAAACTAAAGAAGCCAGTGAAAAAAGCTTTGATCTTGAAAAATCACGTTTAAAAGAAATTTTAGAGCAAATTAAACGTGGTAAAAAAATCTCTGATGAAGCAAAAGGAAGAATGGCAAAATCAAACTTGCGTCTTGTTGTAAGCATAGCTAAACGCTACACAAATCGTGGTCTACCTTTCTTAGATCTTATTCAAGAAGGGAATATAGGCTTGATGAAAGCTGTGGATAAGTTTGAATACAAAAGGGGTTATAAATTTTCCACTTATGCAACCTGGTGGATCAGGCAAGCTATTTCAAGGGCTATAGCTGATCAAGCAAGAACCATAAGAATTCCAATCCACATGATAGAAACCATCAATCAAATTAACAAAATTATCCGCGAACATCTACAAAAAGATGGAAAAGAACCTGATGTCAGCGTTATAGCTAAAGAAGTAGGTTTAAGCGTAGATAAGGTTAAACAAGTTATTAAAATTACAAAAGAACCAATTTCTCTTGAAGCTCCAATAGGAAATGAAGATGATGGTAAATTTGGAGATTTTGTTGAAGATAGAAATTCACTTTCTCCAATGGATCATATCTTAAAGGATGATTTAAAAGAACAAATTGATGAAGTTTTAGATCAATTAAACGATAGGGAAAAAGCGGTAATTCGAATGCGCTTTGGCTTAATGGATGATGAAAGCGATAGAACCTTAGAAGAAATTGGGAAAGAGCTTAATGTCACTCGAGAAAGAGTGAGACAAATAGAAAGCTCAGCTATAAAAAAACTCAAACACCCTAAAGTAGGAAGAAAACTAAAAAATTATATAGAAGGTTGGAAGTAAGAATCAATCTCTTACTAAAAACCTAAATCTTTTTCTTCTTTTAACTTGCGTACATGTTCAAAAAAAACTAATTTTCCGCTATGTTTTTTTAAATTTTTAAATTCCTTAATATCAAATTCTAAACACAAGATAGAAGAAGTTGGAAAAGAAGCTAAACACAGCGAGCTTAATAACTCTCCAAGCTCCATTAAACCAGGATTATGGCCCACTAAAAACACCTCATTAAACTCATCATCAATATCTTGCAGAATTTTTAGCAAATTCTCAACATTGCAAAGATACAATCTTTCATCAAAACAAATTTTATTTTTATCAAGATTATAAAATTTGGCTATTTTTTTCGCTGTTTTAGCGGTTCTAACAGCAGGACTTGATAACACTAAATCAGGATGAATTTCATGCAAGGCAAGATTTTTAAAAAGTTTTTTTAAATCTTCCTTTCCACTCTTAGTAAGCTTTCTTTCAAAATCATCGATATCTCCTCTCTTACTTGCTTTTGCATGTCTTATAATATAAATTTTTTTCATTTTACCTCTTTTATTTTAGCTAAAATATAACCACATATAAACCCGAAAATATGACCATACCAAGCAACATTTACCCCCATAAGCAATGGCGCAAAACTCATAAGTAAAATTGCCACTATAAGTCCTTTTGTGCTATTTTTATCAAGAACAGCATAAAAACCCATTAAAACACAAATTGCACCACTAGCACCTATGACATTTATATTTTCTCCAAAATATTTAAAATCAAAATACACATAAAAAACACTTAAAAGTGAACATAACAACCCGCCAATAAAATAAATAAAAATAAAACGCAAAGCACCCAAATAAGTTTCTAATATACGCCCAAATTGAAGTAAAACTATCATATTTAATATAAGATGAGTTAAATTTCCATGTAAAAACATTGAACTTAAAAGTTGCCAATAAGCTCCATTAAAAAATAAAATATTCAAACCAAGAATATTGTAATAATCATAAGAAATCAAAAAATAACATAAAACATTTAAAAAAATTAAAAAAATTGTAAGCAAAGTATTAAACCTTTATTTTTTATAATATTGTCTTAAAATTCACATAAAATTCACATAAATTCTTTACAATTTTACTAAAAAATAATTAGGAAAAATATTGAAAATTAAATTTTTAAGTATTATTACTATTTTAAGTTTATCTTTAAACGCTGATATAATAATTTCTGCTGATAATTTGCCAAGTGTTTCTAAAGAATTTTTACAACATAATTTCAAAGCACCTATAGGGATTGTACAAAAAGACAAAAATTCCTATGAAGTCTATCTTAGCGATGGGACAGAACTTGAATTTGACATAGATGGAGCTTGGAAAGAAATTGAAAATAAAGCCTTTCCTTTTGAACTAGATTTTTTGCCTCAAAATTTAGCTAATATCATTAAAAACGAATTTCCAAATACAAAAGCTAGAGAAATCGAAAGAAAAATCAACCATTACAAGATTAAATTTGATAACGATGTAAAAATTCTTATAGATTTTAATGGAACTATCTTGCACAAAGAAATTGATGATTAAAATATAATCAAATCTGCATTATATTTTTAACATCATCATGTTCTATCTTTTCTTTTTCAAGCAAAAGCTCTGATAATTTTAAAATTTTATCCTTCATAGAATTTAAAAATTCATCCATTTCTTTTTTTTGTTTGCTTAACTTTGGTTCTTCTAACATATCAAAACTCAACATATAATCAAGCAATTCTTTAATCTTTAAAAAATCATCTTGCGAGTTAGTATAACTTTCATTGTAAATTAATTTCATAGCTCTAGAACCAGCCAAATAAACTTTTATACGATTAATAAGCTCTGATTTTGATCTTATATTATGCTCATATTCTTTAAAACGATCTTCAATGAGAGTTATTTTTTCAAATCCTATGTCAAAATAATACGCACTCAAAGCTTTTGCAGCCTGATAAGTGGCTTGAATTTTCTTCTCTTCATCATTAAAACTTAAAATCTTTTTCTTGCCTAAAAGAACTTTATTTAACACAGCATAAAAATCACTTTCCTCAACTAAAGCACTATTTCTTCTTAAAGCATTAATTGCTGCTTCATTAACCAAAGTTTCAAGCCCTGCTCCACTAAAACCTACGCTTGCTTTGGCGATTTTATTTAAATTGACATTATTGTTTTTATCTTTCATATAAATTTCTAAAATTTTAAGTCTATCCTTAAAATCAGGCAAAGATAAAAAAATTCTCCTATCAAAACGCCCTGAACGCAATAAAGCAGGATCCATAAGTTCGATTTTATTTGTCGCAGCTATAACTATAACCCCACTATTGTCCTCAAAACCATCCATTTGAGTTAAAAGTTGATTTAAAGTGCTATCTCTTTCAACATTTGACATTTCTCCTCTTGCCTTACCTACAGCATCTATTTCATCGATAAAAACTATACTAGGAGCCATCATTTTAGCTTTTGAAAAAAGCTCTCTAACTCTTTTCGCACCCATACCTACATAAATTTCAACAAAACTTGAACCGCTTTGATAAAAAAATGGCACCCCTGCTTCTCCTGCAACTGCTTTTGCTATCAATGTTTTTCCTACACCAGGTGGGCCTACCATTAAAACACCTTTTGGCATTTTTACACCAAATTCTTTATATTTTTTAGGATTTTGTAAAAAATCCACAAGTTCGCTTAGCTCCATTTTAACTTCATCAACACCTGCTACATCATTAAAAGTAATATTTGAAATCACAGGTTTTATATGAGAACTTTCTAAATTTATATTTGAATTTTGAGCTTGAGTGTGATTTTGATTCTTATTTGATATTGGATATTTAGCTAACTCTTTTTTACGAGCAAAATAGCCAAGACTTATAAAAAGTGCGATAATAAAAACAAGTAAAATAAAAAACACCCAAAGCGTGTTATCTTTTTTAACTTCTACGGGAACTTTTGCTAAAAGTGTTTTTATATCTATACCATCTTTTATAATTACGTAATTTTCACCTTCCGCCTTAAGCCAAATTTCGTCTTTATCAACCACAGCTTTTTGGATTAAATTTTGACTTAACAGACTTTGATAAAGATTTTCATCTATATATTTAGGTTCATTTTTAAAATATAAAATTCCCAAAAGCATACATAAAACCATAAAAGATGCTAAAATTATCTTTTTATTTTTCATTATCTAGCCTTTTAAATTTGCAAAGTTAGACTTTTCTTGCACTTCATATTCAGATATAAAGATCCATTCTTTAGCTATATCTTTATCACTTTTAATTTTGATCTTATTAAAAAACTGATCATAACCCTCAAAAAAACCATCTTTTTGATTTTCTACCAAAACTTCAAGTGAGGCTTGATTTTTTTTTCTAAATTCATAATTATTTTTTTCTACTATGGATTTTAAAGTGTTTAATCTTTCTTTAGCTAAAGTTCCATTTATCACATCTTTCATGGTAGCAGAATGCGTGTTGTTTCTAGGACTAAAAATAAAAGCATGAATATGAGTGAGTGGAAATTCTTTAAATTTTTTCAAAGCTTCTTGCCATAGCTCTTCACTCTCACCTGGATGAGCTACTATAAAATCCGTCCCTAAAGCATATCCTTTGCTTGCTATAGTATTAAAAAGCTTTAAATCATTATCCGTATGCGATCTTCTTCGCATTATGCGAAGCATTTTTTCACTTGTATGTTGTAAGGCAATATGTAAATGCCTTTCAAGCCAAGTCTCATCTAAAATTTCTAAAAAACTTTCATCAATTTGTGCGGGTTCTAAACTACCTAACCTTATGCGTTTTATACCTGAAATTTGTCCCATTTTTTGCAAAAGCTTGCCTAAACTTGTGCCATTTTTAAGCCCATATGAACCTATATTAGTCCCTGTTAAAACAATTTCACTATAGCCATTAGCTCCTAAAATTTCAACTTGTTTTAAAAGAGCTTTTTCATCTACACTTCTTGATCTTCCCCTCACGCTAGGGATAATACAATAAGAACAAGCAAAATCACAACCTTCTTGAATTTTCACAAAAGCTTTGGTATGATTTTCATACTCGCAAACTATATCTTTATCAATAAAATTTAAATTTCCAAGTTCATAAAAACTTGTCTTTGCTCCTAAAAATTCATTGATTTTATCTTTATTTGACGCTCCAAGCACTCCAAAAACTTGCTTTTTATCTAAAAGCTCCTTACCTTTGCTTACAGCACCGCAACCTGTAAGTATAACTTTAATGCCTTTTTTTTGCATGGTATTTACATAAGACTTTATCCCGCTATCAGCTCCATTTGTAACCGTGCAAGAATTTACAACGATAATTTGTGCTTGATTCTCATCATTTATAATCTCATAATCTTTTACATAACTTTTTAAAAGCTCTGTATCATAAATATTTGTACGACACCCAAAGGTTTTAAAAAAAACTTTTTCTTTCAATCTTTATTCCTTGCATGAAAATGCATATTTTCATGATGTTGTTCAAAATGATTTTGATTTAAATTTCCTAAATATAAATTTTGCGATGGATAAGCAATTTTTATATCTTTATGCTTATTAAATTCTTTTATAATCTCTTTGCTAATCGTACTTCTTAATACCAAAGCCGCATAAGCATTGGTCATATACCATGCAGAAATTCGCATTCCCCAATGTTCAAAAAACATAAAAAACCTTGGCTCCACTTTAGGATTTTTAATACTATATTCATGTTGTAAACGAGCTATATTTTTTCTAGCAAGCTCAGTATAACCTTTGGCATGGCGTGTAACAATATTTTCCACAATTTCTTGCGCCTTATCAAGATTGCTATCAAAAGTAACACTTATATCAATGCCATCAAGCACGGTTTTCATACCATGATGAGTATAATTAGCAAGCAAATTTGTAAAAACATAGTTATTAGGAATAAATATAATACGCCCGCTACGACGATTTTTATTATAAGTTTCAAGTGTAAGCTCTTCATAAAGAGTAATGCGTAAAAAAGAAATGTCTATAATATCTCCTATATAGGTAGTATCATTTTGAAAAACCTTTACACGATCCCCTACTCTAAAACTTCCGCCAAAAATAATCACACACCATCCAAGCATAGACATAAACATATCTTTCATAGCAATAGCTAAGCCCGCAGAGGCAAAACCAAGTATAGTTACAAGATAAGTAATATTTTCTATATAAGCAAAGAGCAAAATAAGAAAAATAATATTTATATTAATAAAATTAATAATCTTCGTAGCAGTATAATATCTTTCACTATCTTTAATGTATTTTTTAGCAATAAATTTCAACATAAAAGATATAGCTATAACAATAACAATAGCAACAAGTATATTTACAGCCCTTAAACTTTGAACTTTAATCTCAGCACTTACTCGAGAAAGCTCTTCATCAATTTTTTTCTCATAAACAGAATAAGAAACACTAGCAAAATTTAAAGCTTGCTCAAATTCTTCCAACTTTTTATCCGAAGCTTTTAAAGCTTCTATATTCTCAACACTTGGTTTAAGCTCAACTAATTCCTTAAGTTCTGAGTTTTTTTCCCTGATCTTATCTACTAAATTTTTAAAATCATTAAATTTAAATATATACTCTTCCTTTTCTCCTTTTAATTTCTTAATATGAGAAAAAGCTCCTATAATAGCCAAAGGATTAGTAAGCTTAGATAAAGTTTCTATATTATCAGGGGCACTAAGACTTTGTGCAAAATTTAAATCTTTATATTCTTTAAGCAAGCTCAATTGCTCTTCTAAATTTGCTATCTTGCGTTTAAGTTCTTCTTGTTGGTGAATATCGGAAGTTTTTTTTAAATTAAGATTTAAAATGATTAATTCATCATTTATATCTTGATATTTTATAAAATTTTCATAACGTATATTCCAAATACTAGCACTGATTACAGTATTTAAAGTATTAATTTTCTCATTTATATTATTAATAATAGTCCGATTTACATCACCAAAAGCAAAAACAACAAAAAAGGTTAAAATAATAATTTTTTTCATTGGAATTCTCTTAAAGTTGCAATTATATCTTCTTTAGAAATATCACCTTTTATCAAACCCTTACCCAAAGGACTAGCAAGAACAAAATTGATTTTTTTATTAGAGCTTTTTTTATCCATGAAAAAAGCTTCATAAAATTCATCTACATTGTTGATTTTATATGATATTGGCAAACTGAATTTAAGTAAAATATCTTTTATTTTTTGACTTTGCATTTTATCCAAAAGCCCTAAATTTAAAGCCAATTGATTTGCCATAACCATACCTATAGCCACCGCTTCTCCGTGTAAATAAAGCTTATAATCTGTAAAATTTTCTATAACATGAGCAAAAGTATGACCATAATTTAAAAGCATTCTAAGCCCTGATTCTTTTTCATCTTGTTCAACAACCCTTGATTTAAGTTCTATGCTTCTTGCTATAATTTGAGTAAAAATTTCATTCTCACAAGTAGCATTTAAGAAACTTTTTTCATCAATTTTTTCTATAAAATCAAGTATACTATCATCAAACATTGCTGCCATTTTAATAAATTCAGCTATGCCTGCAGCAAGTTCTCTAGAGCTCAAAGTCTTTAAAAAAGAACTCTCGCAATATACAGCTTTAGGTTGATAAAAAGTGCCAATAAGATTTTTACCAAAATTATTATTAACACCTGTTTTTCCACCTACTGCTGCATCAACGCAAGCTAAAAGTGTAGTAGGAATATTTATAAAATCAATACCTCTTTGATAAATACTAGCAGCAAATCCGCCCATATCACTAATCACGCCACCACCAAAACTTATAAGCACGCTTTTTCTATCCAATTTAGAATTAAACATTTGGTTTAAAATTTCTTCCATGGTGCTTAAATTTTTATATTCTTCACCATCTTTTACAGTGGCAATAAAAATTTCTTTTGCCTTAATTTTAGAAAGTAATGTTTTCAAATGAAGACCTGAAATCTTAGGATTTGAAAGTATAAAAACCTTACTATCAAATTCTAATTCTTCAAGTTCATCAATATAAACCTTATAAGCATTTTCTTTTAACTTAACTTCTACTTGCATTGAACTACTCTTTTTGCGTTTATTCTATCACATTTAATTAATTATTTATTCTACTGGTATGAAAAGTTGGTAATTTTGTCTCATTTTATAATAATGTCTATTTAAATTTGTACTTAAATTTCTGCCAAAATCTCTATTTAGTAATTCTTTTTGAAAACTCACAAATTGTAACAAATCTTCGCGATATTGCAAATTTAAAAGAGGGTTTTCATCATTTTTATTAATAATTTGTATATTTTTATCATAAAGCTTAGATAAACTTCTAAAATACTCCTCCATATCTGTAGTATTTTGAGAATTTGGATTATAATAATATAAAATAACTCCAAAATCAAGCTGTTTGCTTAAATCAGTAATGACATTTGCATTGTTTTCAAGTTCGCTCTCATCGGCACTTAAAATAATCGCTTCTTTAAGCTCATCAAAAGAAGCTTCACCCACTTTCATAATAGGAATTTTTAAATCAAAAAAAGCTTGTTTTTCTTTCTCAAAATTTTTTATATCGGTTACAACTAATCCTATATCATTATTTTGCAACCATGTGGAAATTTGTTTAAAATCCGTGTTGAAATAATCAAAAAACACACCTTCTTTATCCTCAGAAAGTTTTTTTAATTTTTCATACATTACCCCTAATTTAGGATTGATAACATGTATAAAAAATCTTTTTGCATTGCTTTTTTGAGCTAATTTTAAAGTAGTATCAAGCACTCTTTCTTGCATATTTTGATTCATATTTTTCATATCAATTAAAGCAAAAACATTACTTCCAAAAGGCATAGGAAATTGCCCTGCTTTGCCTCTTATATTATGAAAAATACTTTGTAAAACAACAGGATCTCCAACGATCAAAATGCTATCATTTGGCTCTAAAACAAAAGATGGTTTTACAAAATAAATCTTAGAATTTCTATAAATAAGGACTATGCGCCACCTTTTTTGTTGTATTGAACTTATGTGCCTATAAGCAAAAATAGATCCTGCTGGAATTTTTACTTCCATAATCTCTCCAACCCCAAGTCCTATATACTGAGCTGTTAAAGCAATATCTGGTAAAAAATCCATAAATCTACGGCTTAAAGTCATTCTAGCATCAGCTAAATTTGCATGAGTATCATTAACACTTAACCCCCAAAAATCCATTATTTCTATTTCTAAATTTGGATTTAAAGAGCGCAAAGCCTCATAACTTTTTTTAGTTTCAAATTCATCTTGCATATAAATAAAAGCCTGTTTAAAATCTTTACTCATAATATTTTCAAGACGCGCTGTGCTTGTAGGATCAAAATAATGCAAGTCAATATACTCACTAGAAATATTTAAGTTATTTTTTTCACTATTTTGACACACTACTGTAAAAAAGTAACCTAAGCCTTTTTCAAAACAAAGCCTTTCTAAGAAATGCTTTGCTAAAATACCGTCTATTATAATTAAAATATTATTCATTTTAAACTCCAAAAAGGAAATTATAACAAATGGAATTTAAATTAAAGCATAAAGATGGAATGGCAAGGGTTTGTGAAATCGCTACCGCACACAGCACTTTTTTAACCCCTATTTTTATGCCTGTTGGCACAGTAGGAGCGGTTAAAAGTCTTGATGCTAATGATATGAAAAACGAGCTTGATGCAAAAATTATTTTAGCAAATACCTATCACATGTACTTGCGTCCAACTTCCAAAGTGGTAAAAGATTTTGGAGGTTTGCATGGTTTTACGAAATTTGATAGAAGTTTTTTAACCGATAGCGGTGGTTTTCAAGCTTTTTCTTTAAGTAAAAATTCCAAACATTTTAATGAAGGTATAGAATTTAAAAGTCACATCGATGGGAGTCGTCATCTTTTTACTCCAAAAAGTGTTTTAGATACTCAATATGATTTTAACTCTGATATTATGATGATTTTAGATGATTTAGTAGCCCTACCCGCAACCAAAGAAAGGGTTAAAATTTCTGTTGATCGTACTATACTTTGGGCAAAAGAGGCTATTACTTATCATAAAAATATGCAAAATAAAGGTATAGGTATAGGGCAAAATATTTTTGGTATTATTCAAGGTGGTACAAATTATGAAGAAAGAAAGCGTTGTGCTTTAAGTTTAAACGAAATGCCATTTGATGGTTTAGCTATAGGCGGGCTTAGCGTGGGAGAAGAAAATACCTTAATGTATGAAACAGTGCAAAATTTAAACCCTTATCTAGATGAAAATCGTCCGAGATATTTAATGGGCGTAGGAACTCCTGAAGATTTAATAGAAAATGTTGAGCGAGGGGTAGATATGTTTGACTGCGTGATGCCAACTAGAAATGCAAGAAATGGAACATTTTTCACAAGTTTTGGAAAATTTAATATCAAAAAAGCAGAATTTATCAATGATCATGAAGCTATAGATCCTGTTTGCTCATGTTATACTTGTCGTAATTGTTCAAGGGGTTATTTAAACCATCTTTTTAAAGCTAAAGAACTTACTTTTTTTCGTTTGGCAAGTTTGCACAATCTACATTATTATCTTGAACTTACAAGAAAGATGCGTGAAGCAATTTTGAATAATTCTTTTACACAATTTAAAAGAAATTTTTATCACTTAAGAGGCAAATAAAATGCTAGAACTACACGAAAATCTAAAAAAAATCCTACAAGCAAAGAATTTAGAAACTTTCTATAGTGAAATTTATGGACAAAAAATTTTTGTTTATGTGGGATTAAATTTGGAAACTTGGCTTTTTAATGATGAAAAAATTTATAAACTTCAAAATGAAGAATTTAAGCTTTCTAGCATAGAAGAATTTTCAAATTTTATTAAATCCATTTTAGAAGATTTTAAAGTACAAAATACTCATTTTCAAAATCTTTTAGAACACAAAGAAGGTATTATCTTAAAAGGTGGTTTTGTTAAAAATTTTTACAAAAAATCCTTTGTGTTAAGACAAAAAATCAACAAAAATCTAAAGCAAATTAATCTTCTAAGCGAAGCTTTCAATCTTTTGCTTAGTGAACAAGCACAATACAAAAAACATTTAAAAATTTTAAATTTATCCATCGGCATCTTAAGCAAAAACACCAAAGAACATCTAGCAAGAGTTGATACTCTTTATGCATTAACAAGTGCAATTAAAAATGAAAAAATGAATAAAAGTATTTATCTTTTAAGTATACTTTCTTCTATTTTCTTGCCTTTAAATTTGATCGTAGGATTTTTTGGAATGAATACTAATAATCTTTTTTTCAAAGATAGCCCTTATGGTACACTTTATATTTTTTCTTTGATTTGCTGTATTTTGATTGTAGGTTTTATATTTTATCATTCAAAAAAGACTAAAGAATTTGATTTAGATGAAGGTAAAAAAGCTAAAAAACAAACAAAATAAGCAAAATTTTGCTTATTTTAAGAATATTTATATATAATTTTAACTTATTTTTGCGCTCATAGCTCAGCTGGATAGAGCATTTGATTGCGGTTCAAAAGGCCAGAGGTTCGAATCCTCTTGAGCGCACCATATTATTTATCTTCTTTAATTTTTCTTTTAGCTAATCCCATATGCTCGTAAGCATCAATTTCTTTTTTGTAAGATCCAGAAATTTTCTTAAGTTCTTTATTTAAGTAACTGACTGTTTGTGCACTTGCATTAATATTTGCAGCCAAAGCAGAAACAAATTCTAGTTTCTTTTTTGTTGCTTCATCTAATTCTTTAGAAGTTTTTGAACCAAGTTTATGTGTCTGCACATAAAGTTTGGCAAGTTCTTTTAATTCAACATCTGTTAGCTTAACATCGGAAGCAGCAACTATCATTTTATCTAAGTCTGTATCAAATTTTTTAGTCTTTTCAGCTATATGCTGCTTTTGGCTAGTTTTTTGCTTTTTAACTGTTTTTTTGCCATCACTTGTAATAAGATAAGCAATTATGCCTAAAAACAATAAAAGCGCTAAAGCAGCACAAAAAATAACCAAAAAAATATGGCTCATTTAAAGTTTGCCCACAAAATTTCGATTCCTTCTTGCAAAAAGAGCTAAAACCACCATCAACGCAAATCCCCAATAAACATAATTAGGAATTTGAGCCGCTTCGCCTGCAGCGTAAGAATGAAGTCCTGTTAAAAAGTAATTTACTCCAAAATAAGTCATAATAATAACCCAATAAGCAAACATACTCCATAAAGCAAACACAAATTGATTACAATATTTTGGAATCATTCTAAGATGCAAAATTGCTGCATAAACCAAAATGCTAACTAAAGCCCAAGTTTCCTTAGAATCCCAACTCCAATATCTCCCCCAACTTTCATTTGCCCAAATTGCACCTAAAAAATTTCCTACAGTAAGCAAACAAAGTCCAAAAATCATTGCCATTTCATTAATTCTTGTAGCCTCTGTAATATTTCTCAAAATATTAAGATTATATTTTCCATCTTTCTTAAGAAAACACATTAAGAACAGTGTAAAGATACCAAGTAAGGCACAAAGTCCTAAAAATCCATAACTAGCAGTAATAACAGATACATGAATACTAAGCCAATAAGAATTGAGCACAGGAACAAGATTTGTAATTTGCGGATTCATTTCACTTAAATGTGCAACCATTAATACAACACCGGATAAAATAGAAGTTAATGACAAGGCTATAGGACTTTTTCTAGAGAAAAATATACCCGATAAAGACAATGCCCAAGCTATATACACCATACTTTCATAGCCATTACTCCATGGAGCATGACCTGATAAATAAGCACGAAGTCCAAGACCTACTGTATGAATTACAAAAGCTAAAACATTTAAAACATATACCACTTTAAATATAAAAGAGATTTTTAAATTCGGTACGACCATTTTAGAAAAAACAAGAATCAAAAGTAAAAAACCCGCAATTAAATATACAGGAGCGAGTTTAACGAAAATTTCAGCCTTATTAGAAAAAATTTCCATTTCAACCTTGGTTTTACTAGGCATGACTTTATATCCTATTTTTTCTTGATATTCTTTGATAAATTTCAAGCCTTCATCAGCTCTAGTCCAATTACCATCTTTAAAAGCATTTTCCACGGCGCTAAAATAATTCTGTATTAAAGCCAAAACAATATGCCCTTCATCCCCCTTAAGAGTAGTTACAGCAGAAAAAGGTGCAAGCCAAACATTATTTGGATTATTTTGAACAGGAATAAATTTAAATAATTCACCACTAAAAACTAAATTTACAACATTAGCTCTTTCATCTAGTTTTATAATTTCATTATCAAAAACTCCTCTTGCATTTGGGTTTTTACGATTTGCATTTTCAACATATTTTTGAAGTTTATATCGGTTATTCTCATCAAAGAAATCTTTATAAGAAATATATTTAGCGCTAGGAATTTCTAAAATATTTGCAATAGCATCACGAACTGCTTGATTTTGTGGCATTAAAATAAAAGGTTCTATTTGCCATTTATCTACATCAACGAGCATGGAAAGCATAACAGCGTTAGAATTTTGACCCTTATAGCTATCACTTTGATGAATTTTTTCTAAAATTTCTCTTGATAGCGTATCAAAAGGCACCATTCTTCCATCTGCTGATTTTTGAACTATTAAAGTAGCAAGAGCTTTAGCATGATTAGTATTTACCACAGGTAAGGTTGAATTTAAATCTTGAGCAAAAGTCTTTTCAGAACCAAAAGATAGCAATAAAATAAAAATAATCACACTTGCATGTTTTAAAGTGTCTTTATTAATTAATCTTGCCAAAGTTCTAAATCTAGAATGTGGATTTAAAAAATTCATAAACATTCCAAGACAAAGCAAAAAATAACCTATATAAGTTGGTATTTTGCCTGGATCTTTATTTACAGATAAAACAGTCCCTTTTTCATCTTGATCATAAGAACTTTGATAAAATCTATAGCCATCATAATCTAAAACATTATTCATAAAAATTCTATAATCAAAATTTTCATTATTATTTTTTACGGTAATTTCACTTGCATAAGAAGCTGGAGACATAGAGCCTGGATAACGATCTAATACAAAATCTCTCAAATAAATATCAAAAGGCAATTGTTCATAAGAAAGCGCCCAAGAAATAAAGAATTTTTGACCCGCAAGTTCTATCATAATAGGTTTATTATATTCAAAAATATAAAATTCTTTACTTTCATTTTTATAGCTTAATTCTAATTTTAAAGCATTAGAGCCAGTTAATTCTAAGTTTTTATTCTCATTGCTTAAGGCAAAATCTTTAAAATGCAATAATAAAGAATTTTTCCAATTTTGAGGCTCGCCAAAAGTAGAAATCAACATAGTTCTACCCACTTCCAACCAAGCAGATTTGAACCATAACCAAAAACTTTCATCTTGAGGTCTATTGGAGCCTTCTAAAGCTTCTTGCGCATGCAAAGAAGCAGCTTTAACTACAAAACTAATATCATTAATTTCATAAAGCCTTCTTTCCTTAGCATTTGCCTTTTCTCCAATTTTAAGGTCTAAATTTTGTCCATCTAACATACTTAAAAAATGTAAGTTTTCACTTGAACTTAAAGTTAAATTTTCATCAATTTTTACAAAAGGTGCTTTAACATTATCATTCATAAAAGCAAAGTTAACCCCTTCTATATTCTTAACTTCACCTTTTTCAAATTTAACATCAACACCTTGAGATCCTTTTTGAGAAAGCATCAAAACCAATAAAGGATCAGAATTATTATTTTCTTTATAAGTATAATGAGCATTTAAAATTAAATCTTTATATTTTAATACAGCTTGATCATCACCTAAATTAAGTTTTAATTTAAAAGAATTAGCAAAAGGCAAATTTCCTATATAACGATCATTAACCGCACTATAGCGTTCTCCATCTTTTATAGCAGAAATGCGCAAAGAAGTCTTAGAACTTTCTATAAGTGAATTTTGAGTATGCTCTCTAATAGGTAAAATACCTTCAAAACCAGCATATCTTGTCATTGCAGAACCCACTAAAATAAATAAAAAAGAAATATGAAAAATCATTAAAGGCAATCTTTTAAGCCCAAACATTTTATAACGAAACATCCCGCATAGTAAATTAATACCAAGTAAAAGTTGTATATATTCAAACCAAAAAGTATCATAAACCATTGCCCAAGCCGTAGGAGTTCCATAAGCACTTTCAATAAAAGTTGCCAAAGCACAAAAAAGCGCGAAAAGCAAAAACAATACAACCGAAACTCTTAAATCCCCTATGCTTTTTATTATATTTTTCATTCTTTTTCCTTTAAATTTTAAAGCCCTAAATATTTCTTTCTAATCTCATCATCACCTATTAAATTTTTAGCCTCGTTTTCCATTACAATGCGACCATTTTCCAAAACATAAGCATAATCACTTATTTTTAATGCAGAATAAGCATTTTGCTCTACCAAAAGAATAGTTATACCCTCTTCTTTTAAACGCACAATAATATCAAAAACTTCGCCCACAATCTTTGGAGCAAGTCCCAAAGAAGGCTCATCCAACATCAAAAGTTTTGGTTCACTCATTAAAGCCCTTGAAATCGCAAGCATTTGCGCTTCCCCTCCACTCAATGTTCCAGCTAAAGCATGCTTTTTACTTGCAAGTCTTGGAAAAAGTTTATACATTTGCTCTCTTAAATGCTCATAATTTTCAGCATTATTAAAAGCACCTATTTTTAAATTTTCCTCTACGCTTAAATTAATAAAAACACGCCTTCCTTCAGGAACTAAAGCTATACCTTTTTGAACTAAAGTATGAGTTAAATGCCTTTTAGTATCATAACCTAAGAAATTAACCCCACCAGTTCTTTTAACTGAGTTTAAAAGCGCATTTAAAGTTGAAGTTTTACCTGCTCCATTTGAACCTATAAGAGAAACAATATGACCTGTTTCCACTTTAAAATCAATCCCTTTAACAGCTTCAATTAATCCATAATAAACATGCAAATCTTTAACTATTAGCATCAAAATCCCCTAAATACGCAGCAATTACTTCTTTATGATTTACAGCATCGCAAAGTTTACCTTCAAAAATTGTTTTTCCATAATCAAGCACCAATACGCGATCGCACAATTTATTTACAAATTTCATGTCATGCTCTATAAGCAAAACGCTAATTTTATAATCTTTTCGTAATTTAAAAATGAGCTCAGCAAGTTCATCGCTCTCGGAGCTATTCATCCCAGCGGCTGGCTCATCAAGCAATAACAATCTTGGCTGAGTAGCCATTGCTCTTGCAATCTCAACTTTTCTTTGTTGTCCATAACTCAAGCTAGTAGCCTTTTCATAGGCAAATTCTGCAATACCAAGTTCTTCTAATATTGCATAAGCCTTCTCTTTAAATACTTGTTCTATTTTTCCAAAACGCCCTAAATGCAAAAAGGCTTCAAAAATATTATATTTCATTTGTTTATTAAAACCAATAAGAACATTTTCAAGCACATTCATGCTTGAAAAAAGCCTAATATTTTGAAATGTTCTAGCTATTCCTAAATGCACAATCTTATGAGGTTTTAAGTGATCAATTCTTTCTCCTAGAAATTCAACCGAACCTGAACTAGGTTTATAGTTACCTGTTATAATATTAAAAAGAGTTGTTTTGCCAGCCCCATTAGGTCCAATTAAAGCAAAAATTTCACCCTCATTGATTTTAAAAGAAGTTTCATTAATAGCCTTAACACTACCAAAACTTTTTGAAATTTGTTTTAATTCCAAAATCATTTTTCACTCCTTTTAAAACGCTTTTTAATCCCTCTAATCACATCACTCAACTCATAATAACCCATTATGCCTTTTCTTGCAAAAAGCATTACTAAAATCAGAACAATAGAAAAAACAACCATTCTAAGCCCTGGCGTTGATTGGATATCAAGATTTAAAGAATCTATTTTTATATTTAACTCATCTAAAAATCTAAGCCACTCGCTTCCACCAATAACCAATATCGCACCTATGATAGCACCTGTAGTAGAACCAAGTCCACCCAAAACAATAATAATCAAAAGCTGGAAAGTAAGTAAAAAATCAAATTGAGTTGGAGATACGGTAGTCAACAGACAGGCTAAAAGTCCACCACCTACACCTTCTAAAAATGCTGAAGTGCCAAAAGCTAAAGTTTTTATCCAAAAAGTATTTATTCCCATGGCACTTGCAGCATCTTCATCATCTCTTATAGCCTTCATTGCACGACCATATTTAGAATAAACTATATTTAAAATTAAAATAACCGCTACAATAGCAATACCACCTGTCCAATAGATCGTGGAAAATTGTGGAATATCTACCAGTCCTCTTGAGCCATTAGTAATAGAAGGAAAATTAATAGCAGCTATTTTAATAATTATTCCAAAGCCTAAAGTTACAATAGCTAAATAATCCCCTCTCACGCGAAATACAGCAAAAGCTAAAATCAGGGCAAGCAAAGATGAACAAATTCCAGCTACAATTAAAGCTAGAATAAAGGAATTTGAATGGATAGCTAAAATAAAAGAACTAGGACCATCTAAAAAAAACTGATCATTTTTTGCATCAGCACTTAAAAGAACTAAAGCAGCTGCATAAGCTCCAATCGCAACAAATCCATTGGGTTCTAGTGAAAATTGTCCAGTTACACCATTAATAAGGTTGTAACTCACAGCCAAAATAATAAAAATAGCAATTTGATTAACAATGTTTAATCCATAGTCCCCAAAAATATAAGGAGAAATGAAAATAAAAATAATTGAAGCAATTAAAAAGATTAAATGTGAAACCTTAATTTTAACCATCATTAAAACCTACTCTTTTCAAAATTTATACCTAAAATTCCCGTAGGCCTAAATAACAATATAAACACCAAAAAAATAAAAGCAAATGCATCTTTAAAGCCTGATAAATCTGGGAAAAAAGCCACAACAACAACTTCAGTAAATCCTATAATAAGTCCACCCAAAACTGCACCTACTACAGAACCTATACCTCCTAAAACGGCAGCAGCAAAAGCTTTCAAACCTATTAAAGTTCCCATAGTAGGTTCAACAGAGTAATAATTTGCAGCCCAAAAAACACCTCCAACTGCTGCCAAAGCTGAACCTAGGGCAAAAACTATAGCAATAATACGATTTGCATCTATACCCATTAAATTTACTGTTTGTATATCAAATGCTAAAGCACGAATAGCTATACCATATTTGCTTTTATACAAAATCCATAACACTGCTATTAAAATAACAAATGTAAGAGCAGGAACCATTAAAGAACCATAAGTTGTTATCACTCCACCAAAATTAACACTTTCCTCAAAATAACTTGGCGGTGTAAAAGTTCTAGGTGTTGAAGTAAAAAGCATATTAAAAAGATTTTGCAAGAAAAAACTAATACCAATTGCTGTAATCAACAATGAAATTCTAGGAGCCTGTCTTAAAGGTTTATAAGCAATTCTATCTGTAGCCATTCCAACACAGGCAGCAAAAATCATTGCTAAAGATAAAGCTCCTAGAAAAGGAACATTTAGGTTAGTCATGCAAAAAAGAGCTGCATAAGCACCAACCATCATAATATCGCCGTGAGCAAAATTAATAAGTCTTAACACACCATAAACCATAGTATAGCCAACAGCAATAAGGGCATACATACTACCCAAACTAAGCCCATTAACAAGTTGTTGTAAAAATAAAGTAGAATCCATAATCTTTCTATTTTTCCTTTAAGGATTGATAATATCTTTATAATTTTGCTTTTGATTTTTAATTTCTTTAACCACTACAGAACGAGTTGCATTTCCTGTTTGATCAATGCTAATAACACCAGAAACACCTTGATAATTTTTAGTTTGGTGAATTTTTTCATTGACGCACTTACTAGTAAGATTATCAACGCAAGCATTCATAGCATTTAGCATTACAAAATACGCATCAGCACCCATAGCCGAAAAATTTGGAACTTCTTTTGTTCCTTTAGCTTTTTCATAAACACTGATAAATTCTTTGCTTAATTTTGTAGTTGGATTATTAGCATCAAAACTATCTGTGAAAATATAACCCTCGCTTGCATCTCCAGCTAAACTAATAAAAGTTTGATCAGCAACTCCATCTGCAGAGCCCATAGGAATATTTAAACCTGCGAGTTTTGATTGTCTTGCAAATAAAGAAGCTTCACTATAATAAAGCGGTAAAAAAATAAATTCTGGATTTAAACTTTTAACTTGAGCTACAATAGCTCTAAAATCTTTATCACCTGAATTAACTCTTAAAATTCTAAGAATTTGACCGCCATTAGACTTGTACTGTTTTTCAAAAGCTTTTGCTAAACCTAAGGAATAGTCAGTGCTTTGATCTACTACAATAACAGCACTTTTGTAATTAAGTTTTGAAAAAACATATTTTGCTAAAGATGAACCTTGAAAACTGTCCATAAAACATACTCGAGAAGAATATATTTTTTTATCAAGCAATCTATCACCAGTTGCAGCAGGAGCGATCAATGGAATTTTATTATCTTCTGCTACGCGCATAACTTGCAATGTATTAGCAGTAACCATTTCCCCTATAAGACCTATAACTTTATCTTGAGAAATTAAACGATTTGCTCCACTCGAAGATTCTAATTTATCACCCTTAGTATCAATAATAGCAAGAGAAACCTTATTTCCATTACTTAAAGTTGATTGCATTGAATTTGCAAGTTTAATCCCTTCTAGTGCACTTTGTCCATATGCTGCAGTAGCTCCGCTAAGCGGTAAAACAACTCCTATTTTGACTTCCGCAGCACTTAAACTTAAACTTAGAATACTTGCTAAAATTAAACTTTTTTTCATTCTCTACCTTTATTTTAATAATTATGGATTTATAATTGTTTTATAATTTTGTTTTTGATTTTGAATTTCTTTAATCACAACAGAACGAATAGCATTACCGCTTTCATCTATGCTAATCACACCACCAACAGCTTGAAAATCTTTAGTTTGATGAATTTTACTATTAATACATTCGCTGCTAAGATTATCAACGCAAGCATTCATAGCATTTAACATTACAAAATACGCATCAGCCCCCATAGCCGAAAATGCTGGAAGTTCTTTTGTTCCTTTAACTTTCTCATAAGCTGCAACAAAATCTTTTCCTAATTGTGTAGATGGATTGTTATAATCAAAACTATCAGTGAAAATTACTCCATTAACAGCACTCCCGCCAAGATCTATAAAAGTTTGATTATTAACACCATCTCCTGCTGCTAAAAGTTTATCAAAACCAATTTGTCTTGCTTGTCTCGCAATTAAAGCAGCTTCAGGATGATAAATAGGCATATAAACAAAATCAGGATTTAAACTCTTAAGTTGAGAAACCACAGCTCTAAAATCTTTATCTCCTGAATTAATAACAAGTTTTTTTATAATTTTCCCACCATTATTCTTAAAAGAATTTTCAAAAGCTCTTGCCAAACCTAAAGAATAAACATTGCTTTGATCTATGATGATAACAGCATTTTTAAGCCCTAAATCCTTAGATACATAAGTAGCAAATTTATCTCCTTGAAAACTGTCTTTAAAACAAACTCTACTTGCATATTTCTTTTTATCTAGCAATTTATCTCCAGATGCCACTGGAGCTATTAGGGGAATTTTTTTCTCTTCTGCTATAGAAATAGCTTGAATAGTATTTGGAGTTGTAGCTTCACCAATAATCCCAAGGACTTTATCTGTTGCTATTAAACGATTAACTCCGTTTGAAGTTTCAAGCTTATCTCCTTTTGTATCTATTGTGATAAGTTTAATAACATCTCCATTTGAAAGTTTTGGTTGTAGCTTATTAGCCAGTTCAATTCCGTTAAAAACATCTTGCCCATAAGCTGCCACAGTTCCAGTTAAAGGTAAAACTACTCCTATATTAATATCCTTAGCATATAAGCAATTTACCATAGTTAAAACACTTAAAGTTAAAGTTAGTTTTTTCATAGCATTCCTTTTAATTATAGTTTTTACATTTTATTTTAGAAATATATTATGTTTTGTTTTTTGCGCAGGTTCTTCTTCAAGAAGGTCTTTTACTTGCAAATCAAGCGCAAAATTTCCACCTTTAATATAAGCAATAATATTATCTATATCCTCGTGGCTTAAATTTCTAGCATAAAAAGCCATTTGAGAAGCTGTTGTAGAACTGCTACTATCAAGAGTATAACCTATCAAAGCTCCTTTAATATCCTCAGGAGACATATCTTTTAAAATTCTAGATCCTATAACACTCTTTTCAGCATTATCTCCATGGCAAGTATTGCATTTATTTTGAAAATACAAAGCCTTCGCTTTTTCCATATCATATTGCTTATTTGCATCAAAGGTATAAGTAAAAAATGATTTCAAGTTAATACCAAAAAGCGCAACAACAAATATTGAACTAATAAACAACCATCGTATAATCATGATTTTCCTTATTTTATTGTAATTTCCGTTTGTGTTTTATTTTGATATCTATGTGTTTTTTTGTTGTATTTTTTTTCTTTTTTAATATCATAGCGATAACGAACAGTCCCTGAAACTTCTATATCTTTAAAGACTTCATCTAACGGAGCTGCAAAAACAAAATGATTTAAAATCATACCAATTAAAAACATTTTTTTCATTTTTATTCTTTAAACACAAAAAACGATTATATCAAAAAAAGATAATCCTTGTTAATGACCACCTTTATGTAAAAAATAAAGTCCTACACAAAGAGCTAAAATCGATCCAGCAAGAAAAGCCATATCCACAGGAGTAGCAAATTTCATCTGTAAAACCCTTTGAAAGAAATTTACCACTAAGACCATAATGATAACTTTTGCAAGCTTGTCTTTTAATTGATCTAAGCTATGCACCTCTAAAACCTTGCTTTGTTTTGTTTGTTTAAATTCTTCTATTTCACTGATAAAAAGCTCATAAACTCCAAAAGAAAAAATAAACAAAACTAAAGCCATAAGATAAAGATCAACAGCTCCTATAATCAAAGCCACCACATCCTCATGCAAATCCACATTAGAACCTGCATCAAAAAAATAATTATAAGTATAAAATATAACTTTTAAAACATCATAACTTGCAATAAAAAACAATACAAAAGCTCCAATTAAACCAAAAATTACGGGTAAAATTGTAACAATACGACTTCTAACAAGTAAAGATTCAAATATTTTCTCTAACATTTTTTTCCTTATTTATTTTTTAATTCTAACCATTTTTTCGCAATACGCACAGCGTTTGTTGCAGCACCTACACGAATTTGATCTGCCACACACCAAAGATGGAGTATTTTTTTATCATACATGTCAGCGCGAATTCTTCCTACATAAGTTTCATTAGTATCGCTAGTCATTAAAGGCATAGGGTATTTTTTATTTTTAGGATCATCTATGACAACAACACTTGGTGCTTTTTCTAAAATTTCTTTAGCTTTTTTTACATCTATTTCTTTTTCAAAATGCATAGTAATGGCTTCGCTATGACTTCTTAAAACAGGCACTCTTACACAAGTTGCTGAAACTTCTAAATTTTTATGTAAAATTTTTTGAGTTTCATTGACCATTTTAAGTTCTTCTTTAGTGTAATCATTATCCATAAAAACATCAATTTGTGGAATAAGATTAAGTGCTAAAGTATAAGGAAAAGTTTGAGGTTCAAATTCATCAAGTTTAAAAGCAAAAAAACTTTGCATGGCTTCAACCAATTCTTGCATTCCTTCTTTTCCTGCTCCACTTGCAGCCTGATAGGTACTTACATCAACACGCTTTAAATTAAATGCATCATTTAAAGGTTTTAAAACTTGTACCATTTGTATAGTAGAACAATTTGGATTAGCAATAATCCCTGTTTTTTTCCAATCTTTAATATCCTCAGGATTGCATTCAGGAACCACCAAAGGAACATCTTTTTCCATTCTAAAATGACTTGTATTATCAATAACAACAGCACCCGATTCTACTGCAAATTTAGCATATTTTTCACTCACACTTCCACCTGCGCTAAAAAAAGCAATATCAATAGGATTTTCTTTAAATACATTTTCGGTAAGTTCTTTGACTTTATAAGTTTTGCCTTTAAATTCTACTTCACTACCTACACTTTTTGCACTTGCTAAAGGTAAAATACTCTCCACTGGAAAATCAAATTCATCTAAAACATTTAAAAGCTCTTCCCCAACCGCACCAGTAGCACCCACAATGGCTATTTTTTGTTTTTTTGACATTACTTATCCTTTATTTGATATTTTTTAATTTTTTCATTTAAAATTTTTATATCCATACCTAAAATTTGAGAAGCTTGATCCTTGTCATAATCTACACTTAAAAGAACTTCACAAATCAATTCTTTTTCTAAATTCTTTACATCTTTTTTTATACTTCTAGCTTCTAAGAACAAATCTTCACTTGAAATTTCATCATTTTCACTTAAAATACAAGCTCTTTGTACAACGGATATTAATTCTCTAATATTACCAGGAAAATCATATTCAAGTAAAGCATTTTTAGCTTCTTGGCTGAGCTGTTTTTCCTTAAAATCATATTCTTTACAAGTATCTTCTAAAACCTTTTGAGCTATACCCAAAACTTCTTCTTTACGCTCTCTTAAAGGCGGAATATTAATAGGAACAGTGTTTAAACGATAATATAAATCTGAACGAAATTCGCCATTTTTTATTTTTTCATCTAAATTTGCATTAGTTGCACTGATAATTCTTACATCTATTTTGATGTTTTTCGTACTTCCAAGTCGTGTGATTTCTTTTTCTTGCAAAGCTCTTAAAAGTTTGGCTTGAATTTCATAAGGCATTTCGCCAATTTCATCTAAAAACAAAGTACCCTCATTAGCCATTTCAAAAAGCCCTATTTTAGTTGCATTGGCATCAGTAAAAGCACCTTTTTCAAAACCAAAAAGCTCACTTTCAATCAAATTTGCAGGAATGGCTGCCATATTAATAGCAACAAAAGGCTTATTAGAGCGTTTAGAATGGGTGTGAATATAACGAGAAAATACCTCTTTTCCTACTCCACTCTCTCCAAAAAACATTACAGAGGCATCAGTTTTAGCCGCTTTTTGACTTAAATTTAATGTTTTTTCTAAATTAGGAGAAGTTGAAAAAAAATCTTTATTTTCTTCTTTTTTTTCATTTTTTTTGCTTTTTTTATCGGCTGTTTTTTCTCTTATGATTTTAGCACGCTTAATAGCCTCGACTAAAGTATCAACATCAAAAGGCTTGGTTAGAAAATCTTTTACTCCCAAACGAACCGCTTCTATAGCACGGTTTAAAGTAGCATTTCCTGTCATAATAATAAAATCATATTTATTTTCACAGGCTTTAACAAATTCTATGCCATCAATTCCTGGCATATTAATATCTGTAATAATCAAATCTGTATTCTCATCTATTTTTTTTAAAGCCTCAGTGGCAGATTTATAAGATTTAATATTAAATTCTTCATACTCTGCTAATGCAATTTCTAAGGATTTACGCATATTAATATCATCTTCTACTATGACTAAATTCATCCTAAGCCTTTTAAAAAATTTCTGCTATAGTATCCAATTTGCGCTTAATTTTGAATTTACTTTTTTTTAAGATAATAAATTATCGCATTTTGTTCGCCAAATTCCACGGTAAAACGCAAGGGTAAAATTTTAACATAGGTTTCACTTTGAGCACGTAATAAGTCAGTATTAACAATATCCTTAACACTGATTTTAGCTCCTATAAAGCAATCACTTAACTCATCTTTATGAGAATTTAAAAAATTAAATTTAATTGTTTTTGGCATATTATCATCAATCAATCCTAAAGAAGTTCGAGGTAAAACTTTTAAATCTTGATCACTATAAGAAATTTCACATACCCATTGTTCTTCAACATTTTCACTTTGCGTCATTGCTAAGGATAAATTTCGATTTTGATGAAAGAGAATGAAATTTTTACTAGAAAGCTCTGCCCAAAAAATAAATTCATCTTGGGCAAAAAGCTTAAAGCTAAGAAAGATTAATAAGCAAACAATTCTTTCCACTTGTCTGCATCGATTTTAAGTTCTAAGTTTACTCTATAAAGCCCTTGATTAAAATTCTCATCAATAATACTTGCATTTTTAATCAAACCATTTACTTGCGCAGTAATAGTTGAACTTCTAAGCATTGCATCTTTTACAGTATCCTTACCATTCACTTTCACACCATAAAGCTTACTTGCAAGCTGTCTGTAAGCATCTGTAATCGCTGCTCTTTTTGCTAAAGCTAGGGCTTGAGCAGTAGAAACTGTATTCATCGGAGCAATCCCTTCACCAACTGCTGTAAAACTAAGTTCCGTTTCGCTAGCATCTGGAGCCAACATTTTTTCTTCTCTGATAATATCACGCACATCATCTTTATCGACTTTTTGCACGATAACATCTTGAGATGGAGCAGTGCTATTTGCACTTGAATTTTTAGTTGCACTGTTTACACTTGGTACACAACCAGCGAAAATTCCTGCTATTGCTAGCATAAAATAAATTTTTTTCATTTTTACACCTTCAAAATATTGTAATTAGTAAAATAAAAAGCAATAAGCGTTCCAACTTTAAACTTATTACAAATCTAAACCAAAGTTTTCATCGCTTAACTCATCCTCATCATTTTCCTCTTTAGGACACTTAGCGATGCTAACCACCTCGTCATTTTCCACGTTAACAACGATGACGCCACTTGTGTTACGCCCTGCTTTTCTAATACTTTGCATATCAACACGTATCATCTTGCCTGAACTTGTAAGAGCCATCAAATCCATAGTTTCATCTACTATAACTACGCTAATAAGATCTTTAGTTTTTTCTGTAAGTTTCATGCAAATTACACCCTTACCACCTCTGCTTTGTAATCTATATTCTCCAGCATTGGTGCGTTTTCCTATACCTTTTGCGCTTATGCTTAAAATTTCTTGCTCATCATTTTCTACAACAACTGCACCTACTAATTCGTCATTTTTCTCTTTAAACTTAATAGCCGTCACCCCACGACTTACACGGCCGATTTCACGCACTTTGGCAAGTGGGAATTTGATACACATACCTTTTTTGGTTACTGCAAAGAGCATTTTACCTTGTGTGTTTATACTTTCTTCATTTTCAAAATTTTCATCATCTAAATTTTCAATTTCTTGATTTTCTAAATTTTCTTCACCACCACTGGTAAAAATTTCATTTTCATCTCTTTGAACAATAATAGCAGTTACCAACTCATCATTTTCATCCAAGTTGATCGCTCTAACTCCTACACTTCTGATATTTTGATATTCACTCAAATTTGTACGCTTTACAATACCATTTTTAGTAAAGAAACATAAAGATTTACTCTCATCAAAATCCGTGGTTGGAATAATAGCCATGATTTTTTCTTCAGCTTGTAAATTGATAAGATTTACCACTGCTTTTCCTTTAGCCGTTCTTGAGCCTTCAGGAATTTTATAAACTTTAAGCCAATAAAGCTGTCCACGATCTGTTACAAACATAAGCGTATCATGTGTATTTGCCGTAAAGAAACTTTCTATAAAATCATCATCATAAGTCGTAACGGCTAATTTTCCTTTTCCACCTCGTTTTTGCTTTTCATATTGTTTACTAGGCACACGCTTAATATAACCGCGATGCGTAATAGTTACAACCATATTTTCATTAGGAATCAAATCTTCAATATCAATATCATCATAATCATCTTCAATTTGAGTAATACGTGGCACATCAAATTTACTTCTAATTTCTTTTAATTCATCGCGAATTAAATTTTCAAGCAAGGTTTCACTTTTTAAAATTTCTTCAAGTCTTGCAATTTCTTTCATTAATTCTGCAAGTTCATTTTCGATTTTTTCTCTTTCAAGTCCTGTTAAACGACCCAGTTTCATATCTAAAATAGCATTGGCTTGAAGCTCACTAAGACCAAATTTAGCTACCAAAGAATCTCTTGCGGTATTATTATCAGAACTGTTTTTAATTAAAGCAATCACTTCATCTATATTATCAAGTGCAATTTTAAGACCTTCTAAAATATGAGCTCTTGCTCTTGCCTTTTGAAGTTCAAAAATCGTTCTTCTAATAATAACTGTTTTTCTATGGGTTAAGAAAAGATTTAAAAGTTCTAACAAAGAGAAAATTTTAGGTTCTTTATTGTGAATTGCCAACATAATCACACCAAAAGTACTTTCCATAGTGGTAGATTTAAATAGATTATTTAAAACAATTTCACTCATAGCCTCACGTTTAAGCTCTATAACAACGCGGATTCCTTCTTTATTACTCTCATCTCTTACTTCAGATATTCCTTCAATTTGCTTTTCTTTAACAAGCTCTGCAATCTGCTCTATAAGTCTAGCTTTATTGGTTTGATAAGGAAGCTCATCTATAACAATAACATCTTTATTTGTCTTTTTTTCAATATGAGTTTTAGCGCGCACTTTCACGCGACCACGCCCTGTGCGATAAGCTTCTATAATACCTTTTTTACCATAAATTATTCCACCTGTTGGAAAATCTGGACCTTTGATAAACTGCATAATCTCTTCTAAGCTTGCATCTTTATTATCAAGCAAATATAAAATTCCATCTATCAACTCATTTAAACTATGAGGTGGGATGTTTGTCGCCATACCTACAGCTATACCACTTGAACCATTTAGTAATAAATTTGGAACCCTAGAAGGTAAAACATCAGGTTCACTTTCTGAACCATCATAATTTGGAACAAAATCGACCGTATCTTTATCTATATCTTTTAAAAGTTCATGAGAAAGTTTGCTCATTTTTGCTTCAGTATAACGCATCGCAGCAGCGCTATCGCCATCTATAGATCCAAAGTTGCCTTGTCCTGTAATACTTGGATATCTCATAGAAAAATCTTGAGCCATTCTAACCAAAGCATCATAAACTGCTGTATCTCCATGTGGGTGATAACGACCTATAACAGCACCCACTATACGGGCTGATTTGACAAAATCTGTCCTACTTTTTGCCTCGTCATTTTGCATAGCATATAAAATTCTTCTATGAACAGGCTTTAAACCATCTCTTGCGTCAGGCAAAGCACGACCTATAATAACACTCATAGAATAGTCTAAATAACTACTTTTTATAGAATTTTCTATATCTACAAGTTCAATATCAGAATCTTTGCTAAAAATATTCTCCATAAAAATCCTTCTATTAGTTCAAAGTTTTGATTATAGCATATTAAACTTTTGCATCAGCTAAAACAAGAGCAAAAAGTACAGAAATTTTATTTTCTTCTAAAACTTTTTTAGCTTCCAAAAGGCTAGAACCAGTCGTTACAATATCATCTACTAAAATTACAGGTTCGTGAATGGTTTTTAAGAGTTTGTAATTTCTTTTATGTTTTTGACGAAATTCTAAACTTTTTCCAGAATATTTAATATGATTTTGTGCTTTTAAAATATTAAAAACAGGTTTTACAAATTTTGTTTTAAGATATCTAGCTAAAATAGCAGAATGTGAATAAAGCATATCTTCAACCTTATCATCTAAAGCTATAACATTAATTGTCATTCTAGGATCAAAAAAATCTTTAAATTTTGCAAAACTTAATTTAGCAAGCATTTTATAAACGAAATAACCATAAAAATAATGTTTAGAGTGAAGCAAGTGTTGTATCTCATGGTATTTATAAAAAGAATAGACTTTGAAATTATTATCAAGCTTTCTTACATTTAAGGAAAATTCAGAAAGCTCTAGCTCACATAAATCACAAAAGCAAAGCAGAGCAAAAGCTCCGCAATTTATACACCTCAAAGTTCAGAGATTAAACTAGCTGCTTTATTTGCCATTTGTTTTATTAACAAATGAGTATAAAAAGTTGTTTCTTTTAGATCATCGAAACCTTGTACATCTTGCTTGGTGCGGATTGTAAATTTCTTATTTTTGTTTATATCGCTAACTTGTAAAACTCCTACTAGTTTTGAATGTAATCCTGTAGTATCTTGAGTTGCTCCATAAGATATAAATTCTAAATCAATCTTACTCACATAAGGTGAATTTTGATCGTTATTGTCAAGCACAACTATTCCTCTAGCTTCAAGTTCTTGTTTTAAATAAGTATAAAATACCGCATTAAAATTCACATCAACAAATAACTTTTTCCCTTTAGCATTTAAAACTTTTTGTCCTTCTTTTAAATCATAAAATCTATGCAAATAAACCTTTTTTAAAGCAATACCAGTGTCTAAAGTGCGTTTATTGGCACAACATTGAATTCCAACATCGCTAATGTATAAAAGCCCTTTAATCTTTGCTTCAAAGCCATCAGGACTTTCGCAAGAACTGCATTGAGAATTTCTAGAAATTTGATTAACTTGAGCAAAAGTATCTTGTTTAGTTGCACAAGCACTCAAAAATAAAATAGGCGCTATAAAAATCAAAAATTTTTTAAACATTTTTTCTCCTTAGAAAATTATTTTAAAATTGTATTAAAAATACAAGCAAATTTCAAGCCAAGTTTTAAATTTATCATCAATCTATCTTTAAAACACTCAAAAAAGCTTCTTGAGGTAAATTTACCTTACCTATAGCTTTCATTCTTTTTTTACCTTCTTTTTGCTTTTCTAAAAGCTTTCTTTTTCTAGTAATATCCCCACCATAGCATTTTGCTGTCACATTTTTACCCATGGATTTAACAGTCTCCCTTGCGATGATTTTATTTCCAATACTTGCTTGAATGGCCACTTCAAAAAGCTGTCTAGGAACTATTTCTTTCATAGCGCTAACAAGCTCTCTTCCTTTACCTTGTGCTTTCTCATTAGGCACGATAATGCTTAGCGCATCAACATTTTCACCCGCCACTTTAATATCAAGTTTTACCAAATCCCCTACTCTAAATTCTATAGGTTCATAATCAAAACTCGCATAGCCTTTTGTTAAGGACTTTAATTTATCATAAAAATCCATCACAATCTCATTTAAAGGTACATCATATTCTAGCAAAACACGCTCAGGTGTGATATAGTCCATTTTAACCTGCACTCCTCTTTTGCGATTTAAAAGAGTGATTAAATTCCCTAAAAATTCACTTGGAGTAATGATAGTGGCTTTAACATAAGGCTCTTTTATATGATCGATTTTATTAACAGGAGGAAGCTCGCTAGGATTTTGAATTTTAACAAGTTCTCCATCGGTTTGATAAATTTCATAAGTCACAGTTGGAGCTGTAGCAATTAAATCAAGATTAAATTCTCTTTCAAGTCTTTCTTTGATCACTTCCATGTGTAAAAGTCCTAAAAACCCTACCCTAAAACCAAAGCCTAAAGCCAAAGAAGTTTCAGGCTCATAGGTAATAGAACTATCGTTAAGTTTTAGCTTATCTAAAGCATCTCTTAAATCTTCAAATTTATCCGTTTCTATAGGATAAAGTCCTGCAAAGACAAAAGCTTTAGCCTTTTCAAAACCGCCTATGGCTTCTTTAGCCTTGTTTTTTACTAAAGTAATAGTATCGCCTACTTGTACATCACCTACAGTTTTAAGCCCTAAAACCACCACGCCTACTTCACCTGATTGTAAAGATTGAGTTTTAATTGGGCTTAAAGGATGAGGATAAAAAAGATCTTGAACTATATGTTTTTTATCCGTACTCATGACTAAAACTTCATCATTTTTAGCAATACTTCCTTCATAAATCCTAACTAAAGCCAAAGCACCCAAATAATTATCAAACCAAGAATCATAAATTAAAGCCTTAGTAGGAGCTTCATCATCTGTTTTTGGTGCAGGGATTTTAGTAATAATTGTTTCTATAAGCTCTTTTATACCCACTCCTGTTTTTGCACTCACGCAAATGGCGTCTTTACAATCTATACCTATAATATGCTCGATTTCATGCTTGACTTTTTCAATATCAGCATTAGGCAAATCGATTTTATTAATCACAGGAATGATTTCAAGATTATTTTCAAGCGCTATATAAACATTAGCTATAGTCTGTGCTTCAACACCTTGAGAAGCATCTACTACAAGTAAAGCCCCTTCACAACTTGCCAAAGAACGACTCACTTCATAAGAAAAATCCACATGGCCAGGAGTATCAATAAGATTTAAAACAAAATTTTCGTTATTAAATTTATAATTTAAACGCACCGATTGTGCTTTTATAGTGATACCACGCTCTTTTTCTATATCCATAGTATCCATAACTTGTGAACTCATCTGCCTATCACTAATAGCACCACACTCGCTAATAATCCTATCTGCAAGAGTAGATTTTCCATGATCTATATGAGCTATAATAGAAAAATTTCTAATATTTTTTACCGACAAAATTTCATCCTAAATATAAAATTTTAAAGCTAGGATTTTAACAAAATTTATGTTTAAAACAAATAAATTTTATTTTATATAAAAAACTTCAATTGAAATTTATATAAAGCATACTAAAATATCAAATGTTTGAAAAATATTTAAAATCAGCTATATTTTTAGCTCTTTATCCCTTAGCAATGTTAGCTTCTAATTTGCACGAATTTATAGCACTAAGTCAAAATAATGAATCCTATCTCATTAAACAAATTCAAATCGAACAAGCTAAACTTACAAGTAAAGAAGCTTTTAGAAATTACCTACCCTCTCTTAGTCTAAACTCAGCTTATGTAGCCAATAATAAAGATCGCTTCATTATCGATCCACAAGAAAGTTTATTTGCTAAAGTCTCTCTTAATTTTTTGCTTTTTGATGGGGGTGCTAGAGAGGCCAATTTAAGGGCTTTAGAAAGCAAAGAAAAATTAAGCCTTTTAGACAAAGAACAAAATAAAAATTACCTTGCCCTAAATGCAATCACACTTTATTTTAACACCTTAAGTCTTGAAAAAATTTTACTAGCCAATCAACAAAAAGTAGCTTTTTTAAAATCAACTTTTGAAAGATTGCAAAAATTTTACGATGCAGGACTTAGCCCTAAAGATGAACTTGAAAGCATTAAAGCCAAATATCATTTAAGCTTATTAGAGCTCAGTCAAAATGAATTAAAACTTGCCAATATACAAAAAGAGATTAAAATTTTAAGCAATACAGATTTTAAAGTGCAAGGGAATGCTTTTTTAGAAAATCCGCAACAAGAAAAAAGTCAAAACTATGAAGTAATGATAGCTAAAGAACAAATCAATCTTGCTAAAGAAAGTGTAAATTTAGCAAAAGCTGAATATTTTCCAAAATTTTATATTCAAGATAATTTTAACTTTTATAAAAACAATTATAATCCAAAAGTTCCAGCTCCTTTTGTAAACTTAGCAGATCAATTCTTAGAAAAATATTCTCAAGGTAATCAGTTTATTTTAGGTATGGAATGGAAAATTTTTGATTTCAATGCAAGGGCTAAAGAAGTTGAAAAAGAGCGTTTAAACGTTCAAATAGCCAATGCAAATGCAAGATTTAGTGAGAGAAAAAATAAAGAAGAATTAAATTATTTAGACAAAAGTTTAAAAGTTTTACAAGAACAAATTTTAGCTCTTAATCTTAGCTTAAATGCTGCAAATTTAGCTTTTGAAAGTGTAGATAAAAAATACCAAGCAGGACTTGTTTCTTATGTGGAATATCTTCAAGCTTTAGAGGCTAAATTTAAAGCACAAAGCGATTTAGAGCTTGCTAAAAATGAATTTGAAATTACTAAAGCAAATTATTATTTTAATGCAGGTATAGATCTTAATTCAAAGGTTAAAGAATGAAAAAAATTCTATTTTTACTTCTTGCTTTTAATTGCGCCTTTGGCGAAGAAATTTATGCAAGTTTCAATGTAGAAGCATCAAAACAAAGCAAACTTGCCCTTGAAAGCATAGGTTTAGTTCAAAAAATTCCTGTAGAAATTGGACAAAAAGTCAGCAAAGGAGAACTTTTACTTGCTCTTGATCAAGAAAGTGAAAAAATAGCTCTTCAAAATGCCCAAAATTCTTATCAACTTGCTCTTGTAGAATACGAAAATACCAAAAGCAAAATGCAAAAAATCAAAGCTGTAGAAAATGTTATAGACAAACAAAGCTATGAAGATATGAAAGCTAAGTTTGATGCAGCTAATTTAAATTTAAACAAAGCAAAAATCAATATAGCTTATTATAAAAATATCATGACAAAAAAAGAATTGCGTGCACCTTATGATGCTATTATCGCAAATAAATTTATACAAGTGGGTGAAGGAGTAGGAGGAGTAGCTCAACCTTTGATAGAAATTTTTTCCTATCCACAAAGCAAACTGATTTTAAGTTTTGATGAAAAATACAAAGATAAAGTTAAATTAGGCGATGATTTCTTTTATAAAATCGATCAAAATGGTACAGAATTTAAAGGAAAAATCAGCCTTATCTATCCAAGTATAGAAGTAAAAACAAGAAAAATTTATGCTGAAGTGCAAACTACAAATTTAACACCAGGGCTTTTTGGCGAAGGTAGAATCATCACTAAAGATTAAAAATGTTTAAACTAGCTATAAACCGACCAATTACTGTGCTAATGTTTTTCTTAGCTCTTATGATTTTTGGGCTAATCTCTGCTTTTAGCATGAGTGTAAATTTATTTCCTAATGTTTCCATACCTCTTATAAAAATCACAAGCAAGGTAAATGGAGATTTAAATTTCGTAGAATCAAAAATCACCAAAGAAATAGAAAATGCTCTAAGTGAGATTGATGGAGTAAAGACCATAACCTCAGCTGCGTATGATAATTTTAGTGTGAGTGTAGTGGAGTTTAAACTGGGTAAAAATCTTGAAGTAGCTGCTAATGATGTGCGTGATAAAATAGGAACTTTAAGCCTACCTTCTAAGCCTGAAATTGAAAAAATCAGTTCAGATTCTGGTTCTGCTATTTCGCTTTTTTTATATTCTAAAGATAAATTACAACTCATGCGTGAAATCAATGATAAAATAAAACCTTTTTTGCAAAGAGTTGAAGGAGTAGGTAAAATCGAGGCTAAGGGGTTTTTAGAACCCCAAATTCGCATAGAATTAAAACCAAATGAACTTAGAAAATACAATCTTAATGCTCTTGATGTAGCAAATATTATCAAAAGTCAAAATTTTAAACAAGCCCTTGGCGAACTTAATAACAATCAAGATAACTATATCATCAAAGGCTATTTTGAAGCCACAAATTTAGAAGAACTTAGCAATCTTCGCATAAAAACAGGGGTATTTTTAAGCGATATTGCTAATATTTCAAGCCTTTATGAAGATGAAAAACAAAGTGCTTTATACGAAGGTAAAGAAGGGGTGCTTTTAGAACTCGGAAAAATCACAAATTATAATACCCTTGAAATGATTAAAAATGTCAAAAATGCCTTGCCTATTTTAGAAAAACAAATTCCAAAAGATATAAGTATTAATGTGCTTTACGATAAAAGCTTAAATATCCACAAGCACCTTTCTCAAGTGATTTTTGATATGGTTTTGGGAATTTTTCTAACCCTTGTAATTGTATTTTTATTTTTAAGAAATTTAAGTGCAACTCTCATTGCTTGCATAGCTATACCTACTTCTATCATTTCAACTTTTTTTATTATCGATCTTTTAGGCTATGATTTAAACCGCTTAACTTTCATAGCTTTAACCTTAAGCATAGGAATTTTTATCGATGATGCTATAGTAGTGATTGAAAATATCGCTAAAAAACTAAAAACTTATCCGCCTTTACAAGCTGCTTTTTTAGGTATCAATGAAATAGGTTTTAGCGTTTTAAGCATCAGTATAGTTTTACTTTGTGTTTTTATCCCTATTTCTTATATGAACTCTATACCAGGGCTTTTTTTCAATGCCTTAGGCATAAGCGTTGCAAGTGGGATAGTGATAAGCTTTTTGGTTTCTGTATTTTTAATACCTAGTATTGGAGCAAGATTTTTAAATCCAAAAGAAAGCAAGTTTTATGAAAAAACAGAAGCTTTTTTTGAAAAAATAGAGCAAAAGTATGAAAATTTACTCTATAAAATTTTACAAAATAAAGCAAAATTTATCCTAGCCACTCTTGTTTTTGTAGGGCTTTCTTTTGCTTTAGCTACTCGCATAGGGCTTGATTTTTTACCTATGGAAGATGATAGCGAAATTCAAGTTTTACTTGAAAGCAAAAAGGATTTAAGTTTAGAATCCATGAAAGAAAAAAGTTTAAATTTGCTTGAAAAAATCAAAAATGATAGCAATGTCAAATACGCTTTTTTACTTGTAGGCTATGATGATGCCAAAGATGCTACAAAGGCTAAAATTTATGTTAAACTTAAAAATTTAGACGAAAGAAATTTAAGACAAAGTGCTATAGTAAGTTTATATCGTCAAAAATTTCAAGATGAAAGTTTAAAAATCAAAATTTTAGAACTTCCAAAGATAGAGGGTGCAGGCATTGATGATCCCGTGCAGTTTTTAATCTTAGGAGATGATTTAAACACTCTAAAAGAAGCTGCTTCTCGAGCAAAAGAAATTTTGGGCACTAATGCACGCATTGTAGATATAAGCGACAATGCTAATGCTACAAAAGATGAAGTAGCCTTACGCATCAACAAAGAAAAAGCTAAACTTTTAGATGTCAATCCTGAATATATCGCTGGGGTTTTAGGGTATTCTTTTTCGCAACTTAGCGTAGGAAGTATGGATAGAGGCAATTCAAAAGATGATATTATCCTAAGTTTTGCTCCAGAATTTAAAAAAAACATAGAAGCTTTAAAACGCATTAGTATTAAAAACAACCAAGGTGTAAATTTAGAACTTTCAAGCGTGGTGGATTTTATATACAGTAAGGATTTAAAAACTATCAATCGTTACAATAAAAACCGCTCTGTGAAAATCACAGCTGGAGTAAATGATCTTTCCTTAGGAGCGGTGCAAAAACTTTTACTAGATAATATGGATAAAATTTTAAATAATAATGCAAGTCTTAGCTATGCTTTTTCAGGCTTTATCAATCTTTTAGGTGAAACCGTGCAAGGTTTTGCTATGGCAGTAGTACTTGCTTTTGTTTTAATTTATCTTGTTTTAGCCGCACTTTATGAAAGTTTTATTCTGCCTTTAATCATCATGATAACCATGCCTTTAGCCTTTGGCGGAGCTTCTATAGGACTTTTTATCACAGGGCATAATTTTTCGCTTTTTGTACTTATTGCCATCATCTTACTTTTTGGTATGGTGGGGAAAAATGCTATTTTACTTGTGGATGTGGCCAATAAAAAATGCCATGAAGGTTTAGATCCTGATAAAGCTCTTTTAATCGCTGGAAAATCACGCTTAAGGGCTATATTGATGACAACTTTTGCTATGATTTTTGCCATGCTCCCACTCGCTCTTTCAAGGGGTGCGGGCTATGAAGCTAATTCTCCTATGGCAATAGCCATTATCTTTGGACTTATAAGTTCGACCTTGCTTACCTTACTCGTAGTACCTGCACTTTTTAAATTTTGTTTTAAGCTAGATAGCAAATTAAGAAAAATTTATGAGAGAGAAAAATTAAATTAACCAAAATGATTAATTTAATTTTTTTAAGTATTATTCTTATAAAGTGCTTTTAAGTTATCATAGGCAATTTGTATTTTTTCAAACTGTTCTCTTGCGTAAGCTTTTTCTATTGCACTTTTTCCTTGATGAAAATCAGGATGATAAAGTTTTACCAAAATCAAATATTTTTGTCTGATTTCACTAAGATCATTTTGCGGAGTACATTCTAAAGTATTAAAATAATTACTAAAAAGCTTAGCTAAAGCATTAAATTTCCATTTCATATTTTCTTTATTGTGAATATTTTGGCGAAATTTTTTATACTCTTCTCGGTCAACTTCAAAATTCACGCAATATTTTAAATGCTCGCTCTCATCTGCAAAAGCTTCAAAAAGTTCAAGAGTATTCTCGTTTTTATATTCTAAAATTAGAATATTTGTCATTTCATTATATTCTATATTATGATCTTGAAAATAATTTCTTATATAGGTAACAAATAATTTTTCATTAGAGCTTAACTTCATCAAAATTCTACCCGCAGCAAAATCAATCTTGATAAACAACATAGGCTTAAGCATATTATTTTGCTCAAAATTTAATCTAAAAGTTTTAAAATGAGCATCTTGTAAATTCTCTATACCTTCATTTGTACTTTTGCGATATTTTTGATCTAAAACTTTTAAGAAATAACGACGCTGTGGAATTTCATTTTCTTCAAAAAAAGAAAAAATTTTATTTTTTCGTCCTATGACCTTTGTGAAATTTTTGGTAATCAAGTCTTTAAAATACTGAAATACGCTAATATCATCTGTATTAACATTGATAGTTTCTAAAGTTTGCACGATTTGCATCTATTTCTCCCATAAAACCTCATTTTCAAAAAGCTCTTTAGTGCCTTTTAAAATTTCATTGGGTGTATAATCGGCTTTATAAGATAAAGATTGACACTTTTTTACAAAATACCCAAGATAAATATAATCTAAGTTCATTTTTTTAGCTATTTGTATTTCATTGAGCAAAGAAAATTTACCCAAAGAAAAATACGAAAAATCAGGATCATAAAAACAATAAATGCTTGAAATTCCATCCTCTAAAATATCAATCAAATCAACACAAACGAGCTTATCTTCTATATAAAATGCAAGCTCATATCCAAAATTCATAAAACCATCGACATAAAGATTATAATACTGCTTAAAGCTTAAATCATAACGCTTCCAGTTCTTTTTTTCTTCCATAAAACGATGGTATTTATCATATAAAAACAAATGTTCATTGCTTAAATTGGGTGTTCTAAGCATAACTTTGGTGTTAATATTTTTATTTACAACCCTTCTTTCACTTCTTGAAAAATTATATTCATTAACTAAAATTCTAAGACTTAAACATTCATCACAATCTTTACAAATAGGGCGTGAAAAATACCTACCAAAACGACGCCAACCTCGTTTTATTAGCCCATTATTGATTTCTTTAGGGCAATTTTCAATGTATTTATACTCTATTCTTGAGCGTTTATCTTTTAAGTAAGGACACTGATCTTCAAGAGTACAAAAACCAATCTCAAGCATTAAATTTTCTTAATATCTGCATTTTTGATAAATTCGGAAAATTCATCCTGTAGTTTTTCTTGCTTTAAGAAAATTTCTTGCATTTCCTTATCTATGTTTGTTTCTTGATTTTTTTCGCGAATATCTTTAGCTAGTTTTTCTAAATTTTTTACGCTTGCCCCACTCTTGCTTGATTTCTTTGCTAATTTTGGGGTATTGGTGTTAGCTTGCATTTCTTTTTTAATACTTTTAAGACTGTCTAAAAAATCCATCTATTATTCTCTACTTTCTCGTATTTTTTTAAGCGTAGCAGCTATTGCAGCTATAACTTCTTCTTTATTTTCTTGATGACGATCTTCTGTTTTTTCTAATAATTCTTGCATATGTGTTTCTATGAAAGAGGTGTCTAAATACCCTCTTCTAAATTCTCTTGTTTTTGTAATAGCGATTAAAAATGGTATTGTTGTTCTAATATCATCAATCACAAATTCCTTCAAAGCACGCTCAAGTTTATTAACCGCTAAATCATAACTTGTTGCTTTAATAATAAGCTTTGCAAGCATGGAATCATAATAAGGCGGTACAGTATAGTCTTTATAAATATGACTATCAACCCTAACAGATGGTCCAAGAGCTGGGTAGTATTCTCCTATTTTTCCAGGACTTGGAATAAAATTTTTCCATACATTTTCAGCAGTAATTCTAGCTTCAATAGCAAAACCCCTAGGTTTAATATCGCTTTGTTCTAAGTCCAAAATTTCTCCTGCTGCAATACGAATTTGTCTTACAATAAGGTCAATACCTGTAATTTCTTCAGTAATTGGATGTTCAACTTGAATTCTTGTATTCATTTCCATAAAATAAAAGCGATTATAATCATCAAGCAAAAACTCTATAGTTCCAGCATTTGTATAACCTACAGCCTTAGCAGCTGCCACAGCTGTAACACCCATGGTTTTTCTAAGATTATCTGAAATTCCAGGGCAAGGTGCTATCTCAATTACCTTTTGATGTCTTCTTTGGATAGAACAATCCCTTTCACAAAGATGGATAATATTTCCGTAGTTATCTCCTAAAATTTGAAATTCTATATGCCTAGGATTAACTACATATTTTTCCATAAATACTTCATCATTATTAAAGTATGTTAAAGCTTCTCTTTTGCAAGATTCAAAGGCATTTTCAAGATCTTGTTCTTTATGAACAACGCGAATTCCGCGTCCACCTCCACCACCTGAAGCTTTTAAAATAACAGGATAACCAATCTTCTCAGCAAAAATTTTAATTTCTTCCATGCTATAGGAATTTAATTTTTCAGTCCCTGGAACAATAGGTATGCCATTTTTAGCCATTAACTTACGAGCGATATTTTTATTTCCCATCTTATGGATTACTTCAGATTTTGGACCTATAAAAATAATTCCAGCATCTTCACAAGCCTTAGCAAATTCGTAATTCTCACTTAAAAATCCATAACCAGGATGGATCGCATCAGCACCACAAGCCTTAGCAATCTCGACAATACGAGCAACATCTAAATATCCTCTTATAGCATCCGTTCCTATGCGATAAGCCTCATCTGCGATTTTTACATGCAAACATTCACGATCAGGCTCTGTAAAAACTGCAACACTTTTAATATGTAAATCTCTACAAGCACGGATTACTCTAACAGCTATTTCAGCTCTATTTGCTATGAGAATTTTATGGATTTGATTCATAATTTGCCTTTTTTATTATATTTTTATTGTTAATTTTAGCAAATTTTCCTTACAAAAACTTAGCAAAAAATTTAATTTATTTTAGTTATAATAAAACTTTTTAAAATTTTAATTCCAATAAAGAAAAGTTATAATTATAATGGTTGCTGATAAAAGATTATTTTATTTAAGTTGTATTTTAATCACCATAGGAATAGTATTTTCATACTCTCTTACAGCTTTTACTGTTCTTTTTCTTGACTATAGCGAGTTTCATTTTTTTATTCGTCAGCTTTTTTTTGGAATTAGTGGCATACTTATAATGTTTTTTATTTCTCGATTGGATCCTGATAAGGCACTTTCTAAAAAAATTATTTTAGCTATTTTGATTATTTCTTTTATCTTTATTATCATTTTACCATTTTTACCTTCTGCATTAGCAACAGCTAGCGGAGGAGCTAAACGCTGGATACGCTTAGGCCCACTCTCTATCTCTCCTGTGGAATTTTTTAAAATAGGATTGATTTATTTTTTAGCATGGAGCTATACAAGGCGTATTGATGATAGCAAAAAAGCTATCAGACACGAGGCTTTAATTCTTCTACCTTATTGCATCTTAGCTTCTATAGTTATAGGATATATTTATATCACTCAAAACGATTTAGGACAAAGCGTAATTTCTTTCTTTTTGATTCTAGCTTTAGCTTTTTTTGCAGGAGCTAGTAAAAGGCTTTTTGCTTTTGGAACTTTAATCATTATGATGATAGGTATAATGGTAATTTTTAGCAACCAAAGAAGAATTCAAAGAATCGCTTCTTGGTGGGGGAATATACAAGATGCTTTTTTACCTATGCTTCCTGATTGGCTAGCAAATGCTTTGAGAGTAAGTAGCAACAGCGAACCTTATCAGATTTCGCACTCTTTAAATGCTATAGCCCATGGAGGAATGTTTGGTGAAGGCCTAGGACTTGGAACTTTTAAATTAGGCTTTTTAAGTGAAGTGCATACTGACTTTGTTCTTTCAGGAATTACTGAAGAAATAGGACTCTTAGGTCTTGGAGTTATTTGCTATATTTATCTTTGGATGATTTTAAGAATTTTTAGAATTGCAGGAAGATGCGAAGCTAAACAAGATTTTATTTTTTGTTCAGGCATAGCCTTACTTTTACTTTTTTCTTTCTTTATGAATGCTTTTGGTATTATTTCTCTTACTCCACTAAAAGGTGTAGCGGTTCCACTTTTAAGCTATGGAGGAAGTTCAATGTGGGCAATTTGCATAGGCATAGGATATGTATTAATGATTTCAAAAAAGGTTAAATTATGACAATAGCTTTAACAGGTGGCGGAACTGGAGGGCATTTAGCCATAGTGCGTTGCTTATTAGAAAGTGCGATTAAAAAAAATATAGAATGTGTATACATAGGCAGTCAAAATGGTCAAGATAAAGCTTGGTTTGAAAATGAAGTATGCTTTAAGGAAAAATTTTTTTTAAGCTCTAAAGGAGTGGTTAATCAAAGCAAATTTGGCAAAATCAGTTCTTTGCTCCACACCTTAAAACTCTCCAAAGATTGTAGAGAAATTTTTAAAAAATACCACATCCAAGCCGTTTTTAGTGTAGGTGGATATAGTGCAGCTCCTGCATCTTTTGCGGCTTTATTCTCACATTTGCCTCTTTTTATACACGAGCAAAATTCAAAAAGTGGCTCTTTGAATATGCTTTTAAAACCTTTCGCTACAAAATTTTTTAGCGCCTTTGAAAAAGAATTCAGCCCTTATCCTGTGGCAAATAAATTTTTTGATAATGCTAGGACTCGCACAGAATTAAAAAATATTATTTTCCTAGGAGGATCACAAGGAGCTAGCTTTATAAACGAACTAGCTTTAAATCTCGCCCCAAAGCTTCAAGAGCAAAACATCAAAATCATCCATCAATGCGGAAAAAATGATTTTGAAAAATGCAAAAAACACTACCAAAGCTTAAATATCCAAGCTGATGTTTTTGACTTTAGTTCAAATTTGGAAGAAAAAATGAAAAATGCAGATCTAGCTATATCAAGAGCAGGTGCAAGTACCCTTTTTGAACTTTGCGCCAACACCTTGCCTGCTATTTTCATACCTTATCCTTATGCAGCTAAAAATCATCAATACTTTAATGCTAAATTTTTACAAGATCAAGCTTTATGTCAAATTTTCACGCAAGATTCGATCAATCTTGATGATTTTTTAAAAGCAATGTTAAAACTTAACTTAGAAGATATTTCTACAAGATTGCAAAATATAGCACAAAAAAATGGTGGGGATATTTTACTAGAAAAAGCACTATCTGATAACTTGGCTTTTATAAGATAAATATCCAAAGATATTTACCAAAACCCCTACAAAAATCAACATCAAAATAGCAAGTGAAAAATTCTCAAATTTATCATGTAAAAAGCCTATAATCCACTGCCCTTGTGCTGCGATTAAATATCCAAAACCTTGAGCTAAAGCAGAAAGCTTTGCTGCTACTTGGGTATTTGAACTTTTTTGAGCGATAAAAAGCAATGCAATGCCAAAAACTCCACCCCATGGAAAACCCATGATAAAAGCACTAATGATAATAGAAGTTTTACTATCAAAAACAAAAAGCATACCAAAAGCGATCACATACATACTGCACAAACCTGCTATGTAAAAAGTATGTAAATTTTGTCTTAATTTTCCTAAAAGTAAAGGGCCAAAAAGAGACACTGGAGCTGCAACAAGTTGAGCAAATAAAACCATACTTGTAGAAAATTCTTTATCAAATCCTTTTTCTACAACAATTTGAACATACCAAAAAAACAAAGAATAAGCTAAAAAACTTTGAAATCCCATAAAAAGAGTAATTTTCCAAGTTGTTAAATTTGTAAAAAGATTGATTTTTTTATAAGCTTTTTTCTTAATGCGAAAAAATCTACCATTTTTAGCTTGAGGATAGTAAACTACTAAAGCTACAAAAGAAAAAATAGCCCAGAAAAACATAGCTCCAGCTAAATCAAATACACTAAGCAAAGGTATAGCTAAAGCAATACCCATAATCGAAGAAATACTCAAAACAAGACTATAAATTCCCATTATACTTGCGATTTTTTTTGGAAATTTTTCTTTAATAAAACTAGGAAGTAAAACATTTGCAATTGCTATACCACAGCCCATTGCTAACATTCCTAAAAATAAGCCATATACACCAAAATAAGAACGAATAATTTCGCCTAAAAAAATTAAAAAAATTCCAAAAACAATAGCACGAATAGGAGAAAAATACCCCACAATAAAAGAAATACTTCCAAAAGCTATCAAAGGAAGACTTGTAAGTATGCCCGCTACGGTTGAGTTTAAATAATACTTATCTTTAATAATATCAATAATAGGGCCCACTGCAGTAATTGGGGCTCTAAGATTAAAAGCTACAATAATAACAATAATAACATTAATCCAAAATATCTTTTTAAAAGAAGCCATAAAAGCCTTATTTGTTAAGTTCTACTTTGAATATTTTACCTTCTGCCATCTTAGGAATCCATAAAATATTACCTTCAATAAATATATCTGCAGGACCTTTCATCAAAGGAAATTCAAGTTTTACAGATTTAACATTATCTAAATTATAAATATATCCATTTAGATTATTTCCCCAAGAACTTACCAATAAACCATCTTTATAAGGAACTATTCCATCATAAGATTCTTTTTCATTTTTAATTATACTGAGTTCTTTTGTATTTAAATCATAAGCCATTACAACACCGCCACTTACACCATCAGGATGATAACCAGCTATAAAAAGCTTATGTTTTTTTCTATCTAGATATAACCCATTTGGACCACCAAATTTTACTAAATCAAGTTTTAATAATTCATCATATTGCTTAGTTTTTAAATCAACCTTTAAAATAAGTCCTGTGCCAGTATCGCTAACCAAAAGCGTATTGTCGTCTAATTTTTCTATGTCATTTAAAAAGATTGCACCTTTAATAGGTAAATTAAAAATTTCTTTTTTAGTTTTAAGATCAAAACCGCGTAAAACATCGATATCTACCACATAAAGAGTTTTTCCAATCTCCATCATGCCTTTTGGTGCATTAAGATGGGTTAAAAATTTATATTCTAGCACTTTGCCATTTTTATCAAGCTTAGAAATAAATCCATCATTATCTTTCGCCAAAGGTTCAAGTTTTTCTCCTACATTAGATACATAAACATAGTTTTTATCTACAAAAATACTTTCAGGGCTTTTAAAACCATCAAATTCTTGATATTTTAATTCACTTGCACCAAGCAAACTTCCAAGAAGCGCTAAACTTAAAACATATTTTTTCATATTTTCTCCTTTATTTAAAAATATTTTCATTGAATTATATTTATTTAGATAAAAAAAATGTGCTAGTTTTTTGATAAAAAATACAAGTTTTTTGTTTTTTGATATTGCTTAGGAGTTTGCTCATATTTCTCTTTAAATCTTTCAATAAACCAAGCTACTGAAGAAAAAGCGCACTCATTAGCTATTTCATTGATATTTTTTTTAGAAAATTTAAGTAAAATCTTTGCTTTTTGCAATCTTTTTTCATCTAACCATTTTTTAGGACTTTGTCCAAAACATTTCTTAAATTCTTTAGAAAAAGTTGCTAAATCTAATTTCGCAAAATTAGACATTTCATTTACGCTTAAAAATTCTCTACCACAATACTCAAAAAGTTGGGAAAGATCAAGGCGAAATTCTTTTAAAATTCCTGATAAAAAACTAATAAAATAAATATTCTTATTTAAAAGCAAATGTAAAAAAATCTCTTCAAATTTCAAACTCACTATAGGATCTAAAATTTGCGTATTTTCTTCAAAATGCGGTGAAAAACTTTCGAAAATTCCTTGCAAAATCTTATCATTTTTTACCCAAAAAATTTCATAGTTTTGAAACTTTTGATCTAGTTTAAAAAAATCTTTATACTTATAAATAAGCTCAATTAAAAATGCATTGTCAAAAAAAATAAATAAGCTTCATAAACTCCTTTACTAAGTCCTACATTGCTTAAAGTATAGCTCCCAGCTTTTAAAAACAAAGTTTCATAAGAGTTAATCTTATAATCTTTTGATGCAGTGTGTAAAATTTTATATCCTTTGCGAACAAAAGTTAAAAGATGACTTCCTATATTAACAAAAGTAGAATGCGAAGTATCCGTTTGTGTATATTTAGCAAAAGTGCAAGATTTAATTTTTTTATAATTGACACCTTTTAATTGCTTTAAATCTTCTGGTAAAGAAAGAATTTTATTCATCGTAAATTTTGCCTACATTCTAAAAGATACTTTTTAAGATCTTTTTCTTTCATTAAAATTTCACGCATACAAACACCTGCTATATTTATATCTTTAAAATTTTCTATATTTTGAGCATTGATACCGCCTATGGCATAAAGTGGAATTTGACTAAATTCAAGTAAGGATTTTAAAAAATCAAGCCCTTTAGGTTCTAAACCCACCTTGCAAGAACTTTCAAAAATATGTCCTACAAAAGCATAATTTACCTTATAGCTCATCGCCTCTAAAAGCTCTTCTTTACTATGAACTGAAGTGCCAAGTATATGAAAATATTTTATTAATTTAGGCTCTTTTCTTAGCAAAGAAAGCGGCGCGTGAAAATAATGATGCCCTAATTTTAAACAAACCTTATCAAAAGAATGTAAAAAACAAGTCACTTTTTGCTTTGTACAAATGCTTAAAACTTCTTTTGCTAAGTCATAGTATTCAAATTCACTTAAATCTTTTTCTCTTAAAACTATAGCATCTACCTTAGCCTTAGAAAGTTTTTCAATCTGCTTTAAGAAGTCTATTTGCACACATTTTCTATCGCTTATGGCGATGATTTTTTTATCCCACATAAATGCTATCACTCATCACAGCTTGCAAATTTGATCTTTTAAGCATGCTTAAAATTTCATCTACACTCCTATCATCTGAAATTTCAAACTGCTCATCACCCTTTTTCTCGCCCTTATGCTCACCTATACCCACACTTACTCCTGCACTCATTTTAGTAGCGCCAAGCTTGATAACCTCATCTCTAAAACCTATTCTTTCACGACTTGAAATGGTAATGCCCGCAAAAGGTAAAAAAAGTCTATAAGCACAAAGTACTTGCAAAAGGCGTTTTTCACTCACATCTTTAGGATGGATTTTGGCATTATTGATAATAGGTCTTAAACGTGGTACTGAAATAGAAATTTCAGCATGCGGATAAGCTTGTTGTAAAAAATGTGCATGAAGTGCCGTAGCAAGAGCGTCTTTTCTAAAATCATCTATACCCAAAAGTGCCCCAAAAGCCACTCCACGCATACCCGCTTTTAAAGCTCTTTCTTGAGCATTAAAGCGATAAGGAAAAATGCGTTTTTCGCCAGCTAAATGAATTTTAGAATATTTTAAAGGATTATAAGTTTCTTGAAAAACAGTCACATAATCACAACCCTTTTCATGCAAAATTTTATATTCTTCTTCATTCATAGGATAAATTTCAACACCTACAACCTTAAAATACTCTCTAGCTATCTTGCAAGCATTTGCTATATATTCTACACTTGCAAACTCCCTACCCTCGCCTGTTAACATTAAAATTTCTTCTAAACCACTTTTAGCAATGGCTTGCATTTCTTCGTGAATTTCAGCTTCATTTAGCTTAGCTCTTGCGATTTTATTGCCTTTTTGAAAACCACAATAAACACATTTAGAATTACAATAATTTGACAAATAAAGCGGAGTAAAAAGAGAGATAGAATTTCCAAAATATTTTTGCTTGACTTTAGCGGATTTAAAGGCTAATTCTTCTATGAAATCTTCTGCCGCACTTGAAAGCAAGGCTTTTAAATGCTCTATGCTTAAATGTGTTTGATTTAAAGCATTGTTAACATCTTTGGCACTAAATTGACTCTCATCATAGCTTTGAACTTGAGTTAAAACCTTGTTTAAAATTTCGCTTTTTATTTCCTGCATGTGAGGTAAATGCCGCATATAATCTTGCATGATTAATCCCTTAAAAAGCCTGTTAATGGAGAACTTGCTTTAGCCTCGCTCACACTTGCCAAACCTGCTAAAAAAGCCGCTCTTCCTCCATTTACCGCCAAAGAAAAAGCTCTAGCCATTAAAGCTATATCTTTAGCTTCAGCTATGGCTGTATTTACCATCACCGCACTTACTCCCATTTGCATAGCTTCACAAGCTTGCGCAGGACTTCCAATACCCGCATCTACAATAATAGGCAAATCAATTTCATTAAGCAAAATTTGTATAAATTCCTTAGCACATAAGCCTTTATTGCTCCCAATAGGTGCTGCCAAAGGCATGATAGCCGCAGCTCCTGCATCACGCATAGCTCTAGCTGCGTAAAGATCAGCATGCATGTAAGGTAAAGGCGTAAAGCCCTCTTTAGCTAAAAGCTCGCAAGCTTTAATCGTTTCATAATTATCAGGCAACAAATACCTACTATCACTTATCACTTCTATCTTGATAAGTTCTCCGCAACCAAGCTCTCTTGAAAGCCTTGCAATACGTAAGGCTTCATCGGCGTTTCTTGCGCCTGAAGTGTTGGGTAAAAGTGTGATATTTTTAGGGATATAATCAAGTATATTAGCAATTTCCCCTGTATTTGCACGGCGTAAGGCTAGAGTGATAATCTGCGCTTTAGCTTCTTCTATGGCTGATTTTATAAGCTCTAGCGAATATTTTCCAGAACCTAAAATAAATCTTGAATCAAACTCGTATTTGCCTATTTTTAATTTATCATTTTTTAAATTTTCTTGCATTTTTACTCCTTATTTGCTAAAAGCTCTAAAACAAGGTTACTTTGATGTCCTGCGCAAATATTTACCCTTGGCGCCATAAGTCCATTTCCTAGCTTAGCACCATTTACCAAATCCCCACATACATAGAAATTTTTAGCAATTTTTCTTGTTTGTATGCTGTTGCTATCGCCATAACCCGCAAGTCCTGAAGCACAGATTAAAATACTATCTTTGTAAAATCTATGAAAATTTTGTGCTATCATCGCTTTTGCGATAGCACTATCAAAGGCTTCACAAACTATATCTATATCTTTAAACAAAGACTTTAAATTATCCTCATCGATTTTTAAAGTGCAAATTTCAACGCTAATATAAGGGTTAATCTCGCTAATTTGCTCTTTTAAAGCTTCGGTTTTAAATTTACCCAAATCACTCACACGATAAGCTTGACGATTCAAATTACTAGGCTCAATCACATCAAAATCAATCAGCTTTAAAAACCCCACACCGCTTCTTGCTAAATTTATCGCTATATGCGATCCAAGTCCGCCCAAACCACAAACTGCCACACGTCCATTTTTAAGCTTGTCGTGAAGTTTTGGAGTGTGTCTTGCTCTCATCATAGCGTCTAGCGCATCTTTTGGAGGTAAAGTATTTCTTTCTATACAAAAAAGCTCATCATCTTCGTTTAAAGCGATATTCTCTTTTGTTGCAAAACCATTGATAATCCATACATCGTTTTCATTTTTGCTGATATTATCAAAAAATTCCAAACTTGTTTTAAAGTCTGTATCAAGTTCTTTGCCATTAAATTTCACTCTCATCATCCACCCCCTACAAAACTTACGATTTCGGCTTTATCATTTTCTTTTAAAATCAAATTTTCAAACTCACTTTTTGGCATGATTTCTCCATTTAATTCTAAAGCAATAAGTTCGATTTTAAAACCTTTTTCTTTGATAAAATCCATAAATTTAAGCTCTTTAAAATCAAGTTTTTCTCCGTTAATGATCATTTTAAACCTTTAAAAATTCTCTATCAAATCCCTAAAAACAAGGCAAAGTTTTTCAAATTCTTCTATGCTTACTCTTTCATCAATAGCGTGAATTCTATCATTACAAACCCCAAATTCCACTACTTTTACACCATATTTTGCAAAATACCTTGCATCACTTGTGCCGCCTTTAGTATTAAGCTCTGGCACTTCATGAGTGATTTTTTGAACGCTTTCATTCATTTTTTGAACGATTTTATTATCGATATTTGTCAAAAAAGCTTCGCTTGATTGTTTTAGCTCTAACTCATAGTTTAAACCATGACAAATTTTTTCTACATAGCTTTTTACATCTTCTAAGCTTGTATCAGGGGAATTGCGAACATTAAACATAAGTTTTAAATCATTTGGCGTAACATTACATACCCCCATACCTCCACGAATATCAGTAATAACGATTTTTGAAGGACTAAATTCAGCACTTCCAGGATCAAGATCAAAACCCGCTAAAAGCTTTAAAACTGGCGCAAAATCATGCACAGGATTGATACATTTTTCAGGATAAGCAACATGCCCTTGTTTTCCACGGATTAAAAGCTTTCCATTGATAGAACCACGACGCCCTATTTTGATACTATCGCCGATTTTTTTAACACAGGTTGGCTCTGCAACCACGGCATAATCAGGTAGCATATCTCTTTCTTGCATCCATTCTAAAACAGCCTTAGTTCCATATATAGCTTCGCCTTCTTCATCACTTGTTAAAATAAGACTCAGTCTAGCTCCTTTAAAATCCGCATTCTTTAGAGCATCTACAAAAGCCGCTACTCCGCTTTTCATATCTTGAGCACCCCTTGCATAGATAAAGCCTTCTTTTTCCATAGGCACGAAAGCATCGCTACTCCAACCCTCACCTGCAGGCACCACATCTACATGCCCACCAAAAGCTAAATGCTCACCCTCATCTTTAAATTTTTTAGTGAGTAAAAGGTTTTTAATGCCTTCTTTTTCTATGAAAAAAGCTTCAAAATCACTCAGTTCCATAGCGATAAAATTTAAAGCTCCATCATCATTTGGCGTAACAGATTTAAATTTTAAAAGTTCGATTAAAAATTCTTTTGCATTCATTTTTTATCCTAAGAAAGTTTTATATAATAAATTAAGAGCAAAATACTCTATAATTATAGCTGAAATTATATTGATTATAAAAACAACTTTTGCACTAAAAACATGACTATATCTTGCCACCACAAAGGCTAAAGCACTTACCCAAAAAAGTATAGCCACAACAAGCCCTAAAGTCATCAAATAAGCATGATCGCTGCTTAAAACCACACTTGCAGCACTAAGCCAAAATCCTATCACAAAAGGATTTGAACCATTTAAAAAAGCTCCTTTAATATAACTTTTCAAAAGACTTTCTTTAAATTCTTTATGCTCTAAATTTAAGCTTTCTTTCTTTTTTCTTAGCATCAAATACGCCATATAAGTTAAAAAACAAAAACCAAAAATCGCCAAAGAACGCATAAAAATAACATTGTCTAAAAAATTTAAAAGCCCAAATTGAAGCAAAAAAAGATAAAGCATATCTATACTAAATGCTCCAAGTCCTACAGCTATGGAATTTTTAAAAGCTTTTAGTGCATAAGTTAAAATCAAAATATTTACAGGTCCAAAAGGCACACTCACTCCAAAGCCCAAAAAAACTCCACTTAAAAAAGAATCAAACATTACCATCTTTCATAAAATTTTCTATATCAAGTGCGATTTTATCAATAGCGCTTATAATATCTTCTATATAGATTTTATCAAAATACCGCTCTAAATTTGCATCTTTTTCGTAGATATTTAAAATACTTTTTTCGCACATTGAAGCATAACGCCCTACAGGCAAAACCGCCCCACTTGTGCCTACGCTGATAAAAAGCGAAGTTTGATTTAACAAAGAATAAAGCGTAGCATAAGCAGGAGCTTGCTCTTCAAACATGACTATATTGTGTCTTAAATTCTTGCTTTTGCATTTTGGGCATTGTTTATCTGTGATTTTTTCATAGCCTATATTAAAAATTTCTTCGCATTTTAAGCAGCGAAGTTCAGGCAAAAAGCCATGCAAATGAATCACATCTTTACACCCTGCACGCTCTAGCAAATCATCTACATTTTGCGTGATGACAAAAAGATTTTTACCCCATTTTTCTTTTAATTGTGCGATTTTTTCATGAGCGTGATTTGGCTTTACATTTTGAAGTTGTGCCCTTCTTGCATCGTAAAAATCAAGTACTTTTTTAGGATTTTTTCTAAAACCTGTTGCGGAGCAAACCTCCATCACATCGTATTCTTCCCAAAGTCCATCATTATCTCTAAAAGTTTTAAGCCCACTTGGAGCAGACAAACCCGCTCCGCTTAATATCATAATGTTTTTCATAATCTCACCACCTTAGCACCAAAGCCACCTTGATTGATCGGTGCGTCATTAAAGCCTTTGACACTTTTGTGAGTTTTTAAAAACTCTCTTACCGCAAAGGCAAGCTTTCCTGTGCCTATGCCATGATAGATCAAAACCTCATCAAATCCTGCAAGCAAAGCATCTGAAATAAATTTATCAAGCCTTGAAATAGCCTCATCACTCCTAAGCCCGTGCAAATCCAAGCTAACGCTAAGATTAGTCGGTTTTGCAACACTAATGCTTGTTTTTGGACTTATTTTAGGTGTAGGAGTGCTTTTTTTAAGCAGTTTTAAAGGCACACGAAGTTTGATCCCATCGCTTTCAACCATAGCATCGTTTTTAGAAATGCTTATGATTTTACCCTTAATTTTTTCATATTTTACAAAATCCCCCACATGCAATTCTTCGTTTTGCTCCATACTTGGCAAAATGATTTCTTTTTTAAGCTCATTGGCTTTATTAAGACTTCTTTGCTTATCTTTTGTGTCTTTAAGCTGTATAGTTTTTTTAGCTTCTTCTATGGCTTTGTGAAATTTAAATTCTAAATTTCTCAAACTCGTACGAAATTCTTGTTCATTTTTTTCTTTTTGATCTTTTAAAGAAAGTAAAATTTCATCGACTTTTTGCTCTTTTTTCTCGACATTTTCAAGCTTAGCTTTTAGTTCTAATTCAAGATTGATATTTTTACCCACAAGCTCTTCTAAATTTTCTTTATCCTCGCCATAAAGCTTTTTAGCCTCGCTAACTAAATTCGGCGGAATCTGATAACGCAAAGCGGTTTCAAAGGCATAAGATTTTCCTATAGTACCTTTTAAAAACTCATATTTTGGGCGTGAAAGCTCTTCATCATATAGAGCAGCGATGAGTTCAACTTGCTCATTCTTTGCTAAAAGCATGGCAAGGCGTTTGTGGTGCGTGGTGATGATGATTTTAAGATTATTAGCTATGAGTTTTGAAATTAACACACTATACAAACAAGCTGCTTCTTCAAAATCTGTTCCAAGCTCTATTTCATCGATACCTAAAAGCAAATTTTTCTTAGAAAAAAGCCTGGAAAAGTGCAACATTCTTCCTGCAAAAGTTGAAATGTCGTTTTTAACATTTTGCGGATCTTCTATGATGGCATCAAATTCTTTAAAAGTACCGATTTTACTTTCACTTGCTTTTATATGCATAGGCAAAAGATGTTTAGCTAAAAATGCTGCGCTTAGCATGGATTTTAAAAGCATGGATTTTCCGCCTGCATTTACCCCTGTGATGATTAAAACTTGTTTTTTAAATTCCAAACTCACGCTTTTTGGATTTTTTAAGGCAGGATGGGCGAAATTTTTAAGCACTAAATCCGTACTTTGATCGCACAAAATAAATTCAAAATCCCTTTTTTTAGCAAGCAAAACCCTAGCACTATAATGATCAAAAAGATCAAAGGCTGTATTGATAAATTTTAAAAAAGGTAGGTTTTTTGCTAAAAAAGCTGAGAAATTTTTAGCGTATTCATAATAAATTTCTTCTTTTTGATTTTTGATTTTTTCTATATCATTTTGCAAATTTTCAACACTTAAAGGCACGATATAAAAGCCGCCACTACTACTCCTGCCTATGATTTTTGCTTTAATAGCATGATTAAACCCACCTCTTACAAGCAAGGCTTCAAGATTGTTTATAAGATGGATTTGTGTATCGATAAGATAAGGCATCAAAGCTTTTGTGTAGCAAAATTTCTTAAACTCAGCTATTATGCTTTCATTTTTTAATCTTAAAGCAGTATTAAGATTTACAAGTCTTTCATCTAAACTTTCTTTTAACTCCCCTTTTTCATCGAAATTCAAACAAAGCTCCAAAGCCCCGCTAACAAATTCTATCTTTTGTAGCCAAGAGTCTAAATTTGTTCCTAGTTTTATTTTTTTTAACTTTTCAAAATAACGAAAAATTTTTACAAATTCAAAAATTTCATCTAAATGTAAAATTCCTTGCTTGCTTAAATGAACTAAGGCTTTATCAAGATTGCTAAGCTCTGGCATAGTAGGAAATTCCACCTCGCAAAGCTCATGTATGCGTTTAAAATGAAGATTAGAATCTCCTTGTAAAAAAATCTCCTTATCTCTTGCAAAAAGGGCTTTAAACTCTTCTAAATAGCTGTTTAAATCAAGCTTTGAGATCAATTCTTCTTTTGTATCATTCATCATTTAACCTACAATCTTTAATATCTATGATTAAAGAATTAAAACTTTGATTATTATCCTTTGAAATAAAACTTCCTGTACCAAATTCATAATTAAAATACGCCTTAGAAACATTGATATCTTTACATAAAATATTTTTATTTTGATTAAAAGCTACGATAATATCTGTTCTTAAATGACTTTTTTGCGTATTTTCAAATTCAAAAAATACCGCTAAAACAATAAAAATCACAAGCAAAATACCAAAAAAAGGTTTAGTTTTTTTGCCTAATTTTTCACGCAAAGCAAAAGTGATTAAGGTTAAAATTAAGATGATTAAAAGATATAAAAAAAATCTACTCATTCTTTTGCCTTAATTTATTACTGATATCTCCTGCACCAAAACCTATAATAAGCCCTTCTTCAAAAACCTGCCCCTTAGAAGCCACCAAAAATTTACCCTCTCTTTTAATATCTTCTACAAATAAAGCCTTAGGAAAAACTACCTTTAAATCAAGCTCTATAGGTTCTTCTCCTGCAGCATAAACAGGTAAAATTACAAGCTCATCAACACCTTCAAAAGCCGTTGCAAATTCCTTTAAATTTGCAGCTAAACGCGTGTAGCGGTGGGGTTCAAAGATAGCTGTGATTTTTTTATATCCGCCTAATTTTGCGTATTCTTGTGCTGCACTTAAAGTCGCTTTTATTTCGGTTGGATGATGACCATAATCATCGATTAAAACCAAATTTTCATCAGTATGTAAAATATCAAAACGCTTTTTAATACCTTGATAATTTTTAAGCCTAGTTCTTATCGTTTCTATATCTAAAAAATTTAAAGCCGCCAAAATCGCCAAAGACGCATCAAGAGCTAAATGATATCCCATACCAAAAACTTTAAACTCACCTAAATCTTTTAACTCAAAACTTGTAAAAGGTTTGAAATTTTCTATACACATGGTGCAGTTTTTGATATCTTTACTTGGATAAAGCTTGATTGACTCATTTTTATAATTTTTCAAAAACTCATCTTCAGCATTAATCACGCGAATTTTAGCCACATCTAAAAACTGCGTATAAGCATGATGGAGTTTTGAAACTTCATTGCCATAATGATCTAAATGCTCTGCTTCCGCATTGGTAACTATAGCCAAATAAGGATTTGAATTTAAAAAAGAACTATCGCTCTCATCAGCTTCAAAAACAAGGTTTTGACTTTCTTTATAAATCATATTTGAACCAAATTCTTTTAAAATCGCTCCGATAATCACAGAAGCATCATCAAGCAAAGAAGCTAAAATACTTGAAGTTGTGCTTTTTCCATGTGCTCCTGCAACTGCAAAAACACGTTTATCTTCTAAAATAAGAGGTAAGGCTTCCTTGCGTGAAAGGCATTTAATGCCTAATTCTTTAGCATGTTTAAATTCAGGATTTTCTTCTTTGATAGCGGCAGAATAAATAACTAAATCTTTGTTTAAAATATTGTCTTTATGATGAGGGATACTGACCTTAACCCCTTCTTTTTCTAGTTCTTTAGTGATTTTACTCTCTTTAAGATCACTTCCGCTAATCTTAAAACCTTTTTCTTTTAAAAATCTTGCTAAAGCGGAAATTCCTATACCGCCTATGCCGATAAAATGGATATTTTGCATCATTTAAACCTTTATACTTTAAAGGCTAAATTTTAGCACTTTTTTACTAAAAAGAAAATATAAATCCTATTTTGAAATGCCTAAACGCTCGGCTAATTGATATAAATTTAACTCTCTATAAAATTTATCAAAGTCTTTAGTATAACCATCAAGGTTAAAAGCTTTATTCATATCTTTTAAAGTATCATTACTTTCAAAATAGTACCCTTTACCGCCACTATAAATACCTTTTTTATCAATCCATACAGCATCGTTGATCCCAAATTCTAATTTCTCATCACTTGGCCTTGCTAACATATTTCTTCCGCCTACGCTTAAATACTTAACATTATTTAAACTTAAAGCATAAAGAGTTGGAAAAATATCTTTATGAGATCCTACACGATCTTTATCATAATAAATATTATCTTGTAAATCCTTAGGAATATAAAGATAAAAAGGTACACTATAAGCAAAAGCTTTTTGGGAATTTAAATCTATACTCATTTCGCGTACTCTATGATCTCCAGTTGCTGCTATAATAACACTATTCTTGAATGGACTTTGTTTTACTTTATCTAGAAATTTTCCAAATTCATTATTTGCATAAGTATAAGCTTTGATAATATTATCTTGTTTATCTTTTTCATAAGGAAGCATATTAAGTAAAGTTTGCGGAATGTTTTGTAATTTTGGCAAATCATTTTGTGGAATTTTATAAGGTGGATGATTAGAAATAGTAAGAGCAATTATAAGGGTGTTGTGTAGATTTTTTTGAAGCAAGTCATAAACTTTTTTATATAAAAACTCATCAGCTACCCCATAACCATTTTCACTATCTTTTGCTCCATTATATTCTTTCATTAAAATATTTTCATCTATAATCTCATCTACTCCCAAAATACTGAGATAATTTTTAATATTTTGCCAAGATCCATTACCTGCACTTACAAAAATCACCTTATATCCTGCTTTCTTATAAACAGCAATAGGTGTTAAATCCAAATAAGTTTTCTGAAATTTGCTTGTAGAAATATTAGAAAATGGACTTACAAAAAATAAGTTTGCAAAACTTGGTATAGTTCCATTACTAGAACTCAAAAAGCGTTTGAATAAAAAATCTTGCTTAAAATGTTTATCTAACGAACCTAAAAAATTATGTTCTGTATTTGCAAAATCAGCCAAATTAAGCCCAAAACTTTCCATTAAGTTAACAAATACACTAGGATGATTCTTTTCAGCTTTTAGATTTATAGGACTTTGATGCAAATAATCAAAAAGTTTTTCTTTAAGTTCTTGTGCTTTCAAAGGTGTGATAACCTTCAAAGCCGCTTCTTCTTTATATTGTTTTAAAGCCCAAGAAAATGCCATAATTGGATTTAACATTGTATCATTTACAACACTATATTCACTAAAAGAATAATTTTGCACATTTATAGCCACATGCTTAAAGGGACCCCTTAAGGCTATAACATAAACAATAATTAATATTAAATTTAAAGCTATTAAGGGAAATAATCTTAAATTAACAGGTTTTAGCTTTAAATTTAATATTTTCAAATTTAAAAAAAATACAAAAACTCCAAAAATCAACATTAAAGCTAAAATTTTTAAAATTGGATAATCATGATAAATAATACTTAAAATAGTTTTTGTATTATCATCTTTTAGAGTAAACATAAAAATATCAAATTTAGTCTTGTAAATTTCGTAATAATAGTATTTTGCATAAGAAAATCCTATACAAAGACAAGAAAGAACAATTATATAAACGCTTGAAAAAATGAAATAAAAATTTTTACTATATATTACTAACTTATTATTTATTTTTATATTAGAAAAAATTAAACTTAAAAAACCACAAAGCAAGAATGGTAAAAACGCTGCGCTTAAAAATCTTATATCATGAAAAACACCCAAAAGATACATTAAAAAGATTTCATTTTTATCACTAATTAAACCTGTAGGGATGAAAGAATTTTGCATTAAAATACGATTAATGGCAAAAGTTACTATAAATAATACGCTAAAAATAAAAATTTGAAGTAAAATTTTTCTCATATTTACCTTCTTTAAAAATTCTTAAGAATTTTATCAAAACCCCAAAGTTTTCTTGCTTCATCACTTTTTTTAGGCTCTATAATAAGCATTTCTTCTTCAGAACCTAATTTACTTTCTATCTCGCCAAAAGCATTGATAAACAGAGTATCGCCGTAAAAATTCCACTCATCTTTTGTTTTGCCTATGCGATTTACTCTTAAAATGCTTGTAGAATTTAAAAAAGCTCTTGTTTTTAAAAGTTCTTCCCATCTTTGTTTACTTTCAAAGGTACAAGCACTAGGAACGATAACCAAATCAATTTTTTTCGCCATAATCTGTTGCCAAAAAATATCAAAATGCGTCTCAAAACCAAAAAGTAAAGCACATTTTAATTTTTCATAATTAAAAGTAAAAATTTTTAATTCTGATGGAGTTTTGTTGCTGAAAAATTTTTCTTCATTCCAATGTTCATAAGGCATTAAAATTTGCTGTTCATAACTTTTAACACCATTTGGAGTCACTTTTAAGCAAAGTTTTTTATAACTTTTAGCTTCAACGCTTACATAAGGAGCGATGATTTCTAATTCGTATTTTTTAGCAAGTTTAATCAAGCTTTCTTTTTTAGCTTCACTTTGTTCTTTTATCATATTTTTTGGCATATGCAAAAGTTCTGTAAAAAAACTGTTGATCACATATTCGCCCAAAACTACTAAATTTGCCCCATTGTCTTTTGAAGCTTTGAGATAATAATCAAGCCTTGATTCACTTAAAGCTAAAGTTGGAAACTGTAAAGCCGCTATTTTACTCATCGATTTGCTCCACTTCTAATTTTGCTTTTTCAAGCTCAAGTCTTGCTTTTTTGATACTTTCTAAACCCTCTTTGTAAATTTTTACACTTTCATCTAAGGCAAGCTCTTGATTGTTTAATTTTTCCAAAGATTCATTAGCGTGTTTTAAATTTTCTTCAAAACTCATTGATGATTGACCTTGTAATTTGGTGCTTCATGAGTGATAGTAACATCATGTACATGACTTTCTTTAAGCCCTGCAGTAGTGATTTCAACAAATTCAGCTCTTTTTTGAAAATCTTCTATATCTTTAGCCCCAACATAACCCATAGAAGAACGCAAACCTCCTAAAAGTTGATGCACCACGCTTCTTATACTTCCCACATAAGGAACACGCCCTTCTATACCTTCAGGAACAAGTTTATCTTGAGCGGTACCTTGCTGAAAGTATCTATCCGAACTTCCCTTTTGCATAGCCCCAAGCGAACCCATACCACGATAAGACTTATATTGTCTTCCTTGATAAGTAAAAAGCTCTCCTGGACTTTCATCCGTTCCAGCTAAAAGCGATCCTATCATAACAGAACTCGCACCCACAGCTAAAGCTTTTGCAATATCACCTGAATATTTAATCCCGCCATCAGCTATCACAGGAACGCCAAATTTATTTGCTTCTTCCACGCACTCATCAATGGCCGAAATTTGAGGCACACCCACACCTGAAACAATACGCGTAGTACAAATACTTCCTGGCCCAATACCTACTTTAACCGCATCTACTCCTGCTTCACAAAGTGCTTTTGCTGCGGCTGCAGTAGCGATATTTCCTGCGATAAGATCTAAATTTGGATATTTAGTTTTAATTGCTTTTATCGTATCAATAATACCCTTAGAATGTCCATGCGCAGAATCAAGCACAACAACATCAACGCCTGCTTCAACTAAAGCATCCACACGATCCATTTGCCCTACTCCTATAGCCGCACCCACGCGTAATCTTCCAAAATTATCTTTATTGGCATCAGGATATTCTTTGCGTTTTTTAAGATCTTTTATAGTGATAAGTCCTTCCAAGCGTCCTTGTTCATCAACTATAGGAAGTTTTTCTACTTTGTTGGTGCTGAAAATTTTTTCTGCATCATCTAAAGTACAACCCTTTGGAGCAGTAATTAAAGGCATTTTAGTCATAACATTTTCAACCAAATTTGAAAAATCACTCTCAAATCTTAAATCACGATTGGTAAGTATGCCTATTAGTTTCTTATCTTCATCTACTACAGGAACACCTGAAATTCTATACTCTGCCATAATTTCTAAAGCTTCCGCAACACTTGCTTTAGGACTTACAAAAATAGGATCGATAATCACTCCGCTTTCGCTTTTTTTCACTCTTTTTACTTCTCTAACTTGTGAAGCTATATCCATATTTTTATGAATCACTCCAAGTCCTCCAAGTCTTGCCATCATGATAGCAGCTCTGTGTTCGGTAACGGTATCCATAGCCGCAGAGATTAAAGGCATATTTAAAGTGATATTTTTTGTTAGTTTAGTGTGAATTTTTACTTCCTTAGGTAGAACTTCAGAATACCCAGGACGCAGTAATACATCTTCAAAAGTTAAAGCTCTTTTTACAATTTTCATCTTTCATCCTTAATTTTTAATCATTTGTTCTAAACTTAAAGCCCCATCTAACAAGGTTTGTTCATCATAAGCTTTGCAAATCAGTTGTGCTGATATATTAAGCCCTTCTTTATCTTTTGCAACAGGCACACTAATGCCTCCAAGTCCTGCTAAATTTACAGAGATAGTATAAACATCTTCTAAATAAGTTTGCATAGGGCTTTTTTGAGTATCAAATTTAAAAGCCGTTGTAGGAGTTACAGGCATAAAAATAAGATCACAATCTTGCAAAATTTCTTCATATTTTGCCTTGATAAAAGCTCGAGCTTTTTGTGCTTTGATATAATACGCATCATAATATCCACTGCTTAAAACAAAAGTTCCTAACAAAATTCTTCTTTTTACTTCTTCGCCAAAACCTTCACTGCGTGTATTTATATACATTTCTTTTAAATTTTGGATATTTTCAGAACGCTTGCCATAACGCACCCCATCATAACGACTTAAATTTGCACTTGCTTCAGCTGTTGCGATGATATAATACGCTGCGATATCAAACTTAGAATCAAGCAAATTTTTATATACAATCTCATGTCCATTAGCTTTTAATATATCTATGGTTTTTAAAAGTGCGTTTTTTACTTCGCTATCTGCATCATTGACATAATTTTCAATCACTGCGATTTTTAATTTTTTATTTGCATTTAAATTTGAAGTGGTTTTGATAAACTCGATATTTGCACTCGTGCTATCCATTTTATCATATCCTGCGATCGCATCATATAAAATTGCCGCATCTTCTACATTTTGCGTTAAAACCCCGATTTGATCCAAACTTGAAGAATAAGAAGCCAAACCATAGCGACTCACTCTTCCATAACTCGGTTTAAATCCTACACAACCACAAAAAGCCGCAGGTTGGCGTACAGATCCACCTGTATCAGAACCTAAACTTGCTAAAGCCAAGCCACCCGCTACCGCAGCAGCACTTCCACCACTTGACCCACCTGGAACACGCTCAAAATTTAAAGGATTTAAAGTTTTTCCATAACAAGAACTCGCTGTTGAACTTCCCATAGCAAATTCATCCATATTGCAACGCCCAAAAGGAGAAAAACCATTAGCTTTTAAATTAACAATCGCACTTGCATCATAAGGAGCAATATAACCTTGTAAAATCTTACTCGCACTAGTAAGCTCCCAGCCCTTTACGCTGATATTATCTTTTATAGCTACAGGCACACCTTCACCTGAAACGCTTAAGTCTTTATCTAAAAATTGTTCAATATAAGCACCTAATTTTTTTTCTTTTTTTGCTTTTTCATTGAGTTCTTTTTTTAAATTTTCAAGTTCTTCTTTGGAGTATTTTAAAGCTTCTTTTAAAGTTATCATTTATTTTCCTTTGTTTTTTTTGATCAAAAATACTGCTAAAGCACTAAAAGCCAAAACCACCGCTATAGTTGCAATGATAATACTATTTGGAATCGGATTTTCTAACATTAAACCCCTTTTAAAACTTCTTCACATCTTAAACAAGGTGTTTCTTCATTTTTACTTTGAAGTTTCCAACATCTTGGACATTTACAAAGCGAAGATTTGGTGATTTTAAATTTCTCATTCTCTACTTCAAATTCAGCTAAAATTTCTTCATTTTCATTGCTGATTTGACTCACCATAAACCAATCGGCTAATTCCTCATTTGGGAATTTATTAAAACTAATGTTTAAATTTAATTCCAAGGTGGATTTAATGATTTTATCTTTTTTAAGCATATCAATTTGTTCAAAAAATTTCTCTCTAGCACTCATTAAAAATGTATCATCTATACCAAAATCATAATCAAAATCCTGAGTTAAACTCAAATCAAATACATCTTTTGCATCGCCTTTGATTAAAACATTAGCATGTTCTAAAGCCTCATCTACACTATAGCTTAAATTTGGAGCAAGTAAATTTAAAAGTTCTTTTGCTATCAAAGCCATAGCCACTTGAGCAGATTTTCTTCTTTGAGCATTTTCACTATCACAATAAAGTCTATCTTTACTGATATCAAGATAAATCCCACTTAAATCCGCACTTAAGAAATTTAAAAGCAAACTAAAACCTTTAGCAAATTCATAAGCAAAAAATGCTTCTTTACTTGCTTTAAAAACTTTGGTTGCACGACTTAATATCCATTTATCAATAAAACTAAATTCTTTAACTTCTAAATCTTTTAAGTCATTTGTATTGGCAAGTAAAAATCTTATAGTATTTCTTATTTTGCGGTATTGTTCACCCACTTGTTTTAAGATATTGTCTGAAATTTTTAAATCACTTGAATAATCACTTAAAAGTATCCAAAGTCTTAAAATTTCAACTCCATAGGTTTTTACTACATATTCAGGAGCAATCACATTGCCTTTAGATTTAGACATTTTTTGCCCTTTTTCATCCGTAGTAAAACCATGAGTTAAAATACTTTCATAAGGCGCGCTTTCATTGATCGCTGTACCTACAAGCAAAGAGCTTTGAAACCAACCCCGATGTTGATCGCTTCCTTCTAAATACATACTTGCTCTTTTTTCTCCTGCGTCATAAAGTCCGCTATTTAAAACCGCATTAAAAGTACTTCCACTATCAAACCAAACATCTAAAATATCATATACTTTTTCTAAATTTTCAGCTTTATATTTTGAATTTTCAGGAATTAAATCTTTGATTTCAAACTCCCACCACGCATCAGCACCGTGTTTTTCAAAAATAGCTGCTACAAAGTCAAAAAGTTCATCATCAAAAATCACTTCTTTAGTGTTTTTATCTCTAAAAAAGGCTATAGGCGTTCCCCAGTCCCTTTGTCTTGAAATACACCAATCTGGGCGATTTTCCACCATAGAACCTATTCTTTTTACTCCGCTTTGCGGATAAAAGGTTGTTTTTAAAAGTTGTTCTTTTGCACACTCTCTTAAAGTTTTTCCTTGAAGTTTTGGTTCATCCATTAAAATAAACCATTGTTTAGTAGCTCTATAAATCACAGGCTTATGCGTTCTCCAACAAAATGGATAAGAGTGTATAAATTTAGAAGAATGTAAAAGTTTTTCGCCTAAAAGTTCTAAAATTTTTTCATTGGCCTTAAAAATATGAAGACCTATAAACTCTTCAAGCAAATGAGAAGGCAAAAGCCCTTTAGCTCTTAAAGTTTCATCATAACATCCGCTATCATCAACAGGCATTAAAACCTCAATGTCATATTTCAAACAAGCATAGTAATCATCTTCGCCATGTCCTGGTGCAGTATGTACAAGTCCACTTCCACCATCCATCAATACATGCTCGCCCATAATTAAAACAGATTTTCTTCCATTTAAAGGATTGATAGCTTCAAGTTTTTCAAATTCTTTTGCGTTTAATTCTTTTTGAATTTCTCCACTTGTAAGCCCTTTTTCTACCATACTTTTAAGTAAAGCACTTGCAAAAATCAAACCTTCTTTGGTGATCACATAATTTTCATTAGGATTTAAAGCTATAGCTTGATTAGCCACCAAAGTCCAAGGCGTAGTTGTCCATATCACTGCACTTGCTTTTGATACGCCTAATTTTTCGCAAGCTTTTGCATCTAAATCAAAAGCCACAAAGATAGAATAATCTTCTTTATCTTGATACTCTACTTCAGCTTCTGCTAAAGCTGACTTTGCCGCCCAACTCCAAAAAACAGGTTTGGAACGCTCACAAAGTAAGCCTTTTTTAGCAATCTCGCATAAAGTTCTATAAATCGCTGCTTCAAACTCAAATTTCATAGTCAAATAAGGCTTATCCCAATCTGCAATAATGCCTAAATTTTTAAATTCTTCTCTTTGGATATCTGCAAATTCACTCGCATGTTGTCTGCAAAACTCACGAATTTCTTTCTTGCTTAAGCTTTTTTTCTTTTCTCCAAGCTTTACTTCTACTTGTTGTTCTATAGGTAAACCGTGACAATCCCACCCTGGAGTAAAACGCACACTCTCACCTTTAAAATAATGCGTTTTTATAATAGTTTCTTTTAAAATTTTATTTAAAGCATGTCCTATATGAATATGTCCGTTAGCATAAGGGGGGCCATCGTGCAAGGTAAAACTTTTTTTCGCATTTTTGCGATTTTCTTTCATTTTTTCATAAGCATAATTTTGATCAAACCATTTTTTAAATCTTTGCGGTTCAAGTTCCGCTAAATTCGCCCGCATAGCAAAAGTAGTGCTGGGCAAAAGTAGAGTTTCTTTGTAGTCCATTTTTTCCACCTAATTTTTAATAATCTTAAATTCTACTCAAATTAGCTTTAATTTCTACTTTGTTTTTGGCTATAATTATAAGAAAAAAAGGAAAATTTATGAAACATTTGCTTTATCTTATAGGAGATGAGCTTACTATAAACGAAAAATTCAAAAATTATATTTATAGAACTTATGAAGAAAAATTTAAAGAAATTAACGAAATTCGCATACAAAATAAAACCGATAAAGATTTACCCTTTTTGCTTGAAAACCTCTTAAATCAGTATGATTTTATCACTTTATTTACAAGCCCTTTGCATTATGCGACTGTTGCTAAAATTTTAGCAACTTTAAATGATGATAATCTTATCTTAAAAGATGATACCTTGGTTCCAGATAAAGCAGAATTTAGTAAAAATAGCTTTGTGTGTAATTTTTCAAATTCAAAAATCAATGTCGTTAAAATAAATCCAAGTGAAAAATTACCTGATCTTCTTGGGCATATAAAATTAAATTTTGCATATTTTTGCATTTTTGGCATGGATGATGAAAGCGCTATATTACTACTGCAAACCCTAACAAAATCTTATGAGATAAGTATAAAATCAACCAAGCTTTTAGATAATCTTGTGCTTATTAAGGCCACTTGCGCTAATTTTGGAAAACTTGATGGTTTTTTAAATAGCGTAAAAAATCTTTTTGGACAAAAGGTGTTTTTAGGTAAAGATCCTATACATTTTATAAGCTCTAAACTTTTAGAAAAAAAATTAAAAATTTCTTTTGCTGAAAGTTGCACAGGTGGACTTTGTGCAAGCACCTTAACCAAAATTTCAGGTGTAAGTGAAATTTTTGAAGGATCTATTGTAAGTTATTCCAACCGCATCAAACACGAATGGCTTGGAATTAGCGAAAGCGTCTTAGAAAATAATGGCGAATACAGCGAACGTTGTGTTTATTTTATGCTAAAAGGTATTTTTAAAACAGCTAATCCTGATTTTGCCTTAGCTATTAGCGGAGTAGTTGGCGAAAAAGATGAGGGAAAAATAAAATCAGGCACTATTTATATAGGTGCAATGTTTAGAGATGGAACTTTTATCCAAGAAACGCTTTATTTAGATGGAGATCGTGAATTTATGCAAGAACAAGCTGTTTTGGCAACTTTTTGCCTACTTTTAAAATTAAAACCTGAGATTTTTGAAATTTAAGGGATTTAAAAATGAAAGAAATTAAGCTAAAAGAAGACTTGGAAAAAATTTATCCCTTGATAAAACAATTAAGAAATAACCTATCTTTGAAAGATTTTTTAGACAAAATCCAACTTGCTACACAAACTCAACATTATAAACTTTTTGCCTATGAAAATGAGAGAAATTACAAAGCAGCTTGCGGGGTCATACCCTTTAATCTACTTTATCATAATCATTGTCTTTATATTTGTGATTTTGTCGTAGATGAAACTTTAAGAGGAAAAGGTATAGGTCAAGCTTTTTTGAAAAAAATCCAAATTTGGGCAAAAGATCAAGGATATGAAGAATTAGAACTAAGTTCAAGTTTTTTTTAGAACACAAGCTCATGAATTTTATATCCAAAAAATGGGTTTTGAAAAATCCGGTTTTGTTTTTAAGAAAAATATCAAACTATAATATTTCTGATTAAGCTTTGCATTTTATAATTAATATTATTATTTTTGATTTTAAGGAATAAAATGAATTTTAAAGAACTAATTTCAAAACGCAGAGCTTGTAAACTTTTTAATGATAAAAAAATCAATGAAAAGGATTTGCATTTTATCTTAGAAAGTGGAGTCTTAGCCCCAAGCTCACATGGATTTGAGCCTTGGAAATTTGTAGTATTAGAACAAAAAGAACACAATCTTAAACTCTCAACCCTATGTTACAATCAACAAAATGTAGCAAGTGCGAGTCATAATATTATTTTTCTAGCAAGAAAAGATCTTCAAAGCAAAGATGAATTTACACAAAAACAAGTGCGTCGTTTCTCAGGTTCTAGCGAAGAAAATTTTCAAAAAATTTTAGAAATTTACACCCATAAAACCAATGCAATGAATGATAATGAACTCTATCATTACGCACAACTTCAATGCTATCTTGCTATGATGCAAATGTCGCTAGCTGCAATGAGCTTAGGTATTGATTCTTGTATGATAGGCGGCTTTGAAAAAGCTAAGGTTGATGATTTTCTTAATTTAACTTATCCTTTTGAAACTGCTGTAATTTTATCCTTAGGATATAAAGCCCACGAACCAAAATATTCTACTCAACGCTTAAATTTTAATGAAGTCGTCGAATTTTATAAGGAAAAATAATGAAAAAAGAACTTGAAATTTTTAGCACAAGATATTCTTGTAGAAATTTTAAAAATGAAAAACTCAAAAAAGAGGATTTAAATTCTATTTTAGAAATAGCAAGATTAAGCCCCAGTTCCTTAGGACTGGAACCTTGGAAATTTATAGTAGTACAAGATGAGAAAAGAAAAGAAGAACTTTCTAAAATTTGCAACCAACAAAAACATGTAAAAGATTGCGCTGCATTAATTATCATCATTTCAAGACTTGATTTTTTAGATTATTTTGAAGAAAAACTTAGAAAAAGAGATATGAGCGAAACAGAAATTCAAAAACGCTTACATACTTACATGCCTTTTTTAAAATCTCTAAGTCAAGAACAAAAAATATCTTATGCAAGAGAACAAGCTCATATAGCTCTAGCTAGCATAATTTATAGTGCTAATGCTTTAAATATAGCAAGTTGTACTATAGGTGGTTTTGATAAAGAAAAGCTTGATTCTTATTTATCACTTGATATTCAAAAAGAAAGATCAAGTTTGGTGGTGGCTTTAGGATATTGTAACGATGAAAAAAATCCTCAAAAAAATCGTTTTAGTTTTGATGAAGTTGTAAAATTTATTTAAATTTTGCTTAAAAGCAAAATTTAAATAAAAATAAACTGATTCTTTTTTGTATTTTTACTAAGTCTTTGCTTAAATTTTATACAATTTTGATTATAATTTTACATTTAATTTCACAAGGCTTGTTATGAATTTACCCAATATCTTGGCGGTTTTTAGAATGGTTTTAGCGCCTTTGCTATTTTTTTTATTAATTCATCATTTTGAAAATATTCATCAAAGTTGGATTAACTATTTTGCTGCTTTAACTTTTTCATTAGCAGCTTTGAGTGATTTTTTTGATGGATACATTGCAAGAACTTGGAAACAAACTACAAAACTGGGCGGAATCTTAGATCCATTAGCCGATAAAATGCTTGTTTTAGCAGCTTTTTTAGGGCTTTTGCTTACAGGAAAAGCTAATGAATGGGTAATTTATATTATACTAGTAAGGGAATTTTTTATCACGGGTTTTAGAGTTGTAATGATCAGTGAAAATTTAAATGTCAATGCTTCTTTTGCAGGCAAACTTAAAACCGCTTTTCAAATGACTGCGATAGGATTTTTAATCATGGAGTGGATAGGCGGAGAAATTCTACTTTACATAGCTTTGATTTTAACTCTTTATTCTGGATTTGAATACATCTATACTTATACAAAAGCTCAAAAAAAAGGAGAAAAATGAGATCTTTATTGTTTTTAATTATTATTTTGATTTTAGGAATTAAATTTTATTCTATTGAATTTTTAGCAACTGTTTTAGTCATCTCATTTTTAATCTTCTTTCACGAATTAGGACATTTTTTAGCTGCAAGATCTTTGGGTGTAAAAGTTGAAGTCTTTAGCATAGGATTTGGAAAAAGTCTTATAGAACGTGAATTTAAAGGCACAAACTATCGCTTAAGTGCTTTGCCACTTGGAGGATATGTTAAACTTAAAGGACAAGATGATATGCGTCCTGGTTTTGAAAATCTAGACAAAGATAGCTATAGCATTTTAAGCCCCTTAAAAAAGATTTATATTCTTTTTGCTGGACCATTTTTCAACCTGATTTTAGCTTTTTTTCTTTATATTATCATAGGAAATTTAGGTCTAAACAAACTTGCTCCACAAATAGGAAACATAGCGCCAAACTCTGCTGCACAAGACATAGGACTTCAAAAAAATGATACTATCTTAGAAATCAACGGTGTAAAAATTCAAAGCTTTGATGAAATTTCAAAGCATTTAAGTTTAGAGCCTTTGAAAATATTAATCAATAGAGAAGGAAAAAATTTAGAATTTATCTTAACTCCAAAAATAGGACAAGGATACAATGACTTTGGGCAAATTATTGAAAAACCTCAACTTGGAATCAGTCCAAATGGTACAAGCACTCTTGTAAAACATCAAGGTTTAGAAAGTTTTAAATATGCCGCACAAGAAAGTTTTCAAGCTTCTACACTCATCATCAAGGGTATAGTAAAACTCATAAGCGGCGAAGTTGAAGCAAAAAATTTAGGCGGTATTATTACCATGACTGAAATCACCTCAAAGGCTGCACAAAATAGCTTTACTTTACTTTTATTTATCACTGCTTTAATTTCTATAAATTTAGGCATTTTAAATCTTTTACCTATTCCTATGCTTGATGGAGGACATATACTTTTTAATATTTATGAAATGATTTTTAGACGCAAGGTTCCACAGCGTGCTTTTGAATACTTAAGTTATGCAGGTATGGCAATACTTTTAAGCTTGATGCTCTTTGCAACTTATAATGATATATCAAGGATTGTAGGTGAATAAAAAATTTTCCTACCCTATTCCAAATTTTACTGATAGAAGAAAAAGTATCATCTTTTGGCGCTATTTGCGTTTTCAAGCAAGAAAAATTCTATATTTTCCTCAAATAAGACTTCTAGAAAAAACGCTTAATGAAGAAAAAAATAAACATTTAAAAGACTTTTTCTCTCAAAGACCCTATGCTTGCTACAATGCTATAAGAAGATTTTGCGATAAAAGTTTTAAAGCAAGTGAACGCGTTAAAACACTTATTTATGATGTTGATAAGGGACTTACTTGTTTTAAATTTCTTCCCGAAGAACAAATGATTTTTTCTTTTGATGAAGATTTTGAGCTTTTTTTAGGATATAACCATAATGTTTACGAAGAAGGTTTTTGGGCTTTTTCTTTAAAATTTAAAAAATACACTATTTCACAATGTAATTTTTGCTTTACTTTAGAAAATAATCTTCTACTTTCTTGCATACAAGGATATAAATACAAAGATTTTAATATTTTAGAAATTAATAAAATTTTAACTAAAAAATGTCATGGTTTGCGCCCTGTTGCTTTACTTATAGAATGCTCTAAGATGCTTTGTGAAATTTTAAAACTTCAAGCTACTTTAGGTGTACATGAAAAAAATCAAATCCGTTCTCAAAAGGGAAAAGAAAAAGGCTATTTTGTAGATTATCAAAAAATTTGGCTAGAAAATGGTGGAGAATTAATAAAAATCGATAAACACAAATACTACAAGCTCCACCACTCGCAAAAAAACCTAGAAGAAATCCCTTCACAAAAACGCTCCATGTATAAAAAACGTTTTGCCATGCTTGAAAATATTAAACAAAATTTATTCCAAATTTTATCTAAATAATACTTTTTAAATATTCTACACTTTTCTCACAACCTTTTTTTTGAAGTTTTAAAAGCCTCTCTAAGCATTCTTGAGATACTTCTTGAGGATAATAATACTGCATAGCTTTTAAATCTTCAAATAAAGCTTTTTCTATCTTAAAAGCCCCTTTACCTAATTCTTTAACCCCGCCTGTTCCTTTTTCTCTTTTAAAAGTCGCACAATAAGGATAACATTGCTCTACATTAATACGGTCAAGTCCTTCTTTTTTAAGAATTTCTACACAAGTTTTAATGTCTAAATTTCCTTCTCCTAAAGGAACGCCACAAACATATTCTACACCCTCTTCAATGAAAACTATATGATCTTTACAATGCGTGCTAAAAGTATATTTAGCCATGTCTTTGCAAGCTTTTATAGGATCTTCATAGGCCATCATGGAATTTCCAAAATCATATAAAAATCCTATTTTAGGATGATTGATCAATTTCAACAAATCAAGCAAATCCTCTGAAGTTTGATACTCATGATTTTCTATAGCAAGTTTTAAATCATATTTTTCCAAAATCGGTATCAAAGCTTTTATTTCATCCTTTGTAGCTAAAAAATCTTCTTTATCGAATCTAGCAGTAATTTTAGAATCATCATAAGCCCCATCGCTAGCATGTTTAACCTTTTTATTTTTATCGGTTAAGGGCACATAAGAGCGTATAATTTTAGCGCCTAAAATAGAAGCTACTTTAGCAATTTTTTCAAATTTATCTTTATTAAAACCCTTAGAGTCGATCTCACAATACATATTGTATTCATCCAATTTAGCTTTAATTTTTTTAAGATGATTTTCGTCATCGCTTCCTAAGCATCCCCATTCTTCATCCAAACCAAAATCTTTAATGATATTTATAATCACACCCTCACAGCCCAAATTTTTAGCAAAATCGATATAAGAAAATATATCCATCCTGCCATTTTGAAACCATAAATGCATGCTTTCAGTTTCTAAACCTATTTTCATGATACCACTCCTTTTGATGCTTTTTTTCTAGCTATCATCTTAAGTAAAATCGTAGTTACAATCACACCACAAATAGCAAAAATCCCCATTAACGCAAAAACAATTTGATAGCCTAATAAACCTTTAAAATGATCGATCATAAAACCATAAAGCGCAAAACAAAAAAGTTGTGGAGAATAACCAAAAATACAAGCTATACTCATAGCAGCTCCGCTAATTTCTCTAGGTACTTCTATCTCATCCACAGGTGCAAAAAATGTCGCACGCATAGTAAAAACAAGAGCGGCAAAACCTAAGGTTAAACTCATACCAAAATAAATATTTAATTTCTCATGAGGCATAAAAACAAAAATTAATATGGCCAAGGCTCCTAAAATCAAAGCAAAACGCAAATATCTTGTTGAAGATTTAAAGGTTTTATCTGCTAAATATCCCCCGATTGGCCCACCTACTAATTTTAAAGTGTATTGATTGATAATACCATAAGCACCAACCATACCATAAATATCTTTTAAAAATGGAATAAAATAAGTCAAACCACAATACACAGAATAAATAGTAAAAATGGTCAAAGATACCACCCAAATTTCAGGAGTTTTAATCGCTTTAATAACTCCATTCCAAGCGGTTTTGTTTTTGCTGATTTCATTTCCTTGCTCATCTTGGGTATTAATTTTGTCATCTTCAAGTAGAAAATATGCCAAAATACCTGCTATAATCACACAAGTGCTATAAAATAATATAGCAGCCTTAAGTCCACCTGCACCAGACCCTAAAAGTAAAAAAATTCCCAAAGCACTAAAAGCAACTATAGTATCTATAACACCACGTCCTGCTTCTAAAAATCCGAAAAGTCTTCCTTGTTGAGTAGAATCTCCAAGCAAGCGAATGGCTTTAAGCAAAACAGGCCAATACACAACTTCTCCAAATAAAGAAAGCAAACCCCAAGCTATTAAAATTCCATAAAAAGAAGGAAAAGTAGAAATATAAATTCCAACCAAACCCACACAAACCAATGAAAAAGGAATGAGTATTTTTTTAGAAAATCTATCTGCTATATAAATAGATGCAAAATTTCCTACCGTTTGCACTATGCCATAAACTGAGAGCGCGAGTCCAATTTGTGTATTGCTAAGATTCATAAATTCTTGCATAGGCACATAAAAGGCATCTTTTAAAGAGGAAAGTTAAAAACAGTTCCTCCGCCAATAACTAAAACGATAAAAGTAAACCAACGAATAGGTTTCGTACTATTCATATCCACCCTCCTTTTTTAACAATTCGCAACTTAAATTAATTATATCACGGATTAAGATAAAAGGTTAAAATTTCACCTTTAAATTATAAACAGTAATTACAAAAAGTTACAACACTTATTGAAGTATAAATTAAGTATATTTTGATATAATTTAGTCTTGCTTTATGCAAAATCCTTGCTCATGAAAATGGGCTTTAATATCCATAAGGAGAAAAAATGAAACATTATGAGGTTTTATTTATCTTAAAACCAACACTTACCGAAGAGGAAGTGAATGCGAAGTTGGAATTCGTTAAAGAAGTCCTAACCAAAAATGGTGCAGAAATTGAAACTGTTGTTCCAATGGGCACTAGAAAATTAGCGTATAAAATCAAAAAATACGAAAGAGGAACTTATTTTGTGATTTATTTCAAAGCTCCTACAAACTTGATCGCTGAGCTTGAAAGGGTGTTAAGAATCACTGAAGAAGTAATAAGATTTTTAATCGTAAAATATGAAAACAAAAAAGAAATTGCAGCTTGGGAAAAACTAAGCCACGGGATTAAGCAATCTAAAAAAGAAATCAAACCTTTAGATGCTCCTGAAATTCAATAAGGAAAAAGATGTTTAACAAAGTTGTTTTGGTTGGAAATCTTACACGTGATATAGAAATGCGTTATGCACAAAGCGGTAGTGCTATTGGGGCTTCTGCTATCGCAGTAACAAGAAGATTTACCACAAATGGAGAAAAAAGAGAGGAAACTTGCTTTATTGATATAAGCTTTTATGGTCGCACCGCAGAAGTTGCAAACCAATACCTTACAAAAGGTTCAAAAGTACTCATAGAAGGACGTTTGAGATTTGAACAATGGAGTGATCAAAATGGGCAAAATCGCTCTAAACATAGCATTCAAGTTGAAAATATGGAAATGCTTGGCGGCAATTCCAATGCTCCACAACAAGGTGGAATTGGCAATAATAGCTTTTCAAACAACAATTATAGTGGAAACTATGAAAATCAAAGCTATGATCCTTATATGAGTGAAAATCAAAATTTTAATAAAGCAAAAGCAAACCCTGCTCCACAAAGAAACCAAAACCCACAACACGAAGAAAAATTAAAAGAAATTGATATCGATGCTTATGATAGCGATGATACTAATTTACCATTTTAAAGGATAAACTATGGCAGAAAAAAGAAAATACTCTCGCAAATATTGCAAATACACTGAAGCAAAAGTTGAATTTATTGATTATAAAGATACAGCAATGTTAAAACATGCTTTATCTGAAAGATTTAAAATCATGCCACGCCGTTTAACAGGTACAAGCAAAAAATACCAAGAAATGGTAGAAGTTGCAATCAAACGTGCAAGACATGTAGCTCTTATCCCTTATATAGTGGATAGAAAAGAAGTAATCAATAATCCTTTTGAAGGACTATAATCTTTTAAAAGCAAACTTGTAAAAAGTTTGCTTTTATATACATTTATTCTCAAAATAAAATTAAACCAAAGTATATTCTAAAACATCACTAAAAGTATCAACAGCAATGATTTCCATATTGTCTCTAACCTCACTAGGAATATCTTTTAAATCCCTTTCGTAATTTTTTCTTGGGATTAAAGCTATTTTTATATCTGCTTTATAAGCCGCAATTAATTTTTCTTTTAATCCACCTATTGGTAAAACTTTTCCTTTTAAATCTATTTCACCTGTCATTGCAATATCTGCTTTAACCTTTCTATCACTAAAAATAGAAGCAATAGCTGTGCTTATCGTAATGCCTGCACTTGGGCCATCTTTTGGAGTAGCTCCATCTGGCACATGTATATGAATATTATAACTATCATAAACATTAACTTTAGGATCGATAATTATTTTTTTAGGTATTTTTATTTTTCCTTCATCGATTAAAACTTTTATCATGCTAAAAGCAATTCTAGCTGATTCTTTCATTACATCACCCAAACTTCCCGTGAGCGTTAATTCTCCTTTACCTTTAATTTTTACAGCCTCTACTTTTAAAACATCTCCACCTACACTTGTCCAAGCCAAACCATTAACCTGACCTACTTGATTTTCTCCATTATTTTTTTCTATTTCAAAAACTTTTTTATCTAAAAATTCATTCAAATTTTTTGTATTAATAATGACTTTTTTAATATTTTCTAAAAGTAGTTTTTTAGCACTCTTACGACACAACTCTGCCACTTTGCGACGCAAATTTCTAACTCCTGATTCACGAGTATAATCACTAATGATTAACTCTATAGTTTCATCATCAATAGATAATTCATTGGATTTTAAGCCATGTTTTTTAAGCTCATCTGGAATTAAATATTTTTTCATTATATGAAATTTTTCACTTGGAGTATAAGAGCTAAGTTCTATAAATTCCATTCTATCTCTTAAAGGTGCAGGAATATTGCTAATATCATTTGCCGTTGCTATAAAAATGACTTTACTTAAATCAATATTAAAATTTAAATAATAATCCCTAAATTTAGAATTTTGCTCTGGATCTAAAATTTCTAAAAGCACCGCACTTGGATCTCCTCTAAAACTGCGATTTAATTTATCAATTTCATCCAATACAATTACAGGATTAATTTGTTTTGCCTCTATAAGTCCTTGGGTAATACGTCCAGGCATAGCGCCTATATAAGTTCTACGATGACCACGCAGCTCATTAACATCTTCAAGTCCACCTAAGGCTATACGAATAAGCTCTCTTTTTAAAGCTTTTGAAACAGAATTTGCCAGTGAAGTTTTACCAACGCCAGGAGGCCCATAAAGACAAAGTATAACTTTAGCACCATCTTTTTCTGCTATTTTTCTTTTTTCTAAAAGTTCCCTAACTGCAAAATATTCTTCTATGCGTTCTTTTGGTTTATTTAATGCATAATGATCATGGTTGAGCTGTTTTGAAACTTCTTTAATATCAAGTTTTTTCTTAGAAATTTTTTCAAAAGGAACATCTAATGCTGTTTCTATGTAAGTTTGAATCATCGATGCTTCGGAATTATCTTGATGAATGCGTTCGAATTTTTCAATTTGTTTTTTGATTTCTTTATAAGCGTCTTCGTGCATAAATTTCTTCTTTAACTCCAGACGCTTTTGATATTCTCTAACCTCATCTTCTTTTTGTGTATCAGAACCAAGCTCTTTTTGAATTTGTCTTAATTGTTCTTTTAAAAAATATTCTTTATTTACCTTGTCAATACGAGAATGTACTTTGTTTTTAATTTCTTTTTGAATTTTATTGGCTTCTATTTCTTGAGCAATTAAATCTATTAATTTTACTAATTTTTGCTCAAGATCTGTTAAAACAAAAAACTCATAAGCAACTTGTTTTTTAATACGCACAGTATTTAAAATCAAATCACAAATCCTAGATGCATCAAAGCCTTCTTCAATTGTTCTTAAAAGATCCGGAGAAAAATAATGACTAATATTTGCCAAATTTTTTACCTTCTCTTTTAAAACTTCAAGAAGTGCTTCTTTTTTAGTTCCTTCTAAAAAGTCTTCTTTTATAAGTTCTATCTTGGCTTCCAAAGGTTTATTAGAAACTTGCTCTATAATTTTACCCTTAGCATATCCTTGAAAAAGTATTTTCACTCTTCCATCAGGTAAAGGAACTTTTCGCATGATAGTCCCAATCACTCCACAATTATAAATTTCATCAAAATTTCTTCCATTTTCCAACCTTGAAGGTGCAACAAAAAGCATACTATCATTTTTAATCGCAAGATCTAAAGCTTTCATATTGGATGAATCGTTAATAAAAATAGGAGTTATCATAAAAGGATATAAAAATAATTCATCTTCAACCAATACTGGTAAATTTGCTGGATAATTTTGTATCTCTTCAATCTGCATTTATTTTCCTTGTTTATTAAAATCTTTCAAATATACTTCTATACCAAGGAAGCTCAGGTTTGATAATACTTTGCTGATAAAATTCACTTTCTTGAAGTCTTTGTTTATAAATTTGTGCACTTTCATCATGCCCTATGCGCTGGTATAGATTTTCTATAGTACTATTAAGATAAAAAACCGCTAAATTAAATTTTGTAAGCATTGTCTGAACCAAAGGTTCATATTCTGTATAAGGATAATCTTTCAAAAAAGTATCTATTTCTTTTTGGCTTTCAAGCATTAAAGCCTGATTACGATTTGGCACTGCAAATGCATCAAATTTTGCTTTAATTTTAAGATAGCGAATATAATCAGCATTGCGTGAATTTCCAAATTTTTTATTATATTCATCTAAATAAAATTCAGCTAACTTATATTCCTCTTCATCCATATGAGCTTGTGCTAAAATAATTAAAGTAGTTTCCAATAAAGGATCGGCAACGTGCTCACTTGCCATACCATTATAATGATCATCGGCTTTTTCCAAATCCTTGTCCTGCAAATCTTTAATAATTTGCTTATACCACTCACTAGCACTAAGATTGTATAAACCTTCATCATTTTTCGTACTACACGCATTAAAAAAAACCAATAAAAAAACCAATAAAAAAATACCTTTTTTCATACTTCACCTTGATTTATATTCTCAAAAATCTATATTTTAACGATTTTATAATTATGTTCTTCTAAAATTATAATAAAATTAATTAAATAATTTAAAATTTTGGAATGATTATTGCTTATTTTATGTTAAAATATTAAACATTATAACTTGAGGAGAAAACATGACCCTAGCTGTTAAATGCCCTATCTTAGGTTTTGAAGAAACCAAAAATATGGAATTTTCAACTATCGATGAAGTATTTGTAAGACTTAAAAGTCTTGATGGTAAAGACTTTTCTTTTGTTTTAATTAATCCTTATTTAATTAGACCTGATTATGAATTTGATATACCAACTTATTATCAAGAGCTTCTTTCTTTAACACCTGAATCTAATATGAAAATTTTTAATATAGTAGCCATAGCAAAAAGCATTGAAGAATCGACAGTGAATTTTCTAGCTCCAGTAGTCATTAATCTTGATAATAATACTATGGTACAAGTGATACTAGATACAGTTAATTATCCGGACTTTTTTCAAGCTGATCAAATTGCTAATTATATTAAAAAATAATGCTCTATATACTTGCAAATGGAGCTATGGCAACAGCCTTAGCCTATGGATTAAAAGATGATTATGAAATTTGTATAGTAGGAAGAAGTATAGAAAAACTTCAAGCCCTCACCAAAGAAGGCTTTAAAACCTTACTTTACAAAGATTTTAACATAGAAGGTAAAGATGTTATTTTAGCATTTAAACCCTATGCTTTAGAAAATATTGCTCAAATACTAAAAGGACAAGCACGTATCTTAATCTCTGTTTTAGCCAATGTTGATTTTGAAAAACTACAAACCATCAAAGCTCAAAATTATGTTAGAATAATGCCTAATACAGCAGCTAAATACAAGACTTCAACCACACCATATATACTTAAAAACTCTCATTTTGAAAATGAAATTTTAGACATTTTAAAAACTTTTGGCTCGGCTTATAAATTAGATAATGAAATACAAATGAATGCAGCTATGGCGATTAGCGGCTGCGCTCCTGCTTTTTTAGCACTTATAGCAGAAAGTATTGCTAATGCTGGAGTTTATGAAGGTTTGTCAAAAGAACTTAGTCTCAATCTTACGCGCTCTTTATTTAAAAGCTCTAGTACTTTACTAGAACATGAACATCCAGCTATTATCAAAGAAAATATTTGCTCCCCTGGCGGAGTTACAATAAAAGGCATAAAAATACTCGAACAAAAAGGAATTCGCGGAAGTTTTTTTGAAGCCATAAATGCTAGCAGCGCTAAATGAAAAAGGCTTTCATACTTATAGAAAGTATTAGTGCTATAACGATCATATCTTTAATTTTCATTGGTATTTTTTATTACTATACTCAACTTTACAAAAACTATGAAAATTTAAATATTTTTGAAAGACTCTATAAACTTCAAGAAGAATTATATGAAAAGCCCATTTTTAAAACCATCATACTTCAAACTTCAGCCTTAAAACCTATAGTTTTACAAGAACAGTTTGTTAATGATGGTATATTTCAATTTCAAAAATTATACTTTCAAGATCAAAATTATAGCGTTTATTTTAAAGAATGAGCAAAGCTTTTACACTTTTTGAACTTATAATATCACTAATACTTTTTACTTTTATAACTAGCTTACTTTCAAAACCTTTAATGGATTTTTATCATTTAAATTTCACTGCTTTACATACAAACAATCTTATCACTCAAACACATTTAAACTTGCTTAAAATAGAAAAATTAATACAAAATTGTATTAATATTACATTTTCACAAAATACATTAAAATGTCTTTTAAAAGATGAGTTAATTAGCCTAAAAGATAATAAACTTTATCTTATTAACTCTGCTCTTATTTTAGAAAATAATCATACACTTTATTCACCTCATTCTGATTTTAAAACACAACTCCAAAACAGAAAAGATTTATATAACGACAATGAGCATATTAGCTATGCTTATAAAATTAATAAGATTGAAAAAATATCCATCTTGGAAAATGGTATATCTGCAAATTTTACAGGTAGTTTTATTCCTTTGCAAGCTCAATTAGTTATCAAATTGCAAAATGAAGGACTTATATATGAAATAAAGCCAAAATTTAATGAACAATTAAACCAACAAGGATTAATTTCTAAAAACATAAGCTCATTTAACCTGCAAAACAATAAATTAAAAATTTGCCTAAAAAGACAAACAACATATTGCCTTGAAAAAAGAATTTTACTATGAAAAAAGCTTATGTTTTAATTTGGACAATTTTTTTAATATTACTAATAAGTCTATGGATGAGCTTAACCTTAAACATATCCAGCTACACTCCAAAAATAATCCAAGATAGTTATTACTACCTTCAAGCTCAAATTTTAAGTCATAATGCAACACAATTTTCTAAATATTTTTTATATCAAGCAAAGCAAGAAAATAAAGAATGTTTAGATAATATATATTTTAATTACGCAAAAGCTTTGATTAAAATAAAATACTTTTATCCTATTGCACAATGTGTTAATTTTAAATTTTCCAACTTTAATCCCGATGCAAATTTAAGCAAAGATGGTGTTATTATAGCCCACATTAGCATTGCTTTAAATCGTGATAAAAATGTCAATGATGAAATTTTACTCACAAAAAGCATTATTATTTATCCCAAAGAAAATTTTTGGAATTTAAAAAATTAAACCAAAGTCTTAGCAAGCTTAACACACTCTAAAAGACTTTGATTTTCGCATATATAAAGATTTTTAAAATTTAAAAGCTTCTTTGCTGTGCTTTGTCCTATAACTACAACCTTATCTTCTTCTTTTAAGCTATAAAATTTTAAAAAATTTTCTACACTTAAAGGAGAGGTAAATATAAAAATAGCAGGATGAGTAAGTTTTTTATCACCTTTTTTAAAAACATTTTCATAAACAATCATTTCATCTAAATCCACACCTGCATTTTTAAGATCCAAATTTAAAGTCGAAACAATATTTTTAGCCCTTAAATACAAACATTTTTGCGTTTTTAATTCCTCTTTAAATTCAAGAAAAAGATCTTTTCCGTAAGCCTTTGATGGAATTTTAATCTTTTTAAAACCTAAATTTTTAGCGTATTGAGCTGTACTTTGTCCCACAGCGTATAAATTGAGTTTGAAATTTAAAGTGATTTTTGCATGTTGCAAAGCTTTTAAAGCATTTTTTGAGGTGCAGATTAAAGCATCATATAAACTCAAATCCACACTAAAATCATAAAAAACAATCTCATTTAAAATAAGATTTTCCACCCCTTCAAAAGGAGTTTCATTTAAGAGGTAAATTTTCATAGATTTTACGCTTTAACTCTTTAGCTGCCAAAAAAGCATCTTTAGCATCCATGATCGCCCTAACCACAGCCACGCCGCTTAAATTTATACCCTTTAACTCAACAAGTGCTTCTTTATCAATCCCTCCTATGGCTACAACCCCTATAGGACTTTTATCACAAATTTGACTTAAAAGCTCAAGGCTTAAAAGCGAACTTTCTTTAGTAGGTGTTGTCTTAATGGCTCCACAACCTAGATAATTTGCTCCTTGTATAAACTCAAGTTGTTCTAGCTTTTTAAGGCTTAAGCCTATGATTTTTTCATCTCCTAAAAGCTTTCTAGCTAGTTTTACTTCTAAATCTTCCTGCCCTAAATGTACCCCATCAGCATCTAAAGCTAAAGCTATGTCCACTCTATCGTTAATCAAAAAAGGTATTTTATAGGCCTTGCAAAGTTTTTGTACCTTTAAACCTAGTTTATAAAATTCTCTTGCATTAAGCTCTTTTTCACGAAGTTGTATGATACTCACTCCACCTTTTATAGCATTTTCTAAAGTATTTAAAAAACACTCCTCGCTTTTATTTCCCTGAGAGGCAACTAGATAAAGACTAAGATCTAATTTATTTTTCATCTAAAAACTTAAAAAAATGATTTGTAGGACCACAACCTTTTCCGAGATTGAGTGAATAATAAATCGCATTTCTTACATATTCTTTAGCTTCACTAACGGCATGAAATAAATCCTTGCCTTTAGCTAAATTACTAGCAATAGCCGAAGAAAGCGTACAACCTGTACCATGAGTATTTTTAGTTTCTATGCGTTCGCCTTTTAAAATATAAATTTCTTTTCCATCATAAAGCACATCATTGGCATTTTCTTCACTATGTCCGCCTTTAAGTAAAACTGCCTTAGCCCCCAAGCTACATAAATGCTTAGCTGCCTTTATCATCTGCTCTTCATTAGTGATCTTAAAACCACATAAAAACTCTGCTTCAGGAATATTAGGCGTAAGAATGTCTGCAAATTTTACTATGGTTTGCTTGAAAAAATCACAATTTTCTTGCGGCATTAAAGCATAACCATTTTTAGCAAACATTACAGGATCGATCACTATGTTTTGAGGTTTAAACTCGCTTAAATTTTTAGCTACACAGCTCATTAATTCACAAGAACCTATCATTCCAATTTTAGTTGCCTTTGGCATTATATCTTCAAATACGGCAAGCATTTGTTCATCCACACTTTGAGTAGGTATATCGTGTACAGAAATCACCCTTGCGGTATTTTCAGCTACCACACTTAAAACCACACTCATACCAAAAAGATTGTGCGCACTAAAGGTTTTAAGATCGGCTTGTATCCCTGCTCCACCACTACAATCACTCCCTGCTATAGTTAAAACAGGTATAAGTTCGCTTCCTTTTGCTTTCATAAATCTTCCTTTAAAATTTTGATCCATTCTTCACCCTTAGAGCTTAATTTTTGTCCTTTAAAACTCTGTTTTGCAAAAGCTACGATCAAAGCATGAAAAATTTGATAAAGTTCGCAAAGTTCGCATTTTCTCCCTAAAATTTTACACAAATTTTCTTGCTCACTCTCTATACCACTTTGAAAAAATTCTCTTAATTCTTCATAATTTTCAAACTCATAGCCTAAGTGAAAAGCCAAACGCAAACTATAATTATCTACAACCAAAATCTCTCTTTTACAAAGATAATTTAAAATACCATCAACACTTTCAAAACCCAAACCTTTGATATTTAAAAGCCACTCTCTGCTTACATTTGTTTTAAAATTTTCTAAATTTTCATAAGTGTTTATGATACTTTCTACTAAGCCTTTTAAACGCTTGGCTTTGGTATTATAAAATCCGCTAGGCTTAATTAAAGTTGCAAGTTCTAAATTGGATAAAGTATTGATTTGTTCTAAACTTGTAATATTTTCTTTTTTTAAATTTTCTAAAGCTTTTAAGACATTTTTCCAATTTGTATTTTGAGTTAAAATCACAGAAATTAAAAGCTCAAATTCACTCAATCCTTGATTTTCAAGCCAATCAAAATCATGATAATTTAAATCCAAATTTAAAAGCTTGGTAAAAATTTGCGCTCCAGTCATTTAAAATTCTCCTTAAAAGCCAAATAAAATTGCTTTGCAGTACGACCACTTCTACTTGCTCTTAGAGTAGCAAATTCTTTAGCTTTAGCGTGTAAAAGCTCTTTATCACAAGAATAATCTTTAAAATAAAAATCTATCATCTTTAAATACTCTTCTAAATTTCCCTGATAAAAACTTAACCACAAACCAAATCTATCACTCAAGCTTAATCTTTCTTCAGCAGCATCGCTTAAATGAAGTTCTGTATGTGCAATTTGTGTATCAAGATTATCAATAATGCTTTCACTTAATAAATGCCTACGATTTGAACTTGCATAAATAATTATATTATTTGGGGCTTTTTCTATGCTTCCCTCAAGTAAAGGTTTTAAAAATTTATAACTATCATCTCCCTTCTCAAAAGAAAAATCATCACAAAAAAGTATGAATTTAAAATTTTCTAATCTGATTTCATCGATGATATCTACTAAGGCAAATAAATCTTCTTTATTTAATTCGACAAGTCTTAAGCCCTGTTCTTTAAATTCATTAAATGTAGCTTTAATTAAACTTGATTTTCCAGTGCCCTTAGATCCCCATAAAAGTGCGTGATTTGCCCCTTTATTTTGAATAAAATTTAAAGTATTTTCATAAAGTGCTTTTTTTTGACTTTCCATACCTACTAAATCTTTTAAAGTGATAGGATCGATTTCAAAAATAGGCTTTAAATAGTCTTTTCTTGCTCTATAAATTGCTGCATAAGTTTTATTCCAATCCATTTTAAGCCTTTCTTAAATGCGTTAAAATTGCCTCTAAAATATCATCATCGTCTTTGCTTTTTGCTTTGATGAGTTCTTTTTCATCATTTAAAGCAGTAAATTGAATATTTTGCTCATAGTTGCTAATACTTTTAAATTTATTTAAAGCTAAAATTTTAATAATAATCAAAGATAAAAATTGCTTAGTATAAACATCAAGTTTTCCAAAGCGATCTTCAATTTCACCTTCGATCTCATAAACCTCATGAACTTGCTCACACTTGCTAAGTCTTCTATAAAGTTCTAATCTTAGGCGATCTTCGCTGATAAGCTCACTATTTAAAAAGGCATTAACATTGAGTTTTAAATCAAGTTTATTTTCTTTTTGATCCACTTCATTTTTACTTAAAGCATTAAGTTCATCTTCTAACATTTTAAGATATAAACTATATCCAATTTGCTCGATATGTCCACTTTGATCTACGCCTAATAAATTTCCACCGCCACGAATTTCAAGATCATGATAAGCCAAAACAGAACCTGCGCCTAAAAAAGAATTGCTTTCTAAAGAAACTAGACGCTTTAAAGCATCTTTTGTGATAGCATTTTTATCTTCGATTAAAAAATAACAATAACCTTGCTTATCACTTCTTCCTACACGCCCACGCAATTGATGCAAATCAGCCATACCAAAACGATCGCTTTTTTCTACTATGATAGTATTTGCATTAGGTAAATCAATCCCACTTTCTACGATAGAGGTGCTTAAAAGCAAATCATATTCTTTGTTTTCAAATTTCAACATTTCTTCTTCTTGCACCTTGGCATCGATTTTAGAATGTAAAATCAAAATACGCAAAGTAGAAAAAAGTTCTAATAAATGTTTTTTGCATTGCTCTATACTTGCAATATGATTATGAATATAAAAAATTTGCCCACCACGTCTTAACTCTCTTGCTATAACTTCTTTTAAAAGCGCGTCATCATTTTCTTTAACAAAGGTTCTTACATCCATCCTATCTTCTGGTGGAGTTTGCAAAACACTATAAGATTTTATAGAGCTTAAAGCTTGATTTAAGCTTCTTGGTATAGGAGTTGCTGACATAGATAAAATATGTGAATTTTGAGTGATTTCCTTAAGCTTTTCTTTTTGCTTCACTCCAAATTTATGCTCTTCATCAATAATAACAAGAGCTAAATTTTCACATTCTACACTTAAAAGCGCATGAGTTCCTACAACTACACAAGCTTTATTTTCTTTTAAATTTTGTAAAACTTGTTTTTTTTCTGCACTACTTGTAAAGCGATCAAGTTTAAAAACCTTTATACCAAAAGGATCAAAACGCTTTTTTAAGGTTTTATAATGCTGATGAGAAAGCAAAGTTGTAGGCGCAAATAAAAATGCGCAAAATCCACTTTTAACCACTGGATAAATAGCATTCATGGCAACTTCAGTTTTTCCAAAACCCACATCACCGCTTAAAAGCCTATCCATGACTTTTCCACTTTGAAAATCTTGCAAAATTTCATGACAGGCTTTATCTTGATCACTTGTATAATTAAAACCTGCACTAGCTATAAAATCAGCTTGTCTATTTAAATCCATTGTGATTTTTTTTGCTTGCACCAAAGATCTTTTAGCGGCCATAATAACAATTTCAGAAGCTATAGCTAAAAGTTTAGTTTTTAATTTTTCTTTAAGTTTAATAAAACTTGTTTTACCTAGTTTATCTAAGCTTGGAATAGATCCACTCACACCCAAATATTTATCAATCAAATAAAGATTTTCCACTGGTAATAAAAGCTTATCAGAATTTTGATACTCTATAGCAACAAACTCTTTTTTTGCTCCGCTTATCACTATCATCTCAAGACCTAAAAATTTGCCCACCCCATAATCTTCGTGCACTATATAATCCCCATTTTTAAGCTCATCTATAATCAAACTAGCTTTTTTTCTTGTTTTTTGTTTTTCTTTTTGATTTAAAGAAATGATTAGCTCTTCAGGACTAATAAGATTAAGCCTTAAATCACTTTTTATAAAATGGATATTTTGAATATCTTCAAGCTCTAAAGCTTTAAATAAAGCTTCGTTTTTAGCTAAAAGTGTGATTTTTTTATTTTTATGAAATTCAAAAAAATCTTTATTGTAAGAACTTTGCAATTCTTTAAATTTTTTAGCTTGAGGTAAAATTTTTGCATTCACAAAACTTATATCTTTTTCATATTCGTTAATATTAAACTTTTCACAAGCTAAAAAATCAAGTTCTAAATAATCAAAAAAATCATCAATACACCAAAACCCTAAAGAATTGATATCATGTATTAAAGTATCACTTTGAAAATCTTCTAATTTTTCTTTAAAAATTTCATAATTTTCTTTGTCAAAATATTTTAAAAAAGGACAAATTTCAAAATGTTCTAGTTCATTAGGAATAGACTTTTGACTTTGCAAATCAAAATATCTTATGCTTTCAATCTCTTCGCCAAAAAGTAAAATTCTAATAGGATTTTCTTCATTGATACAAAAAATATCAATAATATCCGCACGAATTGAAATTTCACCTTTATCCTGAACTATATCTACAAATTCGTATCCCAATCTTGAAATTTCATCTTCAAAACATTTCAAATCAAAATTTTGTTTTTTATCGATATGATAATTTTGTAAATGTTTTTTTGAAGGAAGTTTTTTTAAAACAGTATTTAAAGGAGAAATAAGGATTTTTTTTTCTTCTTCTTTATGATAAGCATTTAAAATCTTGCAAAGATTAAAAAGTTCTTTGGAAAAAGCCCTTAAATCATCTCCAAACTGCGCTCTAAAATCAGGTAAAACAAAGGTTTTTAAACCCTTAAATCGTGAAACTTGAGCGAGCAAATCTGCTTGTTTTTCATCTTTACAAAGCAAAAGTTCACAAATTTTTGGATTTTGTAGGTATTCATAAAATGAAGCTTGCATTATTCTTCGTTGTTATTTTCAATAAGTTTGATAGTATCTTCTTTAATTTTACTAGTTCCATTAAAGCGACCGCCATTTTCTATAGAAATTTTTTGCGTTGAAATATCGCCATTAACAACTCCGCCCGCTAAAATTTCTAAACTATTGGCCTCAAGTTGCCCTTCAAAATACCCATTTACTACAATTTTATCTGCTTGTAATTCACCTTTTAAATTTCCATTTTTTCCGATAACTACAATACTTTCAGAATGAATAATACCACTTAACTCTCCATCGACATGAAGCATAGAAGCAAAATAAAATTTACCCTCAATTCTCGCACCTGAAGAAATTACTGTTGTTTCTGAGCTAGGACTGGATGTTGGGCTGATACCGCCTTTATTAAAGATTGCCATGGAACTCTCCTTTCTTGATTAAAAAAATCATTCATATTTTTTCTTTGCAAATTTAAAAAATACAAAGGTTCTAAAGTTTTATTAATAAACCTTACCTCATAGTGCAAATGCGGTCCCGTAGAAAGACCTGTATTGCCACTATAACCTATCAACTGCCCCTTGCTAACAAATTGACCTGCTTTGACTACTTCTTTGCGCATCATATGAGCAAATACTGTTTTAAAACCAAAATTATGCAATAAAATTACATTATAGCCATAGCCATTATCACTATAACCTGAAAATTCCACTACTCCACTTGCTGGTGCATAAATAGGAGTACCAATTTCTGCTCTTAAATCAATGCCGGGATGAAATTCCCTTCTTTTTAAAAGCGGATGCTCTCTCCAGCCAAAATTTCCTGTAATGCCTTTATTTTCAATAGGCCATCCATTAGGAATTTGCCCCAAAATTCCAAGCTGCTGCTCATTGGTAAGCTGAAGATTATCAAGTCTTGCACTAATTGTAAGATTATTTTCTGCTTCTAAGCCCAAAGCCTCTTCAAAAGAAGCTATTTTATCTTCTATAGCTGCATACTGCTGAGTTTTTTCTTCTATGCTTTTTTGCATTTGCGAATTAGATAATTCCAATTCTTTGCTTTTTTTCAAAAGCTCCTCACGCTTTTCACTGATATCACTAAGTTTGCTATCGAGATATTTGATATAAAAACCACTAAAAACTAAAAATAAAACAATAAAAGCAATAGTATAAAAAACTATTTTTTTGATTATTTGATTTAAATAAAAATGTCTTGAACCGTTAATATCTGTAATGGTAATAGTGAATTTATTTTTTACCACACCACTCCTTTAAAAAATTTTCTACCAGCATAAAAGAGCCAAAAACTAGATTTTTTTTATTTTCTTCTAATTTTACAAATTCTTTACATTGTATGCCTAGCTTTGATGCAATACTATAAATTTCATCATCAGCCAGCTTTCGTTCTGCACTTTTATATTTATATATTTGTATTGTATCAATAATAGGCTTTAATGCATTTAAAATTTGAAAAATATCCTTATCCAAATAAGCATTATAAATAAGATTTATTTTTTCTCCTTGAAATTTATCAAGCATAGCCTTAGCAGCCATGGGATTATGACCCACATCAACAAAAAAATTTGGAGAAATTTCTTGGCATCTTCCTTGTAAATTTAACTCTTGTAACTTTTTTAAAGCTTCTAAGGTTTTTTCTTGCGAAGTTAAAATTTCACAAGCCTTTAATGCAAGCTTTAAATTATGCTTTAAAAAACAAGGTAAAACAAACTTTTTACAATAAATCTCAAAATTTTCTTTCAAAAAAGGATTTAAGGAAGAAACTTGCAAATCAGCTTTTTTTAAAAAAGCAATTTTTTTTGCTAAGTTTAAAACATTTTGCTCTTGCTCATCACTTATAAGTGCTATAGGTGCCATAATTTTAAGCTTGGTTCTTGCAATATCTTCTAAAGAATTGCCCAAAATTTGAATATGGTCAAATCCAATTCTTGTAAAAATATTCATTCTTCTTTCAAAAACAGAAGTAGCATCATATTCTCCACCCACTCCTGCTTCTAAAACAATGAAATCGCATTTTTGAAATAAAATCATAGCTAAAAAAGTAGCATATTCGAAATAACTTAATTTTTGCAAGTCTTGTTTAAAAATTTCTTCAAGTCTTATATGAGCTTGTTCTAATTCTTCATCATTTGCAATCTTACCATCAAGATAAAATCTTTCATTAAAACTAAAAATGTGGGGGCTAGTATAATGCCCTATTTTATAATTTAAATTTTCTAAAAGTTGGGTTAAATATCTACCTGTACTACCTTTACCATTTGTGCCTATAAGTTGGATTATAGGAATATTTTTAAAACATTTCTTATATTTTTCATACATTCTAAACATCAAAAAACGGTCAATTTTATCGTAATTTATACTTTTTTGGGCTAAAAAATTCTCAACTTTCATTATATTGCTCATTAACCGCTGTAATTTGCTTTATTAACTCGTCTAAAATATTAATACTTGGCTTACTTTGCTTATCAAGATAAGCCACTTGAATTTTAGGAGTTATAATATCTTGCTTATAAATAAATCTAAAATTTTCTATAGTTTTAAGATTTGTATTTACAAGCTGTGTAATTTCATCTTTACTTTTTCCTGGCGAAACAATCAAATAACTCTTTTCATCTATCATCCACAGTTCATCAAATTCGCTACAAGAATCTTTTAAAATTTTTTTAAATCGAACAAAAATTTCATTCAAACTTCCCATACCATATTTTTCCATAATGAAACGGTAATTTACTATAGAAAATAAAGCTAAAGAATAATTAACTTTATACTTATTAAAATTTTCATCCATTTTATCAAGCTCTTTAAGAACACTCCAAGCCTCTCTCTCCTCCAAACTTTGCGTGAATTCAATTTGATTATTTAAAGATGTAATTTTTTCTCCAAGTTGTTTAAATTTTAGTTTTAAATCCTCAAAACTAAGTTTTACTTCCCCATTTTCATCTGGTTTTAAGGTATTAATAAAATCCATGTTTTGTTCATTCGATTTATTAAGCAAAACAAGCAATTCATAGATTTTTTTTAGATTATCATTAAAAAAATTTAAATTTTTTTGGACATACATATTATCAACCATTATGCGATGATTGATAAATTCCATTAATTCGTTCTTAAAATTTTCTTCGCCTATTATAAAAGGTTTTTGTGTTAAATTTTGTATAAAACCTTGAATTTTTAAATCTTCCACCAATGAAGGATTTAAACCCAAGCATAATAATTCACTAAAGTGCTCATAACTACGCTCTTCAAGTTTAACTAAGAGTTTTTTAATCACGCTATCATAATCATCATATTTACTAATGCCATATTTACGAGCTTGTTCTTCTAAATTATTTTCATCATAATTTCTTTCAAGCTCTTTCCATTTTTTGGTAAGCAAGTAAATACTTTCACTATCCATAGTTTTAGAAATTCTAATCGAAGTCACCTTAGCCAAATCTCTTATCTTTTTATCCTTACTTATTTGCAAAGTTTTAGATATGGTATATAAAAAATCAAAAAATTCACTAAATTGTTTTCCGCTTTGTCTATTTAAAACAGAAATTAAAAAACTAATTAGTTCTTCTAAACTTCTTATAGTTTTAGAATTTAATTCTTGTTGATAAATCGGTAAAAGTAAGGTTTTGTATTTGTCAAGTTTAGCTTTATTTGAGCTTGTGATACCATATTTTAAAGATAGTTCTTCAAAAATTTCCGTATAATTTTCAGGAGTTGGTTTTAGTTTTCTTTCTTTTAATGCAATTAAAGTTTGCTTTGCTATTTCATTAGTATTTGGAATCACGTTTTTGCCCTTTAATAGCAATTACGGAAATAAACTCATCAAATGCCTCGCTTGAAGCTGCTCGAATAGCCTCATACCTTGCAGAATCACTAATAATACTATTTGGAGAAATTTCAAAATTATAACTTCCACTTGTACCAAAAGCCTGACTTGAACCATCTTTAAAGACAACATTAAAATCTAAATTTAATTTAGCTTTATAACTAATGACATAGCCATTTTTATCATAAGCTAAAGGAATAAATTCTAAATTATTCATTTTAACATTGATTACATCATCTGCCTCGTGTTTTAAAGCAAGTTTACGCCCTAATTTTGAAATTACCATTTCTTTTAAAGTATCGGCAACATAGATACTATTTTTTGGGTCTTGTTGACTTAATTCAACATTAACATAAACCTTCTCATCGAAAATATTATTAGCGATTTTTGATGTAGGAACATATCCACAAGCACCTAAAAATAAACCTATACAAAAAATTAAAATCTTTTTCATTTAATCACTAGATTAACTAGCTTTCCTTCCACATAAATTTCTTTAACTATACTCTTACCTTCAAGCCATTTAGCAGTATTTTCTTTTGCAAAAGCTAAAATTTCTTCTTTACTCGCACTACTTGAAATTTCAAATTCAGCCCTTTTTTTACCATTAATACTTACAGCTAAATTTAAAGTATCTTTTACAAAAACCTCTTCTTTAAGTTCTAATTTTTTGAAATTTTTACATTTAAAAAGCTCCTCGCTAAGCTCAAAACAAACATGAGGAATAATAGGCTCTAAAATATTTAAAATAATATAAAAAGCCTCTTGCTCCAAAGCTTCATTTTTGCAAAGCGCTAAAGCATTTAAAGCTTCCATGCAAGCTGCAATTAAAGTATTGAAAGCAAAACTTTGATGATAAACTTCAAAAGATTTTTTCAAAGCTTCATATACCTTTAATCTTGCATATTTTTCTTCTTTATTTAAATTTTCTTGTTTTAATTCTACAAGCTCACCTTTTTTAACATTTTGCGCCCTATCATAGAGTTTGCAAATAAATCTATAAGCCCCTTCAACCGCATCATCATTCCATTCAAGCTCTTTAGCCGGAGGCGCAGCAAAAAGTATAAAAAGTCTTGCGGTATCAGCACCGTATTTTTCTATAATCTCATCAGGATCTACAACATTGCCTTTTGATTTTGACATTTTAGCACCATCTTTTAACACCATACCCTGAGTTAAAAGTCTATCAAAAGGTTCATTTTGTGTTAAATAACCTAAGTCTCTTAAAGCTTTTTGGAAAAATCTCGCATAAAGTAAATGCAAGATTGCATGTTCAATACCACCTATATATTGATCCACACTCATCCAATACTTTACACTTTTTTCATCTAAAGCTTTTTCCTGCCAAGTTCTCTCATCACTTGCAAAACGTGCAAAATACCAAGAACTTTCAAAAAAAGTATCTAAAGTATCACTTTCTTTTTGAGCCTCTTTGCCACATTTAGGACAAATACAATTTTTCCAAGTTGGATGTTTATCAAGTGGATTACCCTCACCTGTAATTTGCACATCTTCAGGTAAGATAATAGGTAAATTTTCTAGTTTTTGAGGCACTATACCACAAATTTGACATTTAATCATAGGAATAGGCGCACCCCAATATCTTTGGCGTGAAACACCCCAATCACGAATTTTAAAATTTACAACCCTTTTTCCTATATTTTTAGCTTCAAACTGAGAAATGATTTTTAATCTTGCCTCATTACAATCAAGATTATCAAACTCTTGGCTATTAATTAATTTTCCTGATTTTTGCGTATAAGGTAAATTTTCTTGAGTTTGAATAACTTGTTTGATGGCAAGATTATATTTTGTTGCAAATTCAAAATCTCTTTCATCATGAGCTGGAACAGCCATAACCGCTCCACTACCATAATCAGCCAAGACAAAATTAGCCACCCACAAAGGAATTTTTTCTCCGCTTAAAGGATGAATGGCATAAATTCCTAGAAAATAACCTTCTTTTTCAGAACTTTGTCTTTCTCTTGGGCTTTGATTTTGAATAGTTTTGATTTTATTTAATACATCTTGATTTAATAAATTTTGCGAAAGCAAATTTTGAACAATTTTATGTTCTGGAGCTAAAGCGATATACGAAACTCCATAAATTGTATCTGCTCTTGTAGTAAAAACTTCTAAAGAACTTTCTTTGGTTTTTTGCTTGCTTTCTTCGTCTAAATTTAAAGAAAATTCCAAACCTTCGCTTTTACCAATCCAATTTTCTTGCATAGTTAAAACTTGATTAGGCCATTTATCTTTTAATTCTTCTAAATCTTTTAAAAGTTCCTCAGCATAAGCAGTGATTTTTACATAATAACCTGGCATTTTTTTCTGCACCACTTCATGACCACAACGCCAACATTTTCCGTCTTCAACTTGCTCATTAGCCAAAACCGTTTGATCTTGTTCACACCAATTTACATTTGCTTCTTTAGTGTAAATCAAACCTTTTTCAAACATCTTAATAAAAAATTCTTGCTCAAATTTTGTATAAAGTGGATCTGAAGTAGCAAGCATTCTTTTTTTAGAAAAAGAAAAACCTAAAGAAAAAAGTTCTTTTTTCATATAAGCTATATTTTCATAAGTCCATGACTTAGGATGAATTTTATGTTTAATAGCTGCATTTTCAGCAGGCATGCCAAAACTATCAAAACCTATAGGATGTAAAACATTAAAACCTATCTTGCGATAATATCTTGCCAAAGCATCACCTATAGTATAATTTCTTACATGCCCCATATGAATGCGTCCACTAGGATAAGGAAACATCGATAAAATATATTTTTTAGGCAAATTTAAGTCATCTTTTGGCTCAAAATATTCATTTTCATCCCAAATTTTTTGCCATTTTTTTTCTATTAAACTTGCTTCATAAGCCATAAATTCTCCTTACACAGTTCCTTTTTCATACATTGCACGATTGCGTTCTTTATCTTGTTTTCTTTTTGCTTTTTCAATTTCTTTATTTCTAAACTCAAGCACACTAAATTTAAACCATAATAATGTCGGACTTGCAACAAAGATAGAGCTTAAAGTTCCCGCTATAATACCTACAATTAAAGCCAAAGAAAATCCTTGTATCATTTCCCCGCCAAAGAAATAAAGTATCACAACGGTTGCTAAAGTCAACCCTGAAGTTAAAACCGTTCTTGATAAAGTTGCTGAAACACTTTCATTAATAATAGGTGCAAGTTCGGTTTTTTTACTTGTTTTAATACCTTCTCTGATTCTATCAAAAATAATAATTGTATCATTCAAAGAGTACCCAAGCACAGTTAAAACAGCAGCCAAAGTATCTAGATTGACATCAATTTTAAATAAAGAAATTGCTCCTAAAGTAATCACAACATCATGAATTTCACTGATTATAGCCGCAAGAGCAAAACGCCACTCAAAACGCAACGCTATATAAATTAAAATTGCTATCAAAGATACAGCTATAGCCATAAGTCCTTTATTTCTAAGTTCATCACCTACTTTTGGTCCTACCACATCAGCACGACGCACCTCAAATTTTCCCGTATCCTTTAAAAGAGTGCTTATATGCTCGCCTATATCATTGCTTACATTATCATTACTTCCTAAAAAGCGTATAGTTACTTCTTCATTGCTTCCAAACTCAGTTACAGATAAATTTTGAAAAGTTCCTTGATTTTCTAAAATTTCTCGAATTTGCGTTATAGGAGCTGCATTTTCATATTTAAGCTGAACTAAAGTTCCTCCGCTAAAATCAATGCCATATTGTAAACCCCTATCCCAAAGTAAATAAATAGAACCAAAAAACAAAATAAAAGAAAGGGAAATAGCAGCAAAACGCATTCTCATAAAATCATAAATTTTCTTTTCGCTAAAAAACTGCATTATCTTCTCCTATAGCCAAACCAAAATCTTGTATTATTATTTTTTTCTATGCGTTGCATAAAATAATCAAACATTCCGTGAGTTCCTAAAATAGCTGTAATCATAGAAACAACGATACCAATTCCCAAAGTCACAGCAAAACCTTTAACTGCTCCTGTTCCATAGGCATAAAGTGCTACCGAAGTAACTAAAGAAGTGATATTTGAATCTATAATCGCACTCATAGCATTTTTATAACCTTGTTCTATACTAACTCTTATATTTACTCCATCTCGCAAGAGTTCTCGTATACGCTCATTGATAATCACATTTGCATCTACTGCCATACCCACAGTTAAAACAAGTCCTGCCATCCCTGGTAAAGTTAAAGTTGCTCCAAACATAGCCATAACAGCAACTACTACCAAAACATTAACTAGCATTGCAATATTTGCAAAAATTCCTGCCACACCGTAATACATCATCATAAATACTACAATAAAAACCGATGCACCGATTAAGGCTATCATACTCATTTTAATACTATCAGCACCTAAAGATGGTCCTATGCTTCTTTGTTCAAGTAATTTTACAGGCGCAAGCAAAGCTCCACTTCTTAAAGCTACCGCCACATCGCGTGCTTCTTCTTGAGTAAAAGCTCCACTGATTTGCCCACTACCTCCGCCTATGCGTTCATTGATAGATGGAGCAGAATATACTTTATTATCAAGTACAATAGCAAGACGCTTTCCAACATTTGCTCCTGTATAATCAGCAAATTTTTTAGAACCCTCGGCATTTAAAGTAAAATTAATCACAGGATAATTACTCTTATCACTAATCCCTACTCTAGCATCAGTAAGCATAGATCCATCTAAAATAGGTATACTTTTTAAGGTATATTTTAAATTTGGATTTCTAGAATCAGGCACTAAAATCAGTCCATAACTCGCAGCCTCAGCGTCGCTCATTGTGGAAGCTTGACCCATTTTAGAATCATCAACTTCCATAAGTTGTAAATGTGCTGCTTTTGTGATGCGTTCTTTTGCTCTTAGTTCATCTTCTTTGGTTTTAATCCCTGCAAGTTCAACCAAAATCTTATCATTACCTTGTTTAGCAACTGTTGGCTCTGCTAAACCAAATTGATCAAGCCTATTTCTTATGGTTTCAACTGCTTGCAAAAGTGCAAAATTTTCTATATTTTTTACTTCTTCTGAGGTAAAAGAAATTTTATAGTGCATATTTTCACTTTGTATATTAATTCCTTTTATTTCTTTAAGCAAATTTTCAACTTTTGCAATATCCGCATTATCAAGCAAAGTAAATTCTAAAATATCATCATGGGTATTTAAGCCGTCATTTAAAATATTTTCTTTATTAAAAGAATAACTCAATGAAGATGCAATTGATTTTATTTTAGATTTTACAGCTTCTTCATTATCTACACCTAAGAGCATATAAAGCCCACCTTGCAAATCAAGCCCTAAATTAATCTTCACACCACGTTCTGACTGCAAAAAAGAAGGGAGTGAAAAAGCCACTCCAAAAATAAATACCGCTATAAAAATAATCAAGCGATAATTGATTTTAGAATTACGCATCAATTTTCTTTGCTATAAATTCTCTTGAAATTTTTGCAGTAACATTGTCTTCATTAAGCTTAACTTTGATAAAATCCTCCTCTGGTTTTACGACTTCACAAATAAGTCCGCCATTAGTGATGATTTTATCTCCTTTTTGCAAAGACTCAAGCATTTGTTTATGTGCTTTTGCTTGTTTTTGTTGCGGTCTGATCACCAAGAAATAAAAAATTGCAAATAACACTACAAGAGGTAATAATGAAGTTAAAATTGAATTTTCTGCCATATTTTTCCTTTATTCCAAAAAAATTAAACACTAATTCTATCATTTTTAAAATAATAAAAGTCTTTTTTATTGCAATTTTACTTTCAAATTCTATTTATCTATCATTTTTTGAAAATATTTTTACACAAACCATTAGCCCATTTTTAGCTATTTACGGGTTAGTTTTACTTCTAAAAAGTAAAAATTCTAAACAATATTTTTGGATAGGTTTTTTTGTAGGGATTCTTTGGTTTTGGTGGATTGGTTTATCTTCAATTTATTTTAATCTAAACTATTTAGTACCAATTATACCAATTATCATTGGTTTTATTTATGGACTACTTTTTAGATTATGTTATTTATTAAAATTTGATTTTTTAAGACTTTGTGGAATTTTTTGCATAAGTTTTATCCATCCTTTAGGATTTGATTGGCTTAATTGGGGAATTTTTACAGTTTATGGTTTTTTTGACCCAAGTTATCGTGGTATTATTTGCATATTTTTAATAGCATATTTCATCTATGAGGGTTATATATCAAGATATTATAAAATAGCAATTGTTCTTGTTTTATTCTTTAGTGGATTTCAATATAATGAAAAACAAGCTCAAACTCTTAATTTAAACTACAAACTCATCAATACTAATATCTCTCAAGATCAAAAATTTTTACAAGAAAATTTAAAATCAAATTCTGATATCCTAATTCAAGATATATTTCAAGCTATAAATGAAAAAAAAGAACTTGTAATCTTGCCTGAAACCGCTTTTGCTTTTGATTTAAAAAATACCAAATATGAACTTATGCTTAAAGAATTATCTTATAAAATTACCATTATTACGGGAGCATTTTATACTGAAAAAGAGCATACTTACAATAGCACGTATATCTTTAAAAAAGGCAATGTCTATATTTTAAATAAGCATTTTTTAGTTCCCTTTGGTGAAGAAATTCCATTTTTTAAAGACTTAATAAAAAAATATTTTCTTAAAAATATTGAAGAATTTTCCCAAGGTCCTATACAAAGCAAATATAAATTAGACAATCAAATTATTACAAATGCAATTTGTTATGAAGCTACCAAAGAACAAAACTATCAAAATTCACAAATTATTATAGCTCTAAGCAACAATGCTTGGTTTAATAATAGCAGCGAATACAAACTCCAACAACTCTTAATGAAATTTTATGCAAGTAAATATGGGGTTAGTGTTTATCATGCTACAAATGGTAAAGAGAATATAGTTATACTCCCTAAAAAGCTTTTAAGTAAAGATTGGAAAAAATTTATCCAAAGAAATATTTAATGATAAAAAATAATATTAAAATTTTAATTTTAAAGTAATTTAAGTTATTTTATATTATAATTCTGTCAAATAATATTTTGACTTAGAGGGGTTTTTACCCCAAAGCTAAATTAATTTAGCTTCCTTCCTAACTTTTATATTTATGGGGGATATTGAAAAATATCCCTCTAAGTCAAAAATTAATACAACTTCATTAATTCTTTATAATTATACAAGCCTTATTTAAGCTTGTATAATATTGTTAATTTTTTAAAGCAGCTTTTTAAACTGTTCTAGAGCATCAAGTTGTTCCCAAGGATAGTCCTTTTGTCCTACTTGCCCACGAGCCGCTACATCCGCATAAAGAAAAGTTTCTTTACTTGGTTTATCCAGATGAAATTTATCACGGATCCAATTTGGCGTTAAAGAGAAGTTTTGCATAACAAAATCACTTAAAACATCATCATTTACACTGGTATTTGTGCCCATACAATCCACACTTACCGAAGTAGGTTTTGCAACACCTATAGCATAACTAAGTTGAACAATACATTTTTTAGCAAGCCCTGCTGCAACTATATTTTTAGCTAGCCATCTACCTGCATAAAGTCCACTTCTATCAACTTTAGTATAATCTTTGCTCGATTGTGCGCCACCACCTATTGGAGAATAACCTCCAAAACTATCTACTATAAGTTTTCTTCCTGTTAAACCACTATCATGTAAAGAAGAATGATTAATATATTTACCAGTTGGATTGATTAAAATTCTAGTCTTATTAGGGTCAAAAAGTTCTTTTGGTAAATTACTATCTAAGATAAGTTTCATCACCAAAGATCTTAAATCTTCTATTTTCATACTTTCAACACAAGGCGCAGAAACTACTATAGTATGAATACTTTGCGGTTTGCAATTTTCAAAATTCGCCTTAGTGCCATAATCAATAGTTACTTGAGTTTTAATATCCACGCCAAGTTCGTGTGGATTTGCTTTTGCATAAGCGTAGACTTTATCACATAGCATTCTTGCATAGCTAATGGCTGCTGGCATGTATTCTTCAGTCTCACAACTTGCAAAACCAAACATAATGCCTTGATCACCTGCTCCTGTTTCGCCATCTTCTTGATCAACACCTTGATTGATATCAGGGCTTTGTTCATTTAAAAACACCATAACATCAACTTCATCAGGATGCAAACACTGCTCTTTGTTAAAATGCCCTGCCCCATCATAACCAATGTTTTTTAAAACATCTTTAACTAAATTATCGTAATCAGCTTTACTAAGTTTGTGATTTGACTTAACTTCGCCTCCTATCACAACCTTATTTCCTGCGACAAAAACCTCACTCGCCACCCTTGAATTTTTGTCATTTTTCAAGAGTATATCCACTATCGTATCAGCGATTATATCAGCGCACTTGTCTGGATGACCTGCACTTACGACTTCTGAAGTGAATAGATACATAAAAAGTCCTTTCATTTAAAATGAACCACAATTGTATCCAAATAAACTTATCAAAGCTTGATAAATTAAAAATTCTCTAAAATTAAGCAAAAATTAGCTAAAATCAACTTCTGATATAAAAAATATTTAAAAGGTTTTTATGTTTTCTAAAATCATTCAAAGCTACGCTAAAGGCAACCTCATAGTTCAAATTTGCATAGGTATAGTACTAGGAATACTTATAGGCATTAGTTCTAAAGAAATATCTGAAATTGCAAATTTACTCGGAATACTTTTTACAAGTGCCTTAAAAGCTATCGCTCCTATGCTTGTTTTTGTTTTGATTTTAACTTCAATTTGCACTAAAGATTTTTCTCAAAGTGGTGCTAAGATCAAAAATATTATCATTTTATATATAGTAGGCACCTTTCTTGCTTCAGCTTGTGCGGTTCTTGCTAATTTTTTCTTTCCTGTAAAGCTTGTTTTAGATGGAATTCAAACCGCTACAAACTCATCTCCAACCCACATGAGTGAGATTTTTAAAGATCTTTTATTTAAAATTGTCGATAATCCTATAAATGCTCTTTCAAGTGGGAATTATTTAGGAATTTTAACCTGGGCAATAGCTGGAGGCATAGCATTAAAACACTGCTCTAACGAAGTAAAACAAGTTTTTATAGATATCAATGAAGGGGTTTTGAAAATTGTTAAATTTGTAGTAAAACTTGCTCCTTTTGGAATTTTTGGACTTGTGGCTAATTCTGTAGCACAAACAGGAGCACAAGGCTTACTAAGCTATATAAAACTTTTATTTTTACTTGTAGCTACTATGCTTTTTGTTACTTTTGTTATCAATGCCTTAATAGTTTTTTTTTATACAAGAAAAAATCCTTTTCCTTTGATTTTTATCTGCTTAAGACACAGTGCATTTTTTGCTTTTTTCACAAGAAGTTCAGCGGCAAATATCCCTGTTAATATGGCACTTTGCGCCAAACTTGGCATAGATAAAGAATTTTATGGCATTTCTATACCTTTAGGAGCTACTATCAACATGGCAGGAGCGGCAGTTACTATAGCTATTTTAAGTCTTACTACAGCCAATACCGTTGGTATAGAAATCAGTCTTTTGCAAGCCCTTTTATTAAGCATTATTGCCACCTTTGCAGCTTGCGGGGCTAGCGGAGTTGCGGGTGGATCCTTACTGCTTATACCTTTGGCTTGTTCTTTATTTAATATAGACTATGATATTGCTATGAAGGTAGTTGCCATAGGTTTTATTATAGGGGTTATTCAAGATAGTGTTGAAACTGCTTTAAATAGTTCTACAGATGTTCTTTTTACAGCAATTTGTTCTAAAAATGAATTAAATTATAATATCAAATAAGGTAAAAGCATGCGTCATCTCATCACTACAAAGGATTTTAATAAAGTCGAAATTATGGAGCTTTTTAAAGAAGCAAGTGATTTCTTAGATGAAAAACCTAGAACTTTTCTTAAAGGAAAAAGTATCACGACAATTTTTTTTGAAAACTCTACACGCACCCTTTCATCTTTTGAAAGCGCTGCAAGAAGATTAGGTGCTAGGGTTTTACGCCTTGATGTTTCAAGATCAAGCTCTAGCAAAGGAGAAACTCTTTATGATACTGCTGCTAATTTAGATGCCATGAGTCCTAATGCTATTGTTATAAGACACGCAAACTCAGGAGTTCCTTTGATATTGGCAAAGCATATGCATTGTCCAGTTGTTAATGGAGGAGATGGAAAACACGCCCATCCTACCCAAGCTTTGCTAGATTTATTCACTATTTATAATCATTTTCAAGGCGATGTCGAAGGTAAGAAAATTTGCATCGTAGGTGATATCAAAAATTCCCGCGTTGCAGCGTCCAATATAGAACTTTTAAGCAGATTTAATCTTGATATTACCCTAGTAGCTCCACCACATTTTATGCCTAATACCCATCTTAAAAAACATTATAAGCTTGATGAGAATATCATAGCAAATTCAGATATTATCATGAGTCTTAGAACACAAACAGAAAGACATAATAAAACCGTTTATGCTTCACTTAAAGACTATGCAAATGATTTTTGTATTCAAAAAAGCTTGGTAAAAGATAAAAAGCTTATTTTACTACATCCAGGCCCTGTAAATCGCAATATTGACATAAGTGATGAAATGATGAGTGATGAAAGAACTTTAGTTTTAAAACAAGTTAAAAATGGAGTGGCCATTAGAATGGCTGTTCTTAAAAAACTCATATTAGAAAATGAAGGATAAAAAATGTTAGAATGGGATTTAAGTGCTTTATTTCACAATAAAGAAGCGTTGCAAAATTTTACACAAGATCAAATCCAACAAAGTTTAAATTTCAAAAAAAACTATGAAAATAAACTTTATACATTAAATACTAATGAGTTTTTACAAGCTTTAAAAGATTATGAAAATTTAAATCAAGCTCTTGGCAAAATCATGACTTATGCTTATTTGCTTTTTGCTAAAAACACTCAAAATGGTTCTTTTTACGCACAATACGAAGAAGAATGCAAAAAAATAGAAGAAAATTTACTCTTTTTCGAGCTTGAATTTTGTGAGTTAGTTCCTGAAAAAAGTCAAGAATTTACAACTTTTTGTAAAGATTATGATTTTTATCTTTCTAATTTATTGCAAAACAAACGCTATAATCTTAGCAAAAACGAAGAACGCATTATGCTCTATCTTTCAAATACAGGTGCAAATGCTTTTAGTAGGCTTTTTGATGAAAGTATGAGTGCTTTAAAAATCCCTTTTGAAGGTAAAAAACTTAGCGAAGAAGAAATTCTAAGCAAAATGTATGACGAAGATAGAAAAATACGCAAAAAAGCTGCTAAAAAATTCAGTAAAGTTTTGCAAAAAAATAGCAGACTTTTAAGTTTTATTATCAATATGATAAAAACAGAAAGAAAAAATATAAGCTTATTAAGAGGTTATGAAAATGCTGAAATTTCAAGACATATCAGCAATCAAATTTCGCAAAAAAGCGTTGATTCCTTGATAGCAAGTGCGCAAAAACATTTTAACTTAGTATCGCAATTTTACAAAAGAAAAAAACAAATTTTGGGCTATGATGAGCTTAAAGACTATGATAGATATGCACCCATAGGAAAAGAAGCAAGTTTTGATTTTAAAACAAGTAAAAATATTGTTTTAGAGGCATTTCAAGCTTTTTCTCCGCAATTTTATGATATAGCAAAAAATGCTTTTAATCAAGGCTGGATTGATGTTTATCCACAAGAAAATAAACAAGGGGGTGCTTTTTCACATTCTGCAACTTCTGATGCGCATCCTTTTGTTTTATTAAACTACACCGATAAAAGGCGTGATCTTTTTACACTTGCACATGAATTAGGACACACTATCCATCAAAAACTTTCTTACAATGTAAGCTACTTAAATCAAAACACACCTTTAACCACCGCAGAAACAGCTTCAGTTTTTGCCGAAATGCTCGTATTTGATTTTATTAAAGATAAGTTAAAAAAAGAAGAACTCCTATCTTTATATGCAAATAAAATCGAAGATATTTTTGCAACTTTTTATAGACAAATTAATTTTACTTGTTTTGAAAGACGCTTACATGCTCAAGAAAATGAATTAAGCACCGAAGAAATCAATAAAATTTGGATGGAAGAATCTCAAAAAATGTTTCAAGATAGCGTAAAACTTACAAAAAATTATGCTTCTTGGTGGAGTTATATTCCTCATTTTATCCATTCTCCTTTTTACTGCTATGCTTATGCTTATGCCCAACTTTTAGTTTTAGCTCTTTATGGACTTTACAAAAGCAAAAAATGTGAAAATTTTAAAGAACTTTATATCAAAATGCTTTCTTTAGGTGGAAGTGTGAGTCCAAAAGAACTAGTAGGAATGTTTGGATTTGATATAGAAGATGAAAATTTTTGGGAAATAGGCATAAAAGAAATTCAAAAACTCATCAATGAATTTATGGAGTTACAATCATGCTAGAAACAATCTTAAAAAATAAAAATTTTATCCATACCATGCAAAAGCATTGTTATGAAGTTATTTCACACCTTATAGAAGAAAATATAGAATTTTCTATAGTTGCAAATACAAATTTCATAGATTTCAACCCTGAACTTCCCAAAGAGCTTGATGTTAAACAAAATCCTTATGCTCTTTTTGCCCTTGGAGGATACACCTTTGAATCCATACAGCTAAATAAAGATTTCATTCAATTTCACGCAGGTTTTGGTAATGATGATTTTGATAGTTTTGTAAAGGTTGATTTAGGAGCTATCACGCAAATTCAAATAGAAAATAGCATTTTATTTGTTAATTTTAGCCTTTATAAACGTGAAAATAGTAAAAATTTACAAAAATCTAAAAATATATTTTTAAATAATCCAAAAAATAAAGATATTTTCAAAAAATGAATCTATTTGAAGATTTAAATGATAGCCAAAAACAAGCGGTAAGCCACATTGATGGAGCTATGCTTATCCTAGCAGGTGCAGGTAGTGGAAAAACCAAAACTATCACCACTCGTCTTGCTTATCTTATCGGTGAAGTAGGCATCCCCTCGCATAACACTCTTACTCTTACTTTTACGAATAAAGCAGCTAGTGTTATGCGTCATAGAGCATTAAATTTTCTACAAGGTAATCACAATCCTTTGCTTTGCACCTTTCACAAATTTGGACTTTTATTTTTAAAACTACACTTTGAAAGATTGGAGCGTAAAAATAGTTTTATTGTTATCGATACAGATGATACAAAAAAAATAATTAAAGATTTAATCCATGATAAAAACAAAGATAATGTCTATGATATTATCAAATACATATCTTATTGTAAAAATGAAGGCAAAAGAGTAAGCAATGTCTTTGAAGATTTAAATTTACTAAAAGAACATAATTTTGAAAAATATCAAAATGAATACAAATTTGCCAACTATTACCGTGCTTATGAAGAATACTTATTAAAGCAAAATTTTGTAGATTTTGATGATCTTTTATTGCTAAGCAATCTCATTTTGGAAAATGATATAAATTTTGCCAAAGAACAAAGCTTACTTTATAATTACATTACAGTTGATGAGTATCAAGATACTAATACCTTGCAATATAAAATTCTAAAAAATCTATGTTGTATGCATGAAAATATCACAGTTGTTGGTGATGATGATCAAAGTATTTATAGTTGGCGTGGAGCAAAAATTGAAAATATTTTAAATTTTCAAAACGATTTTAAAAATGTTAAACTTGTAAAACTTGAACAAAACTATCGTTCAGTAGGGACTATTTTACAAGCAGCAAATAATCTCATATCTCACAATGAGCAACGACTTGGAAAAACTTTAATCTGCACTAAAGATACTGGGGAAAATATTAAAATATTAAAAAACGAAAACGAAAAAGATGAAGGTTTATATATCGCTCAAGAAGTGAAAAAATTGCTAAATTCTGGAGTAGAAGCTAAAGAGATCGCCGTTTTATTTCGAGTTAATGCACTATCAAGAGCAATAGAAGAAGCATTTATGAAGGAAAAAATTTCTTATAAACTGCTTAGCGGTATGCGTTTTTATGAAAGATTAGAAATAAAAGATTTAATCTCGTATCTTAGACTTATCTTAAATCCAAACGATGATTTGTCATTTAGGCGTATTATTAATCGCCCTAAAAGATCCATAGGAGAAAAAGCCCTAAAAAATTTAGAAGAATATGCAAAAAAACGTCAAATTTCACTTTTTGATGCCTTATGTGAAAGCGATGGCGGTGTAGGAATTTTAACAACAAAAAAAGCACAAAATGAAGCAAATATTTTTATACAAAATATTCACACTCTAAAAAGCTACGATAATGCAAAAAAGGTTTTTGATAATATAGAAGAATTATTTAAAATCAAAGATTATTTTTCAGAGCAAGATGATGGAGATGAAAGAATCAGAAATCTTGATGAGTTTTATGCTAATCTAAGAGAAAAACTCAAAGAAGATCCCGAAGCTTCTTTAGAAGATCTACTTAGTGAAATTTCTTTATTAAGTGATCAAGATAATTTAGATGAAGAATGTGTTTGCTTGATGAGTATTCATGCTAGCAAAGGTTTGGAATTTGATTATGTTTTTATAATAGGCTTTGATGAAGGATTTTTTCCTTTAAATAGCGAAGAAAATCTCGAAGAAGAACGCCGTCTTGCTTATGTTGCCATCACTCGCGCCAAAAAATTTCTCACAATAAGTGTTGCAAATTCTCGTTTTTATCATGGTTCAAGAGCAAATATCAATCCTAGTCGCTTCTTAGAAGAAAGTAAATTAATCAATGAAAAATCAAAAAATCAAAATATACAAAAAACTAGCTTTTGTAAAGGAGATCTAGTTAAACATAAAATTTTTGGCATTGGTAGGGTTGTTGAAGTTAATAAAAGCGGAAAAGAGGAAAAGCTTAATATTAATTTTGGTGGTATAATGCGTGTAATCATGGCAAGCTTTGTGGAAAAAGCAGTATGAACAAGATCTTTGCAGCCTTTAAACCAAGGGGTTTGAGCTCTAATGCCTTTTTAAGCACTTTAAAGAAAAAATATAAAAATAAAAAAGCAGGATATTCTGGCACTCTTGATCCTTTCGCCAAAGGGATTTTAATCGTTGCATTTGGACAATACACAAAACTTTTCCGTTTTTTAAAAAAAACTCCAAAAACCTATAAAGCTACTTTATGGCTTGGAGTTTACTCCTTAAGTCTTGATGATCAAAATATAAAAGAAATTAAAAATATAAAAGAATTTGATCTTGCAAATTTACAACAAATCGTTGATCAAATGCAAGGAATTATCTCCTATACACCACCGCAATTTAGCGCCAAAAGAATCAATGGAACTCGCGCCTATGAACTTGCAAAAAAAGGTATAGAAGTAAATTTAAAACCTTGTCAAATGGAAGTATTTGATTGCAAGATCTTAAGCTATAATCATCCTTTTTTAAATATTGAAATCACAGTCAGTGAAGGTGCTTATATAAGATCTTATTGCGAACTTTTTGCTAGAAAACTAGGTATTAATGCGACTTTAAGCTCTTTAGAGCGCATTAAAGAAGGTAAATTTGTTTATAATAATGAGAAAAGCTTAAATGTGTTAAAATACATTAACCTAAAGCCAAATTTTATCAAGAATTTAAGTAAACTCGAAAATGGTGCTAAAATTTTTGTCGAAGAATTAGAATTTCATGATGAAGGAGATTATTATATTGAAACAGAAAAATATTTTAGCGTAATTAATATTAAAGAAAATACAGTAAAATATCTTCTGAATAAGGTTGAAAAATGTTAATATTATCAAGAAAAGAAAATGAAAGTATAATTATCGGAGAAGGTATAGAAATCAAAGTCGTTCAAACAGGGAAAGGATATGCCAAAATAGGCATAGAAGCTCCAAAATCTCTTATGATACTTAGAAAAGAACTTGTTCAACAAGTAAAGGATGAAAATTTGCATTCTGTTGTTCAGAATGATATTAAACTTGATGACTTAAGCAAAAAACTAATCAAATGAAAGCTTACGCTAAAGCAAATATTTTTTTAAAACTTACCGGTTTTGACTCAAGAAAATATCATCTTTTAGAATCACGATTTATACTTTTAAAAGATCTTTTTGATGAGCTTGAGCTTGTTGATAAAGAATCAGACTCTAAAAAAGAATTTGAAATCATTAGTAATTTTAAATGCGAAAATAATATTATTCAAAAGGCTTACTTGCTACTTTCTAAAAGATATAATAACGAATTAAAAGAATTATTTAGCAAAAAAAGCCTAAAACTCACAAAAAATATCCCAGTATGTGCTGGACTTGGCGGTGGAAGTAGCGATTGTGCGAGTTTTTTACTACTAATGAATGAAACCCTAAATTTAAAATTAAACCTACAAGAACTTATAAATTTAAGCATACAACTAGGAAGTGATATTGCCTTTTTTTTAAGTGGCTTTCACTCTGCTAATGTAAGTGGCTGTGGTGAAATTATAAAAGAATTTGAAGATGACACACCTAATTTAAAATGGACTTTTCCACAAATATCTTGCCAAACTAAAGCTGTTTATGATGAATTTGATAGAGGAATATTTGACTTTCAAAAAAACAATAATCAAGCGCAAATCTACAAAAAACTCAGCACAAAAGAGTTGTTACAAAACTTTAAAAACAAAGAATTAAATGATTTATTTACTCCTTGTGCAACTTTATATCCTAAAATGAAGTCTTACTTACAAGAAGATTTTTTTCTAAGCGGTAGCGGTAGTAGTGTTTTTAAGGTTGATCGATGAAAATTATTGCGAGAAATAAAAAAGCTTTATTTGATTATAGCATTATAGAACGCTTTGAAGCCGGAATTGTCCTTAAAGGAAGTGAAGTTGTAGCCTTAAGAGCAGGAAGAGCAAATCTTAAAGACTCTTTTGTTCGCATTATAAAAAATGAGATTTTTTTACTTAATTCTCATATTTCATTGCTTCATACTACACATTCTTTCTATAAACACGAAGAAAGAGGCGCTAGAAAGCTTTTAATGCATAGAAAACAAATTGATAAATTATTAGGTAAAGTAAGTATAGAAGGATATACTATCGTTGCATTAGATCTTTATTTTAACACGAAAAATAAAGTAAAAGCCACTCTTGCTTTAGCTAAAGGGAAAAATTTACACGACAAGCGTGAAACTTTAAAGAAAAAGCAAGCCGATTTAGAAGCTAGAGCCGCTATGAAAAATTATAAATAAAGGAAATTAAATGAAAAAAATTTTAACCCTATTTTTAATAAGTTTAACATTTTTTCTTAATGCTTGCTCCAAAGAAGAAGAAATTCAAAATGATTTTATGTTTGAAGAGTATCACAAAGGAGATAAAATAGTCTTAAATAGTGTAAATGGTGGAAGCAAAACTTTAATAAGAACAGATAAAGGTTTTGTGGTAGAAGGAGAGGAAGGAAAAGTTTTAATGTTTGATTTTTTTGGCACTTTTTGCACCCCATGTAAAGAAGAAGCTTTAGATCTTAGTAAACTTTGGAAAAATAATTCTAGCAAATTTATCATTATAGGACTTACGCATTTTGAAGATGTTAGCGATGAAACAGTTAAAAAATTCGCAGATGATTATGGTGCTTACTATTTTCTAAGCAATGGCAGCTCTAACGATCGTATTATTGCTCAAATTTTAAAAGATATAGACTATCAAAATATGGAGCAACTTCCTTTTAAGGTTGTTTTAAAAAATGGAATTTATCAAAAAATAAGCGATTACTGGAATAATAATGCTCCAACAAATTTTTATCTTGGTAAAATTCCAACAGAACTCATGCAAGAAGATTTAAATAAAATCTACAAAGGAAAATAATGCCAAAAACCCAAACTCTAGAACAAATAAAACTTAGTGAACCAAAAATGTATAAAGTTATACTCTTAAATGATGATGTAACAACTATGGATTTTGTTATAGAAATTTTGATGAATATTTTTCATCAAAACCTTGAGAAAGCAAGTCAAACAATGTTAGAAATTCATCACAATGGTTCTGGAATTTGTGGCATTTACACTCAAGAAATAGCTCTTTCAAAACAAAAAAAAGTTATAGATGCGGCTAAACTTGCTAATTTTCCACTACAAGCGAAGGTAGAAGAAGAATGAAATACCAAGAAAATTTACAAAAATATCTTGATAATGCCAAAAATCTAAGCTTAATAAACCACCATGAATTTGTTACCTGTGAGCATGTGCTGTTTGCATTACTAAAACTAAGCACTGATTTTAAGGATATATTTGAAGAATTTTCAGATGGAGATCTTGAACTTCTAGAAACTGAATTAAAAAATTACATTTCTCAAAACAATCAAATTATTAAACAAGAAATAGAACCTACAATATCTGTTGTTTTAGATGAAATCTTACTTTCACTTAAAAATAAAAATAATGAAATTAAAATTATAGATTTTTTAGAAAAGCTCATACAGGATTCAAGAAGTTATTCTAGCTATCTCTTAAAAAAACACAACATAAATCTTAACAAAATTCAAGAACTTCAAAATCATAAAAATATACAAAATTTAAGCAACCACGCAAGTGATTTAACACTTTTAGCTCAAAATGGCAAGATTGATCCTTTAATAGGAAGAAAATTTGAACTTGAAAGAATGATGCAAATTCTTTCACGTCGCAAGAAAAATAATCCTATTTTAGTAGGAGAAGCAGGAGTTGGCAAAACGGCCATTGTAGAAGGATTAGCATTGGCTATTGCGGAAAAAAAGGTGCCTAAAAACTTACAAAATGCAAAAATTTTTAGTCTTGATATGGCTAGTATACTTGCGGGAACAAAATACCGTGGAGATTTTGAGAAAAGAATTAAAGAAATTTTAAATGAACTTGAGAAAATACCCAATGCTATTTTATTTATTGATGAAATTCACACTATAGTAGGAGCTGGAAGCACAGGAGAATCTCATACTGATTTTTCCAATCTTTTAAAACCAGCTCTAAGTAATGGAACTTTAAAATGCATAGGTGCAACAACTTTTATGGAATATAAAAATACTTTTGATAAAAATAAACCCCTAAGTCGCCGTTTTGCTAAAATAAATGTAGATGAACCAAGCCAAGAAGAAAGCTTGCAAATTCTTAAAGGATTAAAAAACAAATATGAAGAATTTCATCATATAAAATTAAACGATGAAATTCTTCAATATGCTGTAATTTGGGGTAAAAAATTTTTTAATGATAAATTTTTACCTGATTGTGCTATAGATCTGATCGATGAACTTGGCGCTTCTTTTGCTTTAAATCCAAAAGCTAAAAAAAATGTCAATTTAAAAGATTTAGAAAATGTTTTAGCAAAAATGACCCACCATCACAAAATGTTTGAATTCGATCAAAATAAAGCTTTAATGAATTTAAAAACAAATTTAAAAGCAAAAATTTTTGGCCAAGATGAAGTTATAGATAGTCTTGTTTCATCACTTAAGCAAAGTTTCGCAGGATTTAAAAATTCCAATACACCACGCGGAGTGTTTTTGTTTACTGGATCAAGTGGAGTTGGAAAAACAGAACTTTGCAAAGCTTTAGCTGAATTTTTAGGTTTAAATTTAGAACGCTTTGATATGAGTGAATATGCAGAAAAACATGCTATAAGTAAACTAATAGGATCTCCAGCTGGATATATAGGTTTTGAAGAGGGTGGACTTTTAAGCAATGCTATCCGCAAAAATCCTTTCAGTCTTGTTCTTTTTGACGAAATAGAAAAGGCTCATCCTGATTTAAGTAATACCTTTTTACAGATTTTTGACAATGCTGAACTCACCGACAATAGCGGTCTTAAAGTAGATTTTAAAAATACAATCATTATTATGACATCTAATCTAGGACTTAAAGAAAGCAATGAGCTTGGTTTTTTAAGCAAAAATGAAGAAAAAAGTAATCGTGCTATCAAAGACTTTTTTGCTCCAGAATTTATTAATCGTATTGATAAAATTTTACATTTTAATGATTTAAACGATGCTATACTTGTTAAAATTATCGAAAAAGAACTTGATGAAATTTCTAAAAATTTAAATAATATAAAATTATCAGTGGATGATAAAGCTAAAATTTATTTAGCTAAAAAAGCCTATAATAAAGAATTTGGAGTAAGGCTTTTAAAACGCATAATTTCTGAGGAGATAGGAGAAAAAATCAGTGATGAAATTTTATTCGGAAAGCTTAAAAAAGGCGGTATAGCTAAAATCAAACTTGGTAAAAATGGAAAGCTCGAATTTATATTCTAAATTACTCAATGCACCTAAAAATGCCCCTGTATTTTTAAGTCAAAATTTAGAAGCTGATTTTATTGTAAAAGCTTATACTTTTGGTCTATTCCCATGGACAAGTAAACCTGTAACTTGGTGGTGTCCAGATCCTAGATGCATTTTAATTCCAAATCAAATTCACATCCAAAAAAATATGAAAAAATTTATTAATCTCTATCAAATTAAACTTGATTATGATTTTTTAAAATTAATTACATTATGTCGCGATACACGCTCTCAAAGCTGGATAGATGATGAATTTATTACCACTTATTATAAGTTATTTACCCAAGGCTATGCGCATAGCCTTGAACTTTATGAAAATAATGAACTTATAGGTGGAATTTATGGTTTAATTTTAGGCAAGGTTTTCTTTGGTGAAAGCATGGTAAGCATTAAAAAAAATGCATCTAAAGCTGCCATGATTAAACTTTGTGATTTACTAAAACCTTATGATTTTATCATAGATTGTCAAGTTTATAACCAACATTTAGAATTTATGGGTGCTCATAATATTTCTAGGAAAGAATTTTTAAATATTTTAAAAGAAAAATGCAATCAAGAAAGTGGTTTTAAAAATTTTAAAGATTTAATTACTTAAAAAATAAGCGTGAAAATCACGCTTATGACATTGCTTTAGCAACTTCAGCAGAGCTTTCACGAATTTTCTCCATACATTCTCTTGCTTCTTTTGCAAGTTCAACACTCTGATTAACATCCTCTAAACCGCTTTTAATGCTCTCAACCACTTGTGATGTAACATTACGAATAGAATTAATCGTAGTGGTAATTTCATTAACTGAATGCCCTGTTCTTTCAGCTAAATTTCTTACTTCATCAGCAACAACAGCAAAACCTCTACCATGTTCACCAGCACGCGCTGCCTCAATAGCAGCATTTAAAGCAAGAAGATTAGTCTGATCAGCAATATCACTAATAGTCTGAATAATAGATTTAATTTCATCTGATTGTTGATTTAATGAAGAAACAAGATTTGAACTTTGAGACATCATATCAGCAATATTCTGAACATTTGAAACAGTGTTTTCAATTACACGATCTCCATCTTGGGTAAGATTATCATTTTTTTCTGCAAGCTCGCTTATTAGACGAAGTTTTTCTTGATCTTTTTTAACTTGTTCGCTTATATCTGTAGCAAATTTAATAATCTTGTAAATTTTTCCATCATCATTTTTAACCGGATTATAACTTGCTTCAAGGTATACTTTTTTATTATTTCTTCCGTATCTTATATATTTACCTGATTGAAATTTACCCTCTCTTAAATCTTCCCAAAATTGAACATAGTCCTTAGAGTGTCTATAATTAGAATCACAGAACATGCTATGATGCTTTCCTTTAATCTCATCAATATTAAAGTCCATAGTTCTTAAAAAATTTTCATTAGCTGTAATAATAGTCCCATCAGGTTTAAATTCAATAATAGCCATAGAACGATTAGCAGCAGCAATAGTATTTCTAAGATCAAGCATTTCATAATGTCTTTGAGTTATATCATTAGCAAATTTAATAATTTTATAAACATGACCATTATTATCACTAATTGGAAGATAATTTGCTTCTAAATAAACATCTATCCCTCCCTTGGCTATACGTCTAAAAAGACCACTTCTAGCTTTTCCATCTCTTAAATCTTTCCAAAAATCACTATATGCTGAAGAATTAACAACTTCAGGCAAGCAAAACATACTATGATGCTTGTCCTTAATCTCTGAAAGGGAGTATTTCATAGTTGTTAAAAAATTTTGATTTGCCTCTAAAATAACGCCATCGGTGGTAAATTCAATTACCGCCATAGTATTCCCAATAGATCTTAAAATATCTCCTAAGCCATTACACTTTTTTTCAAGTTGTTCAATTATTTCAGTATTGTTTTTCTTAGCACCAAACATAAAACTTACCTTTTTAATAATAAATTATTTTAAAATTATATCATATTTATATAGTATTATTTACTTAAAATTATATTAATTTATAAGTTAAATATATCCTTTAAACCTACAATAATCATCTTAAACCCCATAGCAGCAATAAACACTTGTGCTATGCGAGAAAAAACATGTAAAATCAATTTTCCAACTATTTTTTCTATAGTAGCTGCAAAATGAAAAAGTATAAACATAAAAACAAAAGCTATCATTACTCCGCCAAGAGCAACATCAAGCCCACCATCTTCGGCTATAACGACAATACTAGCTAAAGTTCCAGGTCCAACAAGCATAGGAAATGCCATAGGTATTAAACTCTGTCTTAAAATTTCCTTATCATCCATATCCTGATAAGAACTAAAATCCTTAGTTACAATTTTTGTTGAAAAAAGTAAATTTTTAATAGCCATTACAATAAGAACCAAACCACCAGAAACCCTTAAATCATCTAATGAAACTCTAAAAATATAGTTCATAAATAAAGGTCCTGATAATAAAAATACCAAAACTATAGTAAAAGCTGTATAGACAATAGTTCTAAAAAGTTTTTTCCGAAGCATTATAGGTAATCCATCACTCATAGCCAAAAATTGAGTTAAATTACCAAAAGGATTTAAGATGGCAAGTAAAGTAATTGCAGCAAAAAATATCAAATAAAGCTCAGAACCCATACTAGAAAACACTATCAATCCTTAGTTTTTACAAATTCCAAAGAAATAGAATTTACACAATGTCTTACATTTTTAGCAGAAAACCCTTCTCCTTCAAAAACATGACCTAAATGTCCATTGCAGTTTGCACACACAATCTCGGTTCTAATCCCATCTTTATCAGGAATTCTTTTAATAGCCCCTCTTATTTCATCATCAAAGCTAGGCCATCCACAACCTGATTTAAATTTATCTTCGGATTTATAAAGCGAAGCTCCACATTGCTTGCATTGATAAATTCCTTTTTCATAAAAATCATTATATTTCCCACTAAAAGGAGCTTCTGTTCCTTTATTTAAAATTACTTTTTTTTCTTCTTCATTTAATTCCTTCATGATTTACCCTTGTAAAATAATTTTTATATTATATAATTAAAATTTCAATTTTAAATGATAAAATTTTATAATTTTCAAGAAAGTTTTAAATGCAAAAAGAATTTTTTCAAGAGCTTCAAAATATTTTATATGAAAAAAATACAAATATAAAATTTCACTCTTTTCAAAATTTTTATGAAGACTTTAAAAGCCACAAATTTATTTTTAATCACGAGAATCAAAGCATTTTCAAAAAAAATACATCACAACAAATTACCTTACTTCATCCTACGCGTATAAGAAGACCTAAATTTGTCAATTCAACTCATGCGCTTGCTAAAATAATTCATTCAGTCGCTCATATAGAATTTAATGCAATTAACCTAGCTTTAGATGCTAGCTATCGCTTTAAAAATCTACCTTTGCAATTTTATTACGATTGGCTGGAGGTAGCAGATGAAGAAATTAAACATTTCAAACTTTTAAATTCAGTACTTGAAGAACTTGGTTATAAATATGGAGATTTTCCAGTACATGATAATTTAGAATCTGCTCTAGAAGCTACAAAAGACTCTTTAAGCTTTAGAATGGGAGTAGTTCATAGAGGTTTAGAAGCTAAAGGGCTTGATGCCAACCCCTTTGTTGTTCAAAAACTTGAAAGCTCCAATCACTCCATTAAAAATCTTTTAATGGAATATCTTGAAATTATACTTAATGATGAAATAAAACACGTTAAAAAAGGAGATACTTGGTGGAAATTTTCAAATCAAAACAAGTATGATTTTATCGAGCTTTGTAAAACGTTTAAACAATTCTCTCTTGCAGGAAAAAAACTTAACATTCAAGCAAGAATCAAAGCTGGCTTCACTCAAGAAGAATGCGAAGTCATTGAAAAATTTTACTCTTGATTTCTTATCTTAAATTTTGAAACAATAATGGTATATAAAACCCGAATAATTCCATAAAGCACATACAAGCTTGCTAAAATTACTAAACTTTCAAGAGGGTAAAGATATAAAAATGAAAATATTATAATTAAAATAATCAAAACTTTTAAAACGCTAGAACGATTAAAATCAAGCTTTTTAAAGCTAGGATAGCGTATATTACTTACCATTAAAAGCCCTAAAATTGCTTGAAGCACCAAAAAAACTACACCATAAGGCTTTAAAAAATCATAACTGATAAACGCATAAGTCCATATAGCACTCACAACTGCTGCAGTAGGTATAGGAAGACCTATAAAAACAGAAGGTTCATAAGTGCCTGTGGTAACATTGAATCTCGCCAAACGAATAGCTCCAAAAACCACAAAAAAAGCCGTAATCAAAGATCCAAGTTTTCCAAAATCATAACCTATAGCCATATAAAAAAGAACCGCTGGAGCAACTCCAAAAGCTACTAGATCAGCTAAAGAATCAAATTCTACTCCAAATTTTGAAGTAGAATTTGTAAGTCTTGCAACACGGCCATCAAGCCCATCGCAAATCAAAGATAAAATAATATAAATCAAAGCTGTATAATAATTTCCATGTATTGAAGCTATAATAGAAATAACCCCTAAAAAAGCTGAAGCAGCTGTAAAAAGATTGGGTAAAATATAAATTAATTGCGGTCTGTTATTCATTATTTTTCCTTACGCAAAATAGCCTAACAATGAACCTGCTTTAATTTCATCATTTAAGCCTATATGAATTCTAGTATCTTTTGGTAAAAGTAAACTTATAGAGCCATTAATTAAAAAACCCATTTTATCTCCTGCTTTTAAATCATGAGAAATATTATCGAGCTTTAATTTTCTATCAAAAGAACCTGCATAAATTCGCAAGGCTATCGTTTTATTCTCTTTAACTTTTGCCAAAATAAAAGCTCTTTCATTCATCATTTTTGCAGATTTTAATTCACTGCACAAAAAAAGCCCGTGTCGTAAACGAATATCTATTATAGACATTGCAAAAGGTGTATTAAAATTCCCAGCATCATAAAGAGCATTTTTAATAGTAATTTCAACACATTCACCTAAATCTTTATGATGAATATTTTCTATTTTAGTAACCCTGCCATCTATAGGTGCAAAAATAGCTTTTTCATCACTACAAACAAGTTCTCTTTTGGGTGCTCTAAAAAGAAAAATACAAATTACAATTAATGCTAATAGTAGGATGGAAAAAGAATAAAAAATCCACACAAAAATAAAAATCAAGCTTAAAATAATAAGACTTAAATATCCATCTTTTGCAATAAAATCTTTCATTCTTCTACTTTAACTTCAATTTTAACTTCTTCGAGCTCTTGCAAACGAGTTGGTAGACTATTTTGTTCCTCAAACTCTTTAATAATCTCACGCACTTTAGCGCCTTCAATAGTCTCTTCTTCATAAAGGGCTGCTACCATAGTCTCAATCGCTCCTTTATAAGTATTTAAAGTATCTTTAACATCTTTATAGCGTTCATCTAAGGTTTTCTTTACATAATCATCTAAAGATTCTGCCATCTTTTCAGAATAATCTTTTATGGTTTGTCCACCACTTAAGAAAGTATTTCTTTGTTTTTCAAGCACCATAAGTCCTGCAATTTCACTCATACCATACATAGAAATCATAGCTTTTATGATATCGGTTGCTCTTTCTAAATCATTACTTGCACCCGTTGAAATTTCACCTATAAACACTTCTTCAGCTGCACGACCACCCAAAAGTACATCTACTTCAGCGATAAGCTCATGTTTTTGCATTAAAAATTTATTTTCCTCAGGAGTATTTAAAGTATAACCTAAAGCCGCAAGACCACGCGGAATCACAGAAACCTTACTTACACGTTTTGCACCTTTGGTAGTTTCAGCGATTAAAGCATGACCACATTCATGATAAGTAACAATTTTCTTTTCTTTTTCATTAATACGACGTGATTTCTTCTCAAGTCCTGCTATAGCTCTTTCAACAGCTTCAACTAAATCATTTTGTTCTACATATTTTTTAGAATCCCTACCCGCTAAAAGTGCCGCTTCATTAATAATATTTGCAAGATCAGCTCCTGCAAGTCCTGCGGTTAAGCGTGCTATGTCTTCTACCTTAACTTTTGGGGAGATTTTTACATCTTTCATGTGCACTTTTAAAATATCACACCTACCTTTAAAATCAGGTTTATCAACCAAAACTTGTCTATCAAACCTTCCTGGTCTTAAAAGTGCTGCATCTAAAACTTCTGGGCGATTTGTTGCTGCTAAAACAATGACTGGGGAACTTTCTGTCCCAAAGCCATCCATTTCAGCCAAAAGCTGATTTAAAGTTTGTTCTCTTTCATCGTTTCCACCCATCATGCCACTTGCCGCACGACTTTTACCAATAGCATCTATTTCATCTATGAAAACAATAGCAGGAGCTTCTTTTTTTGCATTTTCAAACAAATCTCTCACACGAGAAGCACCTACACCCACAAACATTTCTATAAAAGACGAGCCTGAAACACTAAAAAACGGCACATCAGCTTCACCTGCAACTGCTTTTGCAAGCAAGGTTTTTCCTGTACCTGGAGGCCCAACAAGCAAAAGCCCTTTTGGAATTTTCGCTCCCAATTTAATATATCTTTCAGGATACTTTAAAAAATCTACAATTTCTTTTACTTCTTCTTTAGCTTCTTCAACACCAGCCACATCGCTAAATTTTACTTTAGGTTTTTCTGAATTTACAAGCTTCTTAGAGCTTCCTATGCCCAATATAGAACTTCCCATATTTTTTTGCATACGACTTGCCAAAAACATCCAAATACCAAAGAAAATAAATACTGGCAAAACCCATGAAAAAAGTATATCCGTAAACCAATTTGTTTCAGAATACGCACCATAAGCGATATTTTTACTATCTAGTAAACTCACAAGCTCAGGATCGTTAACTTTTTTTGCTGTATAAACAGTATTGTGAGAGCTTGAAATTGCTTTGATTGTTGTTTGTCCTATACTAACTTGATTGATTTGTCCATTTTCAATAAGCTTTTTTAACTCAGAATAAGGGACATTTTTATTTACTTCATTACCATTCAATGCCCCACCAAAAGAACCATTGCCATCAAAAAATCCCTTAAAAATAATTATCATTACAATTGCAAAAATCGCAAAAATAAAAATGGGATTTTTGTTAAAAAAATTATTACCCTGCGGATTACCCTTATTATTTGGGGTATTATTATTCATTACTTATCCTTTTTATTGTTTTTATATACAAAACTACACCACTCATTGATTTGCATTTCATCAATGAGTTCTAAATCTTGAAATTTTTCTTTAATTCTTGTTGAATATTTATCTAAAATTCCTGACAAAATAAGTATAGCATTATCTTCTAAATGGTTTTTAATATCTTTTTCTAAAATTAAAATCACATCTGCAATGATATTTGCAACAATTAGGTTATATAAACCATTTGCTTTATCTATAGATCCACACCAAGTCTTATGAAAATCGACATCATTTAATCTTGCATTTTCCAAAGAACTATCAATAGCCAACTCATCAGTATCACAAATTTCAACATTACAGCCAAACTTTGCCATGATAATACCTAAAATTCCACTACCGCAACCAAGATCTAAGGCTCTTAATTTACTTTTAGAAAATTTTTGTAAAAATTTTACACAAGAATATGTGCTTTCATGATGTCCTGAGCCAAAGGCTAAGGCTGGATTAATCTTTATATTTATATAATTCTTTTTTTCTTCTTGCCAAGTGGTATGGATATAAACATTATCCACTAAAATAGGTTTTATGCCGTTTTTATATTCTCGTATCCAGTCCTTGTTTTCTTTCTCTACAAGACTTAAATTAGAAATAATTTTATGGTTTAAATTGAAAGTAGTTGTAAGTTTTTGAGCAAATATTTCAAGTGCCCATGAAAGCTCTTCTAAACTCTCATGGGATCTAATATAAACACCATTATCTTTCTCTTCTATAGCTTCTATACCTAAATCAAAAGCAAAATCAAGAAATAAATTTTTATACTGCTCTTCTACGATAAAGAACAATTCGTAATATTTTTTTTGCATTTAGAATTTTAAAAATCAGCCTTTACTCAGCTGCACCTTCTCCACTTCCTATTCCTAAAACATCTTCAAGCTTTTCTTTTAAAACTTGTGGAGTAAAAGGTTTTACAATATAGTTATTTACGCCAGCTTTTAAAGCAGTAATCACTTCAGCTTTTCCGCCCTCAGTTGTAACCATGATAATAGGCATATCTTCATATTTTTTCTCTGCTCTTACTTTTTTTACCAACTCCAAGCCATTCATTTCTGGCATATTCCAATCTGTAATTAAAACTTTTACATCTTCATTTTTAGTTAATAAATCCCAAGCTTCAACGCCATGCTCGGCTTCTAAAACATCATCGTGTCCAAGTCTTGTTAGGGTATTTTTAATAATCCTTCTCATAGTAGAACTGTCATCAACAACTAACAATTTCACAATTTCGTCCTTTCAAAGTTTTTATAGTTTTATTTTACCCTTTTTAGCCTTATTAATCAAGCTAAAAAATTTTAAAAAATAGCATTATATCATCTTTTATTTAAAATTTTACTCAAATATTATTATTTTTATACTTAACCGTAAATAAATATACACTTAAACCTAAAAGAAGCAAGCTTACTCCACCGATAAGATAAATCGCATAAATCATCTGAGAAAAATCACCAATAGCAAGTTTAAATACCAACATCAAAGCTTCTATAGCCAAAGCAATGATAATAGAACCTAAAAATCTCACCATAGTTTTTTGAATTCCGCCTTCTTCTTTTTTTGTTTTTCCTAATACTTCTTGTTCGATCAAAGTTTTTGCCAAATCGAAAATAGCTAAAGCTAAAGTTATAGCAATAGTACTTTCAAACATATGTTCTATACCTATAGCTTGATTATCAAAAAGACTAAAAAAACCTTTTTGAAATAAAAAGCAAGTAATCACAAATAAAACCAGTGCGAAACAAAAATATACCAAACGACTAAATTGAGTAAAAACAAACTCAAATTTTCCTGCTTGAATAATCCTTAAAATATCTTCAAGCTTGATATCGATACAAACAACAAAAAGCAAGTTATTTTTATCATCGTAAATTGGCATAGAAGCTGTCACGCAAAGTTCGTTGTTTAAAACCGAAGGATAAGGATCGCTTAAAACGCATCGTCTTAATTTTACAGCTCTATAAAAATAAGAACGAGTACTTCTATCCTCACCCTGCCCTATTTCATGAGCCTTATTTAAGGAAATTGCATTTTCTATTTGCATGCCTGAAATATCTAAAATATACAAAGCATCAAAAACAACAACTTCATGAGCTATTTTATCTAAAGCTGTTTTAATCGTTTCAAGGTGAATGTCAGGAAGTTTATTAGGTAAATTTCTTGTTAAAATATAACTCATATAAGCTCTAGCGCGATAGCGATTATCTTCAAATCTTTGTATATCTTTTATATACATTATACACCTTCTTTATTGTGTTTAAATTCAGGCACAATCTTTAATAAAGCTTCTGAAATATCTTCACATATTTGTAAATTTTCTATCTCTTTATTAAGCCAATCAAGATCAACCTTTTCATTCTTTGCTACAAAAATACTCTCATATTGCGTTTTAGCATCATTTTCATCAATCAAAAGCTCTTCATAAAGCTTCTCGCCTTTTCTTAAGCCTGTGATTTTAATTTCTAAATCATTACGATTAGAAAGTAAAAGCATTTTTTTAGCTAAATCTATGATTTTTACAGGCTTACCCATATCCAAAACAAAAAGTTCTCCCCCTTTTGCAATAGCTCCAGCTTGTAAAACAAGTTGCACTGCCTCAGCCACAAGCATAAAATAACGCACTATATCAGGGTGTGTTAAAGTTAAAGGCTCATTATTGGCAATTTGTGCTTTAAATTTCGGTATCACACTACCACTAGAACCTAAAACATTACCAAAACGCACACAAGCAACTTCAAAATTTTTATCACTCATACTTAAAGTATAAAGCTCGCAAACTCTCTTAGTGCAACCCATAATATTTGTTGGTCGCACTGCTTTATCTGTACTTATCATCACAAATTTAGCTACTTTATTTTCTTTAGCACTATCGCATAAAATTTTAGTTCCTAAAATATTATTAATTACTGCTGAATGTGGATTTTGTTCGCAAAGAGGCACATGTTTATAAGCGGCTGCATGTAAAATAAGCTCAGGTTTATAAGTTTTTAATACCTCATCTAAACTTTGCTTATCTAAAATACTTAACAAAATAGGAGTAATTTTTTCTTTATATAAATTTAAATCATCATTGATTTTATAAAGATTATACTCACTATGATCAACCATGATAAGATGCTTAGCGCCAAATTTAATACATTGCTTACAAAGTTCACTGCCTATAGTTCCACCTGCTCCACTTACCAAAACTACCTTGTCTTTTAAAAAAGCCGCCACAGCACTATCGTCTAAATCTTTTGGTTTTCTAGCAAGCAAGTCTTCTATACTGATATCTCTTGCTTCATTTCTTGTAAAAGAAAATATTTTTACATCGCAAATACCATAAGCTACAAGTTCTTCAAAAAGTTTTTTAAGCTCTTCTTGTTCAAGTCTTAAAGCAATAATGGCAGTTTTTACCCCTTGTTCTACATAAGATTTTATTTTTTCTTTTTCTTCTACAATAAATTTATCACAATAAGTCCCTATAAGCTCTTTCCTCGCATCAACTACACCCACAGGAAAAAGTCCTAAAGAACCTTCTTTTGCGCCTTTTAACAAATGCAAAGCCTTAGAAGTTGCCCCTACTACAACACAAGGAGTTTCTTCTTCTTTCATTTTAGAAGGTTTAAAATCCACAAGCATTCTTTTGCTAATTCTTAAAGTACCTATAAACATATAAGAAAGAACAAAATCTATCACAATAGCACTTCTTGGAAAAGGATTAAAAAAATCACTAAAAAAATAAAAAATAAGAAAAAAACAAAACTCAGCTAAAAGCAAAGCAATAAAAATTTTTCTTGCTTCATTGAGAGAAAAAAATCTCCAAGCTACTTTATAAATTCTAAAAACAAACAAAAATGAAAGTTTTAAAACAAGCAAAATAATAGCAGAAATCATCATACCATGATAAAAAATACTCGGAATATCTCCACTAAATCTCAAAGAAAAAGCCAGATAAACGCTAAGTAAAATTAAAACAATATCTGAAGTTAAAAAAAATGCTAATCTTTTGCTTTTATAAAAAATCATTTTAAGCCTTTATGCTCTTTAAGATCAGTTTTGAAATTTGATAAACATCATCTTTACTCATCGCCGTGCCACTTGGCAAACAAATTCCTTTTTGGAAAAATAACTCACTATTGCCATTAAGATAAGCCTTAGCTCCTTTAAATACTTCTTGAGTGTGCATAGCTTTCCATAATGGTCTTGTTTCTATTTGTTCATTTTTCAAATCTTCTATGAGTTTTGAAATTTTTGGATGCAAAGCGATATTTTTTTGACTGATATTTATATCTTTTTGACAAGCATTAAGTTCATTTTTATCAAAATCAATCAAAGCTGTACTTAACCAGCGATTACTTCTTGAATTTTCTAATTCATCTAAAAAGCTAAAATGCTCTCCTAAAAATTCTTTATACCACTCATAAATTTCTCTTTTTTTAAGCACTCTTTGTTCTAAAACCTCCATTTGTGCTACGCCAATAGCTCCTAAAACATTGCTTAAACGGTAATTATAACCATAATCTAAATGTTCATAATGCAAACAATTTTCCCTTGCTTGAGTGCTATAAAATCTTGCTTTTTCAATCTTTTCTTTATTTTTTCCTATAAGCATACCTCCACCTGAAGTGGTGATGATTTTATTGCCATTATAAGAATAAGCTCCAAATTCTCCAAAAGTTCCTAAGGCTTTATTCTTATAAAAACTTCCTAAAGCTTCGGCAGCATCTTCGATTAAAACAATTTCATTTTCTTTGCAAATTTCAACAATTTCATCCATTTTAGCCGCATTGCCATAAAGATGAGTTAAAATCAATGCTTTTGGTTTTTTTTCACATTCTTTAATGGCAAGTTTTAACAAATCTACATCGATATTATAAGTTTCATCACAATCTATAAATACAGGTTTTGCTTTAAGATAACAAATAGGTACTACTGAAGCGATAAAAGTAAAAGAAGAAGCCAAAACGATATCATCTTGTTTTATCCCTGCAACCCTTAAGGCTAAATGTAAAGCCGCTGTGGCTGAATTTAAAGCTAAGGCATTTTCGCTTTTACTATAATCTTTTACACTTTGTTCAAAGCGATTTACAAATTCACCCAAAGGTGCTATATAATTACTTTTGAAAACTTCTTCTATGTATTTTAATTCATTGCCGCCCATATGCGGAGGAGAAAGAAAAAATCTCATGATTTATCCTTTGTGTAAAACAAAATTTTTATAAATTGACTCTATTTTACCTAAAAAAATTTACAAAGAATCAAACAAAAATCTTTTTATAATCATTTTATATTTTTCTTTTTGCAGGCACTCCCACAAAAACACCTTTTTCATCTTGATTTTTAACTAAAGTTGCTCCACCACCTAAAATACTATCATCTGCTAAGCTTAAATTAGGCAAAACACAAGAATTAATCCCTAAAAAACAATTTTTACCGATTTTTACATTACCCGCACATTTAGCCCCTACGCTTACATGAGAAAATTCCCCTATCATGCATTCATGCTCAATCACACTTGAAGTATTTAAAATCACGCCTTTTTCTATTTTGGCTTTAGCGTTAACTACTACATAAGGCATGATTAAAATCCCTGCATTTTCTTCCACACTTGCACTAGGACTTATAAGCGCGCTTTTATGGATAAGATTAACAATTTTAAAGCCATTTTCTAAAATTTTTTGATAAATCTTTTTTCGAATTTCATTGTTTCCTATGGCTATAAAAATATCATATTTTGGCAAGGTGCTTTCAAATTTCATTCCTTTAAAATCATCTAAAAAAATACATTCTTTATAGCCCATATTTTTAGCCACATCTTCACAAACAAGCCCATGACCACTAGCACCATAAATATAAATTTTTTCAGTTCTTGCCATTAAATTTCTCTGTTGTAACATAACCTTCTTTGCTTACCCCGCTTCGTTTTAAAACCTTTAAGGCTGTTAAAAACATGATTTTTAAATCAAGTAAAAAAGAAATATTTTTCACATAATACACATCAAGCTCGAATTTTTTCTGCCAAGAAATAGCATTTCTTCCATTTACCTGCGCCCATCCTGTTATACCTGGACGCACTTTATGACGCAATTTTTGCTCTTCATTATAAAGAGATAAATACTCAACCAAAAGAGGTCTAGGTCCAACAAAACTCATATCCCCTTTTAAGACATTAAAAAGTTGCAAAAGCTCATCCAAACTTAAGCTTCTAACAATTTTTCCAAAAGCTTTCAAACGCAATTCATCGCTTAATAACTCACCCTTTTCATCTCTTTCATCGCTCATGGTTTTAAATTTATAAATTTTAAAAATTTTTTCATCTAAACCAGGGCGATTTTGGGTAAAAAACACACTTCCTTGAGTGATTTTTAAAAGTAAAGCAGTGAGTAAAATCACCGGAGAAAAAAGCACTAAAAGCACTAAAGCTAAAATAAAATCAAAAATTCTTTTAAAAACTTTTTCATACATTCTTAATTACCCTATCATAAAGTTTTAAATAACGCTGTGCGATATTATTTTCATCGTATTGTAAAGCATCTTGGGCGGCATTTTTAGCTAAATTTAATCTTAATTTTTCATCTTCTAATAAAAGTGAAATTTTTTCGCTTAAATCCTTGGCATCTTTTGTTTTTGCCCAAAGTCCATCATAAGCATTAGAAATAGCCTCCACACAACCTTCACAATCACTCACCACTATAGCCTTACCACAAGCTTTTGCCTCCAAAACACTTACAGGAAAGCCTTCTTTATAGCTTGGTAAAACAAAAATATCACAATTTTGTAAAAGCTCGACTATATCACTTCTAGCACCCAAATAATGCACCACGCCAGAGTTTAAAAACTCCAAACTTGCACAAGAAGGATTTTCATCTCTTCCACCAACTAAAACAAAATTTGCCTTGTCTTTTAGCATAGCAGCACTTTCATAAAATTCTTTTACACCTTTATGCCATAAAGCTCTTGCTATCATAAGCACAATGGGTTTTTTATCTATGTTTAAATTTTTCCAAAAAAGCTCTTTTTTTTCCGATTCTACATAAATAGGAAAAAATTTTTTTAAATTGATCCCTACAGATTTTATCACGCAAATTTTATTTTCTTTAAGTCCTAAATTCCGCATAAACTCAGCATTACTTTCATTGACAAAAATGAACTGGTGTGCAAATTTAAAACTTAATTTATAAAGATTATTAATAACAAAACGCACTAAATTTGCCTTAAAACCTTGATCTATATAAAAAGAACCCAAGCCTTCTACCAAAGCAAAACGATAAGGAATTTTTGCCCATTTTGCTGCTAAAATTCCAAAGGTATTGCTTTTATGTGCCGCACTTTGAATAAGATCAAGATTTAAATTTTTCAAAACCTTAGCAAGATAAAAAAAATTCTTTAAAACCACAAAAGGATTTAAGCTAGCTCTTGAAAGCTCATAAACAATTACTTTTAAGCCAAGATCTCTAAGTTTTTGCGTGTATTCATCTTGTGGCACTATAACAAAAACTTCATCTTTTCTATCTTTTAATGCTTTTATAATAGGCATTCTAAAATGATAAATACTTGCTCCTGCATGTGATAAAAATCCTATTCTCATTTTCAACCCTTAAATTTTAAGTTTAAAAACCTTAGCATCTCTAGAATTAATCACCAAGTCAAATAAATTCTTATCATAATTTCCTAAAAAAAACATTTGCACATAAGCACTATTAAACATGGTTTTATCCATTAAAATAAATTGTGCGTAAGGAATAGCACTATCCTTTAAATAAAAAATATAAAACTGAGCCTTATCATCGATTGGAGTGATTTTATATTCACCTTGTTTAATAGAATTAATCTCTACGATACTATTTACAGAAACCACATTATCACCTATTTTAAAACTTCTAAAATCATCGCTTAAAACCACTCCATTGCTAAGATAAATTTCTCCATTTTTAACATCAAGTGGATAAGCTGTGCTAAAGGTAAAAGGTTTATCCAAAACTCCTGTATCTAAATTAATAAAAGAAAAACTAGCCACCGTAGAAAAAATCAAAGACATTCTAGCGGGCATATAAAGATAAATATCACGAGTTTTTGGTGTATCGATTTTAAAATCAGGTTTTGATAATGAAGCTAGAAACAAATCCACATTACTTTGATTATAATCTTTCATCATGGCTTGCAAAATGTCTGTTTTTAAAATATCATTTTGCGGAGCATAAAAGCTTTTTTCTGTATATTCTACACTAAGTCTTGCCATATTAGCTGCAGCTTGTTCATCTTTGCTTAAAGCAAAAGAAGGGAAAAAATTATCCTTACCTAAATGCTTTCCACCATCTACTAAAGTTTTCACATCGCTATAATAACGCACAGGATAACCATAATCCCACCAAGTTACCACATAATCTTCTCTATTGGCTATATTCTTTAATTGATTTAATAATGATGCTTCATTTTGAGAAAAAACTGTTGGTGCTTTATAGTTGTAAATATGGATAAATACTGGAGCTAAAGTCAAAATAGTTGCAAAAACAATACAAACATTTGAAGTTAATTGGCTATATTTTTTAACCAATATAGCCTTAAACTCGCTCAATAAAAAACCAAATCCTAAGGCCATTACAGGTACAGAATAAATGGTAAATCTAAGCCCCCCTTTTAAGGCTAAAAACCCGAGCACCAATATAGGTAAAGCCATAATCATACTTTTATGTTTTCTCAAAAGCCATACAAAACCAAACAAAGAAAACAAGAAAACAATTTCACTACCACTAATTCTTCGCATAAATTCGCTAAGATCTACATTTTCAACTTCTTGTATGGTTTGATTGACATTAAAATACATAAAGCCCTGTGTTAAATTCGCACTTTCATCACTTCTAAAAATATAAAATTTAAGCTGATAAAGTATAGGATCAACCCCACCGCTTAAAATCAAAAATATCAAAGTTGCACTACCTAAAATTCCTATAATCATAAAATTTAAGCGTTTTTGCTCTAAGGCGAATAAAGCAAAAAGTATTACTATAATGGCACTTTGATAAAACCATGCTATATTTGAAAGAGTAAGAGAAGACAAAATCACAGCTATATAAAAAATCTTTTCTTTTCTATGAAAAATAAGTGTATAAATTAAAAAAAGTCCAATTAAAGCTACATTTAAAGTATAACTTGAAGGATACCACCAAAGATAAATTCCTATAAATAACGGCAAGGCAATCAATGAAAAAAAGTCTTTTTTTAAAATCATTCTTACCATAAAAAATAAAATAAACATAGGCAAAACAATTACCAGCATATCCGTATCATAATACCCGCTCATAGTGCGATTATAATAACTGTTTGCTATGCTTGCTAAAAAAGCAGCTACAAAGCCCATTAAAGGACGTTTGTATTCATTAGCTAGCAAAATAATAGGAATCACCACCAAAGAAGATAAAAAAGTACTCATATATAAAATGATACTTTCAAAAGAAAAAGGTGTGACTTTATAAAGCCAATAAGTAAGCGCGGATAAAGAAGATCCATAATAACTCAAATCATTAGGCTGATGAAAACCTGCTATCATATCTCTTGCGCCCTCAGCAAAGGCATAGCCATCGTTTGAAATGATCATTAATTGATTATTGAAAAAATACTCATTAAACTCACTTGCCCACCAAACCCAATAAAACCTGCAAAATACACTAAAAACATAAGCTAATATAATCATCACAAATAAAACTAAATAAGGGTTTTTTAAATACTCTTTTTTCAACATCTTCTATCCTAATAAATATTTCAAAGCATCGCGTGCAATTTTTACTTTATCAAAGGCCTTAGCCCTAGTTTTAGCCTTATTTTTATACGCTTTTCTTAATTTATCGTCTTCAAGCATAGTTTTTAAACCCTGAAACATGGAGTTTTCATTATCTACTTCTACTAAAAGTCCAAATTCATCATCGCCAAAAAGCTCTCTTGCGCCACTTTTATGATCAGTGCAAACCACCGCACAAGAACAAGCTAAGCTTTCAATTAAAACATTTGAAAAGCCTTCAAATACAGAAGCAAAAGCAAAAAATTCGCATTTAGCCATGTATTTATAAGGATTATTATCAAATCCTAAAAGCAAAACCTTTTCTTCTAAATTTAACTCTTTAATCAAAGCTAAAAGCTCATCTTTAAGCACACCTTCACCTAAAATCACAAGCTTTAAATCTGTTTTCAATCTCGCATAAGCACGAATTAATAAAGCATGATTTTTACCTTTATCAAGTCTGCCTACACTTAAAATAAATTTATCTTTTAAAGCTATGTCTTCAAGGGCTTTTTGCTCTATGTTTTCTAAATCGATGGCATTGTACAAAATTTCACATTTTTTTGGATTTATACTAAAATTTTGCACTAAATCTTCTAAATTTCCCTTAGAATTAGGCAAGATTAAATCAGCTTTTGGGTAAAGCAAAGAAATTAAAAATTTATTTGCCAAAGAATTAAAATTATTTTTCGCATACATCACACTTGGCGTAGTGCATTCATTGATCACAAGGCGAGTTTTATTTCCAAACATTCTTGCCATTAAAGCTATATAATTAGGTCGATTTAAAAAAACAAATTCTGTATCAATGCCTAAATTTCTGCAAAGTTTTTTGTATTTTAAAGCCAAAAAAGGTAATTTTAAAAATTTCAAAATAGGATTTTCACTAGGTTTTGAATATTCTAAAAAATGAATTTGACACTCTGGAATTTCATAAGAAATTTTATCATTCATCAAGATCAAATGCACTTCAAATTTCAAACTTAAAATAGGCAATAAAGTCGCCACAACTCTTTCAGCACCACCACTTCCTAAAGAATAAATAAAAATTCCTAATTTTTGCATAAAGCCACCCGAATTTTCGATAATTTTTCAATCATATTATTTGGAATTATACTTAAAATGAGTAATATCAAAGCAGGAGCGTTGATTTTTATACTCAGGCTTTTAAACAAACATTTATAAAGAGCTTTATAATTTTTTGCAAGTTTTGCATAATAAGCTGCCATTTTATAATAACTCGCACAAGTTTTTTTATAATCTTTATCCTTACTCATTCTAAGTTCATTTTCTAAAATTTTAGCAAGCTCTAAATATCCCAAATACACCCTATAAGCATTTTTACTCGCCCCTAAAGTCACGCTATCTTGCCTAAAAATCCTATAAATCCTAAAAGCCTTATGAATATAAAAACTTTTTTCCTTGTATAAATTTACCCAAAGCGTGGCTTCATTGCCATAAAATTCTTCATTAAAACGCTTGTTTTCAAGTAGAGATTTTTTAAAAACAGAAAAAAACTCTCCGCTAAATTTAGCCATTAAAAAATCTTTTTTAGAAATTTCGCTATCTTTTTCCAAACCCTTGCCGCTAAATTCCTTGCTTAAATTTCCTTCTTTTTCTATCAAACAATTTCCAAAAACATGAGCATAACCTTCGTTTGCTTTTTGCATTAAGATGCCTAAAGCCCCAGATAAAAGTTCATCATCATCATCTAAAAAAGTTACAAACTCGCCACTTGCTTGATCTAAGCCATTATTTTTATTGCCATTTGGACCTTGTTTGTAGTTTTGATTTAAAAAATACTTAATGCGATCATCATTTTTTTGTAAATTTTGCACCACACTTTTAGTATCATCGCTAGAATTATCATCGCTTATAATAATTTCTAAATCTTTAAAATCTTGATTTTGTATGCTTTTAATAGCCTTTTCTAACAAAACTTGACGATTAAAAGTTGGTACTATAACAGAAAGTTTAGGCATTTTTAACCTCGACTATAAGCTTAAGCCATTCTTCTTTGATATGAGAAATTTCAAAATCTTTACACCTTTGTTTGGCATTATTTACAAGTTCTTTTCTAAAATTTTCATCATTTAAAACAAGTTCGAGTTTTTTAGCAAGTGCTATTTCATCATCACAACCTACCAAAAGCCCGTCATGATTATCTTTGATCAAATCCTTAGCACCATTATAATAAGAACTTGAAATTCTACAAACCTCAAAATACAAACTTTCAATTAAAACCGTTGGCAAACCCTCTACAAAAGAACAAAGGCAAAGCGCTTTTGCTTTTTCATAAAGAGCCTTGACATTTTCAACGCGTCCTAAAAAATCAACTTTTATTCCTAAAGATTTTACCTTGTATTCAAGTTCTTGCCTTAACTCTCCATCTCCTGCTATAACAAATTTATAATTTTCTTGCAAATTTTTATCCAAATGCGCTATAGCTTTTAAAAACATTGCAGGGTTTTTGTTGTGATCTAAACGCCCTATAAAAAGAACTACATTTTCTTTTTCAAAACTAGAATCAAAAGGAATTTCTTCGCTAAAATGGCAAGGGTTTAATAAAAGCTTAACCCTTTTTACAAATCTTTCATAATACACCTTATCACTGCTTCCAAGCACACTTAAAGCATCACAAAAAGGATAACTTACCCTTCTTAAAAAACGCCAAATTTTAGGTTTTAAATACGCTTCATTACTATGCTCACTTATAATGAGTGGAGTTTTAAGCCCTATTTTCGCAGCAATACAAGCAATATTAGTCGTATCCAAAAAAGAAATAAAAACATCAGCCTTACTTTCTTTCAAAGCCTTTCTTAAAGCAAAAAATTTCTTAAAACGACTTGCGATTTTATGATAAAGTGTGTCAAATCTAAATTGTTCTAAACTTGTAACTTTAACTTCATTTTCAAGCTTATAAAAAGATTCTCCTGCATGAAATTTAATAATACTTACTTCATGCTCTTTACAAAGTGCATTAGCTAAGGTTACTAAAACACGCTCAGCGCCTCCTGAATTTAAAGTTGCGATAATAAAGCTTATTTTCATCATTTCTCCTCTTTAAGCTTACCGTGTTCTAAACGATAAACCTTATCACATTGCGTTATCGTAGAAAGGCGATGTGCGATAATAATCATGGTTTTATCTTTAGAAATTTTATAAATTTCATCCATGATTTTTGCTTCACTTTGAGTATCAAGCGCAGAAGTTGCTTCATCGAGCACTAAAATTTCAGGCTCTAGATATAAAGCTCTTGCTATAGCTATGCGTTGTTTTTGTCCCCCGCTTAAATTACTCCCCCCATCACCTACTTTTGTTTGCACTCCTTGAGGTAAATTTTTTATAAAATGCTCTAAATTTGCTTGTTTGATAACCTTACTAAGTTTTTCTTCATCAACCGCATCTCCAAAAGTGATATTTTTAGCTATGCTGTCATTAAAAAGATAAATATTTTGCGGGATATAACCTATTTTTTGGCGATAATTTTTTGCATTACTTGCATTTAACTCTTGCTTATCAATTAAAATTTGCCCTTCTTTTGGTTTTAAAAGTCCTATGATAAGATCTACTAAGGTACTTTTTCCACAACCACTCTCCCCTATAAAAGCGATTTTTTCGCCTTTTTTAATGTTTAAATTAAGATTTTTAAATAAATGTTTTTTTCCCTCATAACCAAAGCTAAGATTGCAAATTTTAAGCTCTTGATTAAAGCTTAATTTTTCCTCGCCCAAATTTTCTTCTTCTTGTCTTAAATTTTGATAAATAATATCCAAAGAAGAGTGATAATAAAGCAAATCATGATAACTTGTGATAATACGATTTGCGCTTGGCATTAAGCGATAAAGCGCTAAAACAAAAATAGAAATCGTGGATAAAATACCTGAAATATCACTTTCATTTTTCAAAACCAAAAATACCACGATAAAAACAAGTACGCAAAAACCTATTCCTTCAAGATAAATTCTAGGCACTGCAGCTACGCTTTCATTGGTAATATTTGCTTTAGAAAAAGCTTCACTTTGTGCTTTAAACAAGCTTAACACTCCATCTTCTTTAGTTTTAAGCTTGATAAATTTGAAATTGTTTAAATTTGTATTTAAAATTTCGAAGAAATTTTTCATCGCTTCTTCACGTTTTAGTCCTGCTTTTTTAATGATAGGACTTAAAATTTTCACTAAAATAAAGGCATTTAACACCATAAAAATACTCAAAAATAAAGTGATTTTATAGTTAATCAAAAGCATTAAAGCATAAAGCAAAAGCACTACAAAAATTTCACTCATCAAAAGTAAAAATGATGAAATCATAGTGCTTAGATTATAAACTTCTCCTGTAATGGACTTTAAAATTTCAGATTGATTTTTTTGAGTAAATTTTTCATAATTAATATTTAAAAATTTAGAAAAAACCTTATAAGCAATCGCGTGATAACGCCCTTTAGAAAATCTTGCCAAAAGATGAAAATAATACGCATTTAACAAAGCTCTAAACACATAAAAAACAATAAGCCCCACTCCAAAATAAACAATGATTTCAAAAACAGGGATATTAAGATATTCTTTTAGGCTGATTAAATATTTATTGCGATCAAAATAAGAAAAATCACTAGCCAAAGTGATAAAAGGCATTACCAAAGAAATTGAAAAAGTTTCTATAAAAGAAACAAATACTGAAAAAACAAGCAAGAAAAATAAAAAATTTTTATCTTCCTTGCTTAAAATAAAAAAAAGTTTTTTTAACACTGTTTTTCCCAATCAAAAGCAGATTTACAAATAAGCTCTAAATCATCATATTTAGGCTGCCAAGAAGTAAGATTTCTGATTTTACTTGCATCAGAAATCAACACACTAGGATCGCCCGCACGGCGTGGGGCAAGTTCTACTTTAAAATCCGCTCCGCTAACTTTTTTCATCGCTTCAATCACTTCTTTTACACTAAAACCATGTCCATAACCTACATTAAAAACATTACTTTCATTCTCTTTTAAATAATCCAAAGCTGCTAAATGCGCGCTTGAAATATCATCTACATGGATAAAATCTCTTATGCAAGTACCATCTTTTGTATCATAATCATCGCCAAATATGAAAAGTTTTTCACGTTTTCCTGCGGCACATTCAGCTGCAACTTTTATAAGCAAAGTCGCTTTTGGATAGCGTTGTCCTAAAGTATAATCCATACAAGCACCTGCAACATTAAAATATCTTAAAATACAATGCTTAAATTCAGGATTTGCCATACTTGCATCACGCAAAACTTCTTCGCTCATAAGCTTACTACGACCATAAGGATTAATAGGTGCTAAAGGACTTGTTTCGCTCACAACAGGAGTTTGTGGTTCGCCATAAGTGGCTGCCGTTGAAGAAAATATAAATTTATTCACTCCAGTTTGCAAACAAGTTTCGATGAGATTTGTTGTATTAACAGTGTTGTTCATATAATATTTTAAAGGATTTTGCATACTTTCAAAAACTTCAATGCTCGCTGCAAAATGCACAATAGCGTCAAATTTTTCTCTCTCAAACAATGCTTTTACGCCTTGAAAATCACTTAAATCTTGTTCAAAAAATTTAAAAGCTCTTATTTTTTGCAAATCTTCTATTGCGATTTTAGAGCCCTTAGAAAGATTATCTAAAACACAAATTTCATGATCTGTTTTTAAAAATTGTCTTAAAGTATGAGAACCTATATAACCTGCGCCACCGCTAATAAGAATTTTCATCATCATTCCTTTTTTTAAAAATGTCAAAAATAAATTTTAATATATTTTCTTAAATACTTAAGATTGAACTTTTGAAATTTCATTCTCACAAGCTTTTGCAAAAACTTCTGCATAAGAACGATCTGATTTTTTTGCACGCAAAAAATCTCTCATATAAGAAAGAAAATCAACATAATCTTCTTCACTAACATTACCTTTAATAAGTTCATATTTTAAAAAAAGCATATAGGTGTTTAAAACATCACTTTCACAATATTCGTGAATTTTTTCAAGTTCATTTTCATAAAAAAGTTTCATTACCTCATCGCCATGTACATCATATTTTCCTGGCAAACCCACCATAGAACAAAGTGTATCAAGCTTTATTCCACGCCCATTAGAACCTAAGGATTCCAATAAATCACAATGTTTTAATTCTGAAAATCTTGTTTTATAATTATTCCATTTATCACTTTGGGTATCTAAATAAGTTGCTGCTTTTAAATTGTATTTTAAAGCCCTTAAAACAAGAACAGGCATATCGAAATTTTTACCATTAAAACTGACTAATTTTGGCTCATAATTTTCTATAAAATTAAAAAAATTCTCAATCATTTCTTTTTCATTTTGCCCATCAATTTTATTTACTTTGATAAATTTTCCAAAATTATCGCTTAAAACCGCACAAATACTGATGATTTTATGATAAGGCAAAGGCAAAAACTCACTTCCGCTTTGTTCTTTTTGCCACTGAAGTGCTTTTAAACTTACCTCTAAATCACTTCCTTCAAAACCTAAAGTTTTGCGGATAAGCTCAACATCTGGCACACTCTCACAATCAAAAACACAAATATAACCTTCATTTTTTGCCATTTTTAACCTTTTTTTAAATAATTTCGCTAAAATCATAGCAAAAATTTTAAAATATTAGGCTTTTAATGAAAATAGCAATTGTTCGTTTATCAGCACTTGGTGATATTATCCAAAGTGCCGTGGTTTTGCAATTTGTCAAAAATTTTAAAAAAGATATAAAAATTCATTGGTTTGTAGATGAAAAATTTGAAGGCATACTCAAAAATCATCCTTTAATAGACAAACTCTATGCCCTGCCCTTAAAAGACAAAAAAATTTTAAAAAGCCTAAAAATTCTTCTTAAAGCAAGAAAAAACAACTATAATACAGTAATAGATCTACAAGGGCTTATAAAATCTGCTATTGTAAGTCGAATTTTAAGTAGAAATAATTTTGGTTTTGATAAAAATAGCCTTAAAGAAAGTTTTGCTCATAATTTCTACAACCAAAAACTTGAGTTAGATTACAATGAAAATGTATTTGTAAGATACTTAAGTCTTACCTCCTTTATGTTAAATACTGATTTTAATGTCAAAAATTTAGCCTTTAAGCAAGATATTTTTAGCGTAGATGAAAATTTAAAACAACTCTTAAACAATAAACTCAAGCTCGACAAAAACGAAAAAAACATACTCATACACGTGGGTTCAAGTGTAGAAAATAAAATCTATCCTAAAACCAAACTTGCTATACTTTGCAAACTTTTAATCAATGAATTTCAACAAGCAAAAATTTGGCTCGCTTGGGGAAATGTAAAAGAATACGAATTTGCTAAAGAGGTTTTAAATCTTAGCGGTATTGATGAAACACATATAGAATTAGCGCCAAAATTCAATCTTGAAGAACTAATGGCTTTTACAAAAATGATGAATTTAATCATAGGAAATGATAGCGGCCCAACACATTTAGCTTTTGCTTTAAATAAGGCATCTATTACGATTTTTGGTGCAACACCAAGCTACCGCAATGCTTTTCAAACTCATACCAATAAAATCATTGATGCAGGTAAAAAAATCCAAAATGCCAAGCATATCGATAAAAGTGATTTTTGTATCACGCGTATAGAAGAAGAAGATATCTTCAAACTTGCCAAAGGCTTACTTAATGAAAAATAGTGATAGAATATATCTTAGTCTTTATTATATTTTGAAATTTTTTGTTACTTTTATGCCTGAGTGTATCTTGCATTTTTTAGCTTTGATTGTAGCAAGAATCACTTTTTATCTTAACAAAAAACATCGCAAGATCATCGATATAAATTTGCAAATCTGCTTCCCTCAATACACTCAAAAAGAACGTGATAAACTATCTTTGAAAATTTATGAAAATTTTGCTCAATTTGGAATTGATTGTTTACAAAATCAAAACACCACCAAAGAAAAAATTCTCAATAAAGTAAATTTTATCAATGAAAATTTTCTTATAGACGCTCTAGCTTTAAAGCGTCCCATTATCTTCACAACTGCACACTATGGAAACTGGGAAATTTTAAGCCTTGCTTATGCAGCTAAATATGGTGCGATTTCCATAGTGGGGAAAAAGTTAAAAAGCGAAGTTATGTATGAAATTTTAAGTAAAAATCGCACCCAATTTAACATAGAGCTTATTGACAAAAAAGGGGGGTTAAGACAAATGCTAAGTGCCCTAAAAAAGGGGCGAACTTTAGGAATTTTAACCGATCAAGACTGCGCAGAAAACGAAAGCGTAAGATTAAAATTTTTTAACAAAGAAGTGAATTATCAAATGGGAGCAAGCCTTATCGCACAAAGAAGTAATGCTTTGATCATCCCTGTTTATGGCTATAAAGAAGGTGGTAAATTTTGCATAGAGTTTTTTAAAGCAAAAGATTCTCAAAATGCAAGCTTAGAAGAACTGACACTTTATCAAGCACAAAGTTGCGAAGAAATGATTAAAAAAAGACCTTGGGAATACTTTTTTTTTCATAGACGCTTTGCAAGTTATAATCAAGGAATATACTCATGAATATTTCAATAGTAATACTAACTTTTAATAGCCAAAAATATCTTCAAGAAGTATTACAAAGTGTTAATTTTGCCAATGAAATTATTTTAATAGATAGCGGAAGCACAGATGATAGTTTAATAATAGCAAAAGCTTTTAAAAACGTGAAAATTTTTCATCAAGATTGGCTTGGTTTTGGAAAGCAAAAACAATTTGGAGTTGAAAAAGCAAATAATGATTGGATATTTGTTTTAGATAGTGATGAAGTTTTTACTGAAGAATTAAAAGAGGAAGTATTGCAAATAATTAAAAATCCATCATTTAAAGCATACAAAGTAGCAAGATTAAATTTTTTCTTTGGAGAAGCAATAACAAAAATGGGGCTATATCCTGATTATAACATAAGACTATTTCATAAAAAATATGCCAAATTTGATGAAAGAGAAGTTCACGAAAGCATAATCTGTCAAGAAAAAATAGGGAAATTAAAACATCATTTTTTACATTATGCTTATGAAAATATCGAGCAATTTATAAATAAGCAAAACAAATACTCAAGTCTAAATTCTAAAAAAAATAACCTTCTTAAAGCTTTAATAAATCCTTATTGGACTTTTTTTAAACTTTATTTTGTAAAATTAGGTTTTTTAGAAGGCAAAAGAGGTTTTATCATAGCAAAGCTTTATGCACAATATACTTTTTGGAAATATATTAAATAGGAGTGCAACAATGAAAGGCATTATTTTAGCTGGAGGTAGTGGAACTAGACTTTATCCTAGCACATTAACTTTATGCAAGCAACTTTTACCTATATACAATAAACCAATGATTTATTATCCTATGTCTGTTTTAATGCTTGCAAAAATTAAAGAAGTTTTGATTATTTCTACTCCAAAAGATATTGATAGATTTAAAGAGCTATTCAAAGATGGTTCTTTTCTTGGAATGCAAATTCAGTATAAAATTCAAGAGCGTCCAGAAGGTTTAGCACAAGGACTTATTTTGGCGCAAGATTTTATTCAAGATGATGATATTGCATTAATTTTAGGAGATAATATTTTTTACGGACAAGGCTTTAGTGATATTTTGGAAAATGCAAAAGATGACTTAAAAAAAGGATTTGCTAGTATTTTTTCTTATCATGTAAAAGATCCAGAAAGATTTGGAGTGGTAGAAATAGATCAAAATGGAAATGTTTTAAGCCTGGAAGAAAAACCCAAAAATCCAAAAAGCAACCATGTGGCAACTGGTTTATATTTTTATAATAATGATGCTATAGATATTGCAAAAAATGTAAGACCAAGTGCAAGAGGAGAACTTGAAATAACAGATGTAAATATAGAATATTTAAGGTTAAATAAGCTAAAATCACAACATTTAGGAAGAGGTTTTGCTTGGATTGACACAGGAACTCACGATAGTCTTATAGAAGCTAGTTCGTTTGTGCAAACCATAGAATTAAGGCAGGGTTATAAGATTGCCTGCTTGGAAGAAATAGCCTACAATAACAACTGGATAGATAATGAAGTCCTAGAAAAAAGAGCATTGTTACTTTCAAAAAGTAATTATGGTCAATATTTATATAAAATACTTAGTCAAGGAAAATAATGTATATTTTAGTTACTGGCGGAGCTGGTTTTATAGGTAGTAATTTTTTATTATATTTTTTTGAGAAAAATCCAGATGCTAAAATTATAAATTTAGATTTTTTAACATATGCTAGCGATATATCAAATTTAAATGAATTAAAAAATAATCCTAATTATATATTTATTCAAGGAGATATAAGTGATGTTTTTTTGATTAATGAAATTTTCAGAAAATATAAAATAAATGCGGTTATAAATTTTGCAGCAGAATCACATGTAGATAATTCTATAAAAAATCCAGATATTTTTATAAAAACAAATATATACGGAACTTGGAATTTATTAAACTCAGCTTATAAAACTTGGTTTCTCGAACCTTTTCTTAAAAAAGACGAATTTAAACAAAGTTTCTTTTATCAAATAAGTACAGATGAAGTTTATGGATCTTTAGGAGAAAATGGAAAATTTACAGAAGATAACGCTTATGCTCCAAATTCCCCTTATTCAGCTTCAAAAGCAAGTGCTGATATGCTTGTTAGAAGTTATCATTATACTTATGGATTAAATGCTGTTATCTCTAATTGTTCTAATAACTATGGACCTTTTCAGCACGATGAAAAACTTATACCCACTATAATAAGAAATGCTTTAAATGGGACTCCGATTCCTATATATGGAGATGGTAAAAATATAAGAGATTGGCTATATGTAAAAGATCATTGCATAGCTATAGAAAATATTTATAAATATACTTTTGAAAAAATAAACGAAAATAATAACTTTTTTGATGTATTTAATATAGGAACAAATGAAGAATGGCAAAATATAGACATAGCTAATAAAATTTGTTCTTATTTAGATAATGTATTGCCAAAAAAGACTTCTTATAAAGAACAAATTATTTTTGTAAAGGATAGAGTCGGTCATGATAGAAGATATGCCATAGATTCGACAAAATTACAAAGGGTTATAGATTGGAAAGCACAAGAAAATTTTAATAGCGGTTTAGATAAAACTATACAATGGTACATTAAAAAATACAGGGGTTAAATTTGAACTATACAATATTAAAATTCAAAGCCATAAATAGTAAAAATTCAATATTAAATGTCCATCAAAAAGATGTAAATTGTCCATTTGAAATTAAAAGAATTTTTTATATATATGATTTTTTAGATGATTCAATAAGAGGTGATCATGCTAATTTAAATTCAGAATTTATTTTTATAGCTTTAAATGGAAGTTGCGAAATTTTAATAGACGATGGAAAAACAAAACAAAAAATAATATTAAACAACAAAACCAAAGGCTTATATATAGATAAGATGATATGGAAACAAATGTATAATTTTTCTAAAGATTGTATTTTATTGGTATTAACAAATACTTACTATGATGAAAAAGAATATATTTATGATTATAAGTATTTTTGTGAATTAAAAAATAATATGGGGGGGGTATGCTATAAAAATCATGCCTTAAAAGCGGCATGAAAAGTTATAAAATTTTAAAGTTAGATGCCATAAAAGATGATAGAGGTAAATTAGTAGCTTTAGAAAGCAATAAAGAAATTCCATTTGAGATAAAAAGGGTGTATTATATATTTGATACAGATCCAAATTTTCCAAGAGGAGCACATGCACATAAAAATTTAGAGCAAGTGCTTATAATGATGAGTGGTTCTTGTGATATAATACTAAATGATGGAAAAAATTGTGAAAAAATTTGTTTAAATCGTCCTGATATGGGTCTTTATATAGGTAAAAATATGTGGAGAGAAATGAAAAATTTTTCTTATGGAGCAAAATTGCTAGTTTTGGCAAGTGATTTTTATGATGAAAAAGAGTATATAAGAAATTATGATGAGTTTTTAAAGGTTTTATAATGCTTAAAAAATATTTTTTAGAATATTTGGATCAATTTATTTACAGTTTTCTATATAAAAATGTTGGCATAATGCCTATTAGATTATGCAAATTTATTGCTGTTTATTATCCAGATGCAAGAATAAGAAAATTATATTGGGAGAGAATGGGAGTTCAATTTGGTAAAAATTCTTTTGCAAACATTGGTTTAAATATAATTTTTAATAGGATAGAAAACATAAAAGTGTTTATAGGCAATAATGTTTCTATTGCTAGAGATTGCACTTTAATAGTTGATAGTGGACCATGTAATAATAGTTTTTTACTAGATTGTGAGTATGTCAAAAATAAATTAATACATGATGGAGATGCAAAAATTATTATAGAAGATGATGTATGGATTGGAGCAAATGTAACAATTATGCCAAATGTAAAGATAAAAAAAGGAAGTATAATAGGCGCTTGTTCACTTGTAACAAAAGATACAGAAGAATATACAATTTATGCTGGTACCCCAGCAAAAAAAATAAAGAAAATACTATGAAAAGAAATATCAAACAATATACTAAAAATTACACAAGCAAAGAGCATGATTTTGAAGAAATAATGGTTTATTATAGAAGAAAAAAAGTATTAGAAATTTTAAACAAATACAATCCTAAAAACATTTTAGAAATAGGATGTGGCATGGATTCTATTTTTAATTATTATAAAAATTTTAATAAAGCAACTATAATAGAACCGTCTGATGCGTTTTATAATAAAGCTATAAGCGATTTTAAGGAAAAGGATAATATAGAAATTTTTAATGATTTCTTAGAAAATATAACAAAAACATTGAAAAATAATAATTTTGATTTTATAATATGTAGCAGCTTATTGCACGAAGTAAATAATCCTGATAGTTTTTTAAAAGATATTTTAAAAATATGTATTAAAGAAACTATAATTCATATAAATGTCCCGAATTCAAATTCTTTTCATTTGCTTTGGGCTTATGAGAGTGGTTTGATAAATAAACTTGGAAATTTGACAAATACAGCCATAAAATTTCAACAAAATACAACATTTGATTTAAATAAACTCACACAATTCGTAAAAAATCATATTGGCGGGGGGGGGTGTATATTAGATAGTGGTTCGTATTTTATAAAACCTTTTAATCATTCTAAAATGTCATTATGCTTAGAAAATAAAATTATAGATGAAAAATTACTAGATGGTTTATACAAATTAAATGATTATATGCATGAATTTGGTGCTGAAATTTTTGTAAATATTAGGATTTGAATGGATATATTAGAAATAACAGAAAGCGAATATCATAATTTTGATTTAACATTTTCATATTTTGACTTAGTCAGTTTTATAAATTATAATAAATATAAAGTAAATGATGTGAAATATTTTTTATTTAAAAATAATAAAAATAGATTTATTATTTCTTGTGGTATTAAAGAAAATGATATGCTATTTCCTTTTTCAGCACCATTTTCATGTTTAATAAACATATCAAGAGATAATAAAATGTTGTATTATCATGAAGCTATTAAACTTATAATTAAATGGGCTAATGAAAATTGTAAAAAAAATATATATTTTAATACACCACCATTATTTTATAACTACAGCCATATAACAAAATTGCAAAATGCGTTAATATCTAATAATTTTATTATAAATGATTATGATGTGAATTATGAAATTTATTTAAAAAATATAGATAAATCTAGAAAAAACTTACGCTCTAATTTTGAAAATAACTTATCTCTAATTAAGAGTAATAATTTACAAATAGCATATGACATAATAAAAGAAAACAGAGAAAGTAAAAACTATAATTTAAATATGACAATTGAAGATGTAGAACAGACATCAAAAATTATACCTACAGATTTGTTTTTAGTATATAAAGATGATATACCTATAGCATCTGCTATTGTTCATATAATGAGCCAAAATATAGCTAGAGTGGTATATTGGGGAAATACTACAAATAGCAATAAATATCGCCCTATGAATTTTTTATCTTATAATTTATTTTTATATTATAAAAATCAGGATTTCAAAATAGTTGACATAGGCACATCAACTCTACATACTACTCCAAATTTTGGATTATGTGATTATAAAGAAAGTATAGGGTGTAGTTGTTCGCCAAAAATAAATTTTTTACATAAAGTAAAAAAATGAAAAAAATATCTATCATAACTCCATGTTTTAATCATGAAAAATATGTGAGTTATTTTTTACAAAGTGTTTTAGAGCAAAGTTTTAGTGATTTTGAGCTCATTATAGTAGATGATTGTTCAAGTGATAATAGCACAAAAGAAATTCAAAAATTTAAAGATCCAAGAATAAAACTTATAAAACATGAATTTAACAAAGGTATAAATGCGACATTAAATACAGCTTTTGAAAACTCAAATGGAGAATACATAGTATTTTGTGCAAGTGATGATATATTAGAAAAAAATGCTTTAGAAATTATCTATAAAACATTTAAAGATAATGATATTATAGCTGTATATCCAAATTTGATTTGTATAGATGAAAATAATGAAATTTTAGGGAACTTATATCCATTAAAACAAAGAAATAAGGTAGAATTATTATATTATTTATTTATGCGATACAACTGCTTAACATCAGTTGGATTATCTTTAAAAAGAGATGTTTTTGAAAAATTATATCCTTTACCAAATTCAATGTGCAACTATCAAGATATGAAGATGCATATTGATATATTAAATATTGGCGAAATTAAAATACTTGAAACACAACTTATAAGATACAGAAGAACTAGGGACAAAACAAATATAAGTGCTCATAATAGCATCACAACAACTCGAGAAAATCTAGAAACAGAAATGCTCTTAGATACTTACTTAAAATTTGATAATATATTTTTATTAGAGCAAATTTTTCATAAAGAAGTAAATAAAACAAATATAAAACCTTATCAAGAGACATTGCCTTTTTTTTTAGGAATAATGGCTTTAGAATCTGACAACATATATAAAAAATATTGGGGTTATCATAAAATAATGGAATTTTATAAAAATGATGCCAATGCTAAAATTTTATATGAAAAATATAATTTTACATTTAAGGACTATCTACAATTAGCAAAAAAATGTAATACAGGGGATATTTTTATAAAAAAATATAGAAAATATAAAAAAATGTTTAATTATACAGCTTTATTATTAGGTATAATTGTATTTATTTTAATTTTTAATTTTATAATAATGGAAATCAAATGATAAAATTTTTAGACTTAAAACAAATAAATGATAGATTTAATACTGAATTTATAACAAAATTTAAAGAAATTCTAGAAAGTGGTTGGTATATACTTGGAAAGCAATGTGAAAAATTTGAAAATAATTTTGCAAAATATTGTGGGGTTAAACATTGCATAGGCGTTGCAAATGGGCTTGATGCTTTAAGATTGATCATAAAAGCTTATAATTTTAAAGAAAATGACGAAATCATAGTTCCCGCAAATACATACATAGCATCAATTTTAGCTATAACTGATAATAAATGCAAACCTATACTGATAGAGCCTGATATCAATACTTACAACATAAATCCTGATTTAATAGAAGAAAAGATCACAAAAAAAACTAAAGCTATCATGGTTGTTCATCTTTATGGTCAAGTTTGTGATATGGAAAAAATTCAGTTGTTAGCTAATAAATACAATTTAAAAATTATAGAAGATTGTGCTCAAGCACATGGCGCTATTTATAAAGATAAACGAGTTGGAAATTTGGGAGATGCTGCCGGTTTTTCTTTTTACCCTGGTAAAAATTTAGGTGCTTTAGGGGATGCTGGGTGTATTTGCACCAATGATGATAATTTTGCATCTAAAATTAGAGCTTTAGCAAACTATGGCTCTCATAAAAAATATGAAAATTTATATACAGGATTAAATTCTAGATTAGATGAGATACAAGCTGCTTTTTTGGATATAAAATTAAAATATTTAGATGAAGACAATAATAAAAGAAAAAATATAGCAAATTTTTATCTACAAAATATAAAAAATGAAAATATTATATTACCTAGTAATAAATTTGATCATGTTTGGCATCTATTTGTAGTCAAAACAAAACTTAGAGATAAATTACAACACTATCTAAATAATCATGATATTCAAACTATTATACACTATCCTATCCCTCCTCATAAGCAAAAATGCTATAAAGATTTAAATCATTTACAACTACCCGTAACAGAAAACATCCATCAAGAAGTTTTGTCATTACCTATATCGCCAACCATGAAAGAAAATGATTTTAAAAAAGTGGCTGATATATTAAACAAATGGAAAGTCTGATAGATCGCTCTCCATTTTATTCGATTATTCTTTAAAAAATTTCAAGAAATTTTTTATAGTATTCCCAACTATTAATAATATCTGGTCTATGCTCTTTTATATGTTGTAATTCATAATCCAAAATATTTTTAATTTTTTTTCCTAAATCTTGATGCTCCTTTAAATAATTTAAAACATCTTCTTCTTTTACCATATTTTCAAGTCTTTCATTCGCTTTTTTCTCTAAAATAATCATAAATTTTTCAAAATATTCTCTAAGATCATTGATTAAAGCTTTATCATCTTTAATAATGGTCCAATTTTTATTTTCTATATTAATCGAAATTTTATCAAATAACTTACTTTTTGTATTTACAAGTTCTTTTTTTATATCAATTAAATCATCTTTTATCTCATTATAATGCTTATCATTGTCTAAAAATACTTTATTTTCATCAGATACTATTATCAAAATATCATTATTGACAATAAGTCTATAAGGTAGTAAATAATACAATTCGTTCCAAAATTTCTGCTTAAATTTATATTCATCATTATCATTTGGTTCTTTAAAATTAAGCTCTTTAGCAAGAGTTTTTATAGTGGCAAATGCATTATCTTTTGAAATTGATTTCGTGTCTACATATAATATATTTTTGTTTTTAATCAAGTTTATATTTGAAAAATAGCTAAAACTTAGCTCTTCGTTTACGATAAAATAGATAGATGATAAATCAGGTTTTTTAAGATTAGTATTATGTCCATTTTTATCTGTATATCTTATTCTATCTAAATTTTCAAATATATCTTCATTTATATAAAAATTTTTTAATTCATTTTTACCAAGTTCTTCAATCTTATAAGAACCATGATTAACCATTGTTTTTAATCTAGATATAGGATCTCTTGTCAAAATTACAACAGGCTTATTTTTATTTAAAATTTTACTTATATGCTTATATTTTGGCTGCATACTTTGATACCAAGCTATTTCTACATAATAATTTTTTTTATTAAAATTCTTATATTCTTTATAATAACTATAATTATTCTGATATAAGACAAAGTCATCTAATTCGCAATATTTTAAAAAACTTTTAAAAGCCCAATGCCCACTTACACCATAGCTAAATAATATAAATTTATAATCATCTTTTAAAGGTTTACAAAATTTTAATAAATAAGGAGTAAAAATATTGATATTAAATTTTTTCTCATATTTAGTGTATATTTTATTTTTTTTATATTTTATAAATTCAGCTATTCCTTGCTGTTTGATTATTTGTATGGATTTCGATTTTTTCATTGATTTTCCTTTATATATTTTTTTAAATATAGCAATTTTTCTTTAGTTACCATATCAGGTGATATTATATCTTTATATTCTTTGATACTAAAATCATCTATGGGAATTAATTCTATCTTATTTTTATCTAAGCTTCTCTTAAAATATGGAAAATGATAGTTTAAAAATTCTGTTTGATAAATTTTTAACTTTTTTATATCCAAATACTCTATACAATACCTATCTTCATGCATACTTTCTGCCCATTTAAGATGATTATTTTTTATCAACCATTGATCATTACTCTTGTTATTCAAGATATTATTGATACTCTTATACTTTACTATAAATACCTCAGCTCTATCATCATCTTTATAATAAAAATCTATTCGAGAATAACAAAGTATATCATAGTCTTTTTTAGGTATATAAAAACTTTTGTAAAGTCTTTTAGCATCATAAATATGATCAACATCTATTTTTATAAGCCATTCTCCTTGTGGAATAAAGCTTGCAACATAATTATAATAACTATAAAGTTTATTTTCTTCACTTTGCGGATTTTCAATTTGTACTTCATAAGGGTATTTTACTGGTATAAAAGAAGGATACTGTTTGCAAAATTCTAAGATTATCTCTTCGCTTCCATCATTGCAATCATTATATCCTATAATCCCTCTTTGTATAGCCGGAAGTATACTTTTTAACGAAGCTTTCAAAGTTAATGCTTCATTTTTTACTCTTATATAAGCCCATGGATTTAAAGGTGATGTTGGATTTTTAGATTTTTCGTCAAAATCAAAAAATCCTTTGTGTTTAGATTTTATAATGTGATTTATTTTATAAAAATGTTCATTATCATATTTTTCTATATTATCTACTATATCTTTTGGAATATACGAATTTAAATTATCAAGTTTTATTTGCATAAATTGATTGAGTAATTTTTCTCTAATTATTGCCCTTATATTTTTATTTGGTATAAACAAGCATGCAATCTTCGCTAAATATTTTTTTAAATAATACGGATAATATATCATTGCCATAACCTTTTTTGTTTATATTATAGTATAATTTTATCTTATAAATTATTATGATAGGTTTTTATTTATGAAATTTTTTATAATCAATTTAAAAATAGCCAAAGATAGAAAAGAATATATGCAGAATTTATGTTTAAAGCATAATTTAGATTATGAAATCATACAAGCTGTTGATGGAAAAGAGTTGGATAGTGATTTTGTAAAAAATATTAGTGATTTTTCTTTATCGGAAAAATATTTAGGTAGAACTTTAAGTCTTGGTGAGATAGGGTGTGCTTTATCCCATAAAAAATGTTTTGAAAGAATGTTTGAGTTAAATTTAAATGAGTGTTTGATATTGGAAGATGATGCTTATTTTGATGAAAAATTAAATTATATTTTAAGTTTAAAAGATAAATTTCCAAAAGATTTAGAATTATTCCTACTTGGTCATTATAGGCAGGTTTATTTAGACGATGGATTTCGTATAGAAAGCCCATTTTCTTTAAGATATGATTATAAAATAGATGATTTTTATCATGCAAAAAGATTGGTTGGTGGCGGCAATGGAACCCATGGATATTATATCAATAAAAATGGCGCCTTAAAAATGTATAAATACTTAGAAAAAATAATATTTCCATATGATCATTGTACTAGTAATGATAATATAATAAATGTATATGCTTTATATCCTGTTGTTATAACTACTGATGAGATATTTGGAGCCCAAACTTATGTGCAAGATGATAATAAAAGAAGATATAGAAAAAGAAGTAAAATTTCAAAATATATAAAAAAGATAAAAAATAAAATCGTATTTTTTATACCTAGTTTAAAAAAATTGAGAAAATATGAATAATTTTGTATTATATAGCTTGTATTTTATTTATTCTGCATTTTTCTTAAATAAATATAGAAGAATTATAAAAGGTAAGATCTTATATCAAAAAGAACATGAGAATATAGCTAATTATTTGGAACATACTTATATAAAAAAATACTTTGAAAATAAATTAGATGACATACAGATAAAAAAAACACAGAATATAAATGGCAAAAAAATAATATGGCAATTTTGGTATCAAGGTATTGATAATGCACCTTGTATTATAAAAAAGTGTTTTAAATCTGTTCAAAAATATAAAGGTAATTATGAAGTTGTTTTACTTGATAAAGATAATATAAAAGATTATTTAATATTTCCTGATTTTATTTATCAAAAAATTGATGATAAAAAATTTGGAGAAAAAACGATAACTATTTTTTCTGATTTATTAAGAGTTTCTTTGCTCAATAATTATGGTGGAATTTGGCTAGACGCTGGTATGTTTTTAAGCGGAGAAATTCAAAAAGAAATTTTAGATCAAGATTTTTTTATTTTTCATAGATCTGCAAAAAAACCGCAAGATTACAAAAATTGGATAAATTTTAATTATAATTTTTTTTCTTGGGATGAGAAATTTAAAGTTAATATTGTAAATGGTTTTATATTATCAAATAAAAATAATGAGATTATGAAGATAATGCAAGATATATTGATTAATTATTGGAAATATGAGAATAAATTAGTATATTATTTTATGTTTCAAATATTGTTTGACACCTTAAAGAAAAAGTATTTAAATTTAAATTTATACATAACAAATGATACAGATATTCATCTCTTGCAATATCATGCAAAAGATAAATATAGTGATAAATTATGGAATGATATAAAAAATAAAACAAGCATACATTCATTAAAAATTTTTAAAAAAATTAGAAAACATTCCATGATAGATAAAATATTATTTAAGGATACAATATGATCGATAATGAAATTACGATAGTAACAGCTTTTTATGATATAGGTAGAAAAGATATTAAAAATTTTGAAAGAGATAATGATAAATATTTATCTTATTTTGAATTTTTAGCAGGTATCAAAAATAAAATGATTATATACACCCAAGAAAATATAAAGGAAAAAATTTTAGATACAAGAAAAAAACATAATTTAGAAGACAAAACCATAATAATAACCAAAGAATTACAAGAATTTGATGAGCAAGGTTATAAAAAAATAATAGATACTTTTAGAAACTATGATCAAAGTATAAATAGAAAAAATCCAAACAATATAGAATGTATTTCTCCTATGTATTGCTACCTTATGTATTTAAAACCTTTTTTTGTATGTGATGCTATACAAAGAGGTTTGACTGATGAGAATATAATGTGGCTTGATTTTGGTTTTAATCATGGAGGAAATTTTTTCGTAGATAAAGATCAATTTAACTTTTATCTACAAAAACAAAATAGTATAGATGAAAATAAAATTAATCTCTTTTCAATAAAAAATGATGATAAACAAACTTTAGCAAACATTTACTTTTCCATGGAAACATTTTTAATAGGTGGTATTATATTCGCAAAATCAAAAAATTGGCTCTTATTTAAACATCATATGCAAAAATGTATAAAATATTTTACCTCATTTGGAATAATTGATGACGATCAAATAATGCTTTTATGGTGTGCTAGAAATTATCGAAAAAATTATAACATTATAAAAGTTTATTTTTGGTTTGATTCTTTATATCATTTTATACCACAAAATATTGCAAAAAAATTAAAAATAAATACAAATCAAATTAAGTATTATAAAATAATCAAAGAAAAATTAAAAGAAGATTTTAATAATAAAAATATAAAAAATATATTTATAAATTTAATTAAATATTGCTATTTTAAATTTATAAATAAAAATCATAAAGTATTATAAAGCTAAATCTTATTTGCTCTCATACATAAACTCTTTTCCTCTCTCTCCAAAACTTCAAATAATTTCTGATGAAATTCATCATGTAAAAACTCTTTTGATAGTTTTTTTATAATTTCATTGCTTTTCTTTTTATCGTGATAATTTTGATTTAAAATTTCTTTATTTTTATTCTCATATCTTCCATTTGGATTAAATTCATAATGATAAATACAAGTTTTAAAAACAGCTATTTTCTCACAAAACATAAAATAAACATAACAAAAAAGCACATCTTCGCCATAACTCAAACGCTCATCTATTTTAACTTTTTCAAAACTTTTTAAGATGATATCTCTTCTAAAACACTTCGCCCAAACCGACCAGCAAAAATGCCTTTGTTTGCTTAAAAATTCTAAAAATTCCTTTTGATTAAAAACTTCATCTTGCTTAAAACGATAAAACTGCTTGGTTTTTACCCTATGTACAAAGGCATCAAAACAAAGCAAATCAAAACCTTTTTTCATCTCTTTAAGTGCTATTTCACAAGCATCAAGAATTAAAAAATCATCACTATCTAAAAACATTATAAAATCAGAACTAGAATGCAAAACCCCCAAATTTCTACTTGCAAAAGTGCCTAAATTTTCCTCATTTTGAAAGATGTTTATTCTTGGATCTTTTTTAGCAAATTCTAAAACCATATTTAAACTATCATCTTTACTTTTATCATCGATAATCAAAATTTCAATATCTTTTAAAGTCTGATTTATGCAACTTTGCAAAGCTCTTAAGATAAAATCGCAAGAATTAAAAAGCGGGATTATGATAGAAAGTTGTGGCATATTTTTCCTAAATTTTGTTAAAATAATAAAAACAATTCTATCAAAGTTTAGGAAATTTATGAAAATTTTTATACACCTTCCCACTTGGCTAGGCGATGCGGTGATGGCTTCACCTGCTTTATACGTTATAAAAGAACATTTTAAAAATGCTCAATTTATCCTTTATGGCTCTTTGGTTTCCACGGCACTTTTTAAGGAATTTCCTAATTCTAAAATCATCATAGAAAATAAACAATCCCGCTATAAACAAGCCCTATCTTTACGCAAAGAACTTGGCAAAATCGATTTTAGCTTTGCTTTTAGATCTGCGTTTTCTTCTAAGATTATCTTGCATATTCTCAAAACAAAACAAAGATATTTTTTTGACAAAAACAAGCACAAAGAAGAACATCAAGTATTAAAATACCTTTATTTTATAGAAAACTCACTTGGCATAAAAGCTCATTTTAAAGACTTAAAACTTCCCTTTAAACTAAAATTTCAAAACCCTCTTATCTTAAGAAATGGTAAAAAAATTCTAGGACTCAACCCTGGTGCAAGCTTTGGAAGTGCAAAAAGATGGGATGCGAATTATTTTGCTAAAGTGGCTTTAAATTTCAGCCAAAGTCATGAAATTTTAATCTTTGGCGCAGGAAAAGCCGAACAAGAACTTTGTAATGAAATTTATCAAATTTTAAAAGAACAAAACATAAAAGTAAAAAATCTTTGCAATAAAACCACCATCAAAACCCTTTGTCAAAATATCGCTTTTTGCGATCTTTTCATCACAAATGACAGTGGACCTATGCACATAAGTGCGGTTTATAAGGTAAAAACCGTAGCTATTTTTGGCCCTACGAAATTTACTCAAACTTCACCTTGGCAAAATGAAAACGCAAAATTAGTGCATTTAAATCTAGCTTGTATGCCTTGTATGCAAAAAACCTGTCCTTTAGAACACCACAAATGCATGAAAGATTTAAAGCCTGAAAAGGTGATAGAAGAAATTAAAAAATTAAGCACTCCATAAAAAAATTTTAGTTAGAATAAAAATTTATTGCAAAAATTTTATAGGGTTGCTTATGCTTTTTAGCTCTTTTATTTTTATTTTTATTTTCCTGCCTTTAACCTTATTAGGCTTTTATGTATTAAAAGCTTTGCAATATTATACAAGTGCAAAAATATTTCTAATATTAGCTAGTTTATTTTTTTATGCCTATTTTAAAATTGATTATATTTTCATCTTAACCTTTTCAACCTTGATAAATTTTTTTCTTGCAAACCTTATCTTAAGAAAAGAAAATAATGGGACAGGATATACTTTACTTTATCTAGGTATTATCTTCAACCTTTGCTTGCTAGCAATCTTTAAATATACAGACTTTTTTTTGGAAAACTTTAATCTTTTTTCCAAACTTGCTCATTTAGACTTTAATATTCCTTTACCACATATTTTACTACCTTTAGGAATTTCATTTTTCACTTTTCAACAAATTGCATTTTTAGTGGACTGTTATAAAAAAAGTAATATTGAGGATTTATTGGAAAATAAAAAAGTTGATTTTATAGATTATTGCTTATTTATCAGTTTTTTTCCGCAACTTATCGCAGGTCCTATAGTCCATCATAAAGAAATGATGCCACAATTTCATTCTTTACTTAATAAAGAAAAAGCTTTAATCGATTGGGAATTAATAGCAAAGGGCTTGTTTATATTTTCTATAGGACTTTTTAAAAAAGTTTACATAGCTGATAGTTTTGCTTCTTGGGCAAATGCAGGATTTACAGTTGTGCAAAATGGAAATTTTTTAAATATTTTTGAGGCTTGGGCAACAAGCCTTTCGTATACTTTTCAACTCTATTTTGATTTCAGTGGATATTGTGATATGGCCATAGGATTAGCTCTTTTTTTCGGCATAGCTTTACCTATAAATTTTAATTCTCCATATAAAGCTTTAAATATAGCTGATTTTTGGCGAAAATGGCATATTACTTTAGGAAGATTTTTAAAAGATTATTTATATATCCCTCTTGGAGGAAATCGCTTTGGAAAATTTATCAATCTACGAAATCTTTTTATCGTAGCTTTTTTAAGCGGAGTATGGCATGGAGCCGGATGGGGTTTTGTTATATGGGGAATTTTGCACGCTATAGCTATGATAAGCCATAGAATTTATAGTTTTTGGACTAAAGGCAAAACTTTTTTAAATTCGAAAATTTATAAAATTATATCTTGGTTTATCACTTTCAATTTTATCAATATAGCTTGGATTTTCTTTAGAAGTGAAAATTTACAAGGGGCTATAAACCTCTTAAAATCAATGTTTGGGGTAGTTTGGGTGGAATTGCCGTTAAAATTCAAAGCAGGGCTTTTATTTAAAAAAATAGGCGGAAATGATACAATGGTAGGTTTTATTTTAGTCTCCTTTATACTATGTATTTGTTTTAAAAATAGCATTAATATGCTTCAAGATTTTAAGTCGAGCTTTAAAAATTCCCTTATTATAATGTTTTTATTTTATATAGCTTTAATTACTCTTATTGCTACACCATATACCGAATTTATCTATTTTAATTTTTAAGGAAAAATATTGTTTACTTCTGATAAAAAATTCATTCTTTTTTCTTTATTATGTCCTTTGCCTCTCGTAATAATTCTTTTTACATTGCTTTATATTCGCGATCCTTTTTGGTTCTTTCATCCACCATATTTTAGAAAAGAAACTTACATGAAAGATATGAGAATGCAAGCTAGAGGACTCATTCTGTACAAAGATTTTGATTCTGCCATAATAGGCACTTCTATGCTTGAAAATACCTCTGCTAAAGAAGCAAACAAAAAACTAGGAGGTAATTGGATAAATCTATCTTTAGGTGGAAGCACATTTGCATTAAGAGCGGTAATTTTAGATTATTTATTTAAACATAAAGATATTAAAAACATTATTTATTCTTTAGACATTAGAGCTTTAAATGAACTTGAAACACCCAAAGACAAAAACTTTATTTCACTCTACAATGATAAAACTATTGATTTATTTAAATTATATCTCTCAAGTCGTTTTATTAATTGTGCTATATTTTTTTCAAAAAAAGAAAAATGTATAGGAAAAGATAATTTAGATACTTTAACAAATTGGTTTTTAGAAAATAAAAACCACTTTGGAGGTATTGAATACTGGAGTAAAGAATGGTGGCATGATAAAAATTTTCAAAATGAAATTTTACAAGCTCAAAATTTTCAACCAAATTTTGATATAGATATTTCACATTTTAAAAATTATACAAAAAAATATCTCTTAAGTTTTATTAAAAAATATCAAAAAACGCAGTTTTATCTTATTATACCAAGTTATTCAAGATTAAACTATAGAAAACTCAGTTATGGGGAATATTATAATAAAGATAGTGCTCTATTTTCAAACTATTATGCTATTTTAAGTTGGATTATACAAGAAACTCAAAAATATCCTAATGTAAAAATATATGGATTTGATGATTTGGACTACGCTGACAACATAAAAAATTATAAAGATCCTGCACATTACAATACTGATATGAACTCTATGCAACTTAATGCCATAAGAGATAATACGCATATTTTAAATACCCAAAATATAGTTAAATATCTTAATACAATGGAAAGGAAAATTAAAGAATTTGACTTAACACCATTTGTAGAGTATATAAAAAATCAAAATTTTTGAAAATTAAAAACCTTCATCTATAATCTGACAAAGTGTGTGTATGATTAAAATATGCATTTCTTGAATTCTAGCCGTATCATCGCTTGGTACGACAAGATTATAATCACAAAGCTTATTCATCATTCCACCACCCTTTCCGCTAAACCCTAAACAAAGCATATTAAGTTCTTTCGCCTTTTTAAAAGCTTCTAAAACATTAGGGCTTTTTCCACTCGTTGAAATACCGATTAAAACATCATTTTCATTTCCTAAAGCTTCCACTTGTCTTGAAAAAACAAACTCAAAACCATAGTCATTTCCTATAGCACTAAGTGCTGAAGTATCGGTTGTAAGTGCTATACCTGCTAAAGCCTTGCGTTCTTTTTTATAACGCCCACTGAGTTCAGCTGCAAAATGCTGTGCATCAGCTGCACTTCCACCATTTCCACAAATCAAAATCTTACCATTTTTTTTAAGACACTCACACAAAAGCTCACCTATTTTAGCGATTTGTCCTTTTAAAATTTCACTTTCTTGAGCGATTTTTTGATGTTCTTGCCATTCTTTTTCCACTAAATTTATCATTTTTTATCCTTAATCTTTTCTATGATCTTGCTTGTACTAAATCCTTCTTCAAAGTCGATTAATTCAACCTTTGAAACGATATCCACACCCACAACAAGCTTATCTTTATAATCAGCTCCTTTAACCAAAATATCGGGTTTTAAAAAGCTTATAAGTTCCAAAGGCGTATCTTCATCAAAAATCACTACAAAATCCACAAAATAAAAAGCTGCCAACATACAAGCTCTTTGAAACTCTGAATTTACAGGACGACTCTCGCCTTTGAGTCTTTTCACACTCGCATCTGAGTTTAAGCCCACAATCAAAACATCGCCCAATCTTTTAGCTTTCTCAAGGTATTTTATATGTCCAAAATGCACGATATCAAAACAACCATTTGTAAAAACAATCTTTTTATCATTTTGTTTTAAAAGCGTTAAAAGTTCTTCTTTGCTTTTGATTTTTTTCTCAAAATCCACACGATTAAAACTCTTAATCTCATCAAAACTCGCACTCACGCTACCTATTTTACTTACCACAACAGCTGCGGCTTCATTGGCAAGTTCGCAAGCTTTAAAAATTTCAATCTCATTTGCCAAACAAAAAGCTAAAACGGCGATCACACTATCGCCAGCTCCTGTTACATCATAAACCTCTAAGGCTTTAGCAGGTGCGATTTTTAAACCCTCATCAAAAAGTGCAATCCCCGCTTCTGAAAGGGTGATGATAGAATAACGCAAAGCAAAATCTTCTTTTAATTTTTTAATCCCTTTTTCTAAATTTTCACCCTTTAAATTTTCAAATTTCAAAGCCTCTAAAGCTTCTTTTTTATTAGGTGTAAGTAAGGTTGCACCGCTGTATTTGCTAAAATCACTGCCTTTAGGATCAACTAAAACAGGGATATTTAAAGCCTTAGCCTTTTCTATCACAGCCTTACAAACTTTAGGGGTTAAAACACCTTTGGCATAATCGCTTAAAACCACAGCTTTAAAATCTTTGATCTTTTCATCAAACAAAGCTATAAGTTCATTTTCAAGTAAAATTTCACTTGTATCTTCTTCATCTAGTCTTAAAACCTGCTGATTGTGCGCCATAATGCGATTTTTAAAAGGGGTTTTGCGTCCTTTTTGGATCAAAAATTCTCCTTTTAAATTTTCTTGTAAAAATTTCCCACTCTCATCATCGCCCACAACACCAAGTGCAAAAACATCAGCTCCTAAACTTTTCAAATTTGCATAAACATTCGCAGCCCCGCCTAATCTTTTATCTTCTTTAAGAGTTTTAGCTACCAAAACAGGGGCTTCAGGGCTGATACGCGAACAATCACACCAAGTGTAATTATCCACCATAAAATCCCCTATAATCAAAATTTTAGGTTTTTGCTGACTTAAAAACTCAAGCATTTACTTCCTTTTCAAAAAGTCTTTTTATCTCTCCTAAATAATCTTTTATCCCCTCTTCTAAAGTGAATTTTGGCTGATAATCCCAAGTTTGATCTAGTTTTGCCTCGGTATGAAATTGATAAGATTTTACATAAGGATTTGGGATATATTCGCAAGGCAAATCAGTCTTTAACTCTTTTTGCAAAATATCAACTATATCTTGAAAAGTTCTTGCTTTACCACTGCCTACATTATAAACTCCACATTTTGAATCAAGGGCGATTAAATTGGCATTAATAACATCTTTGATATAGGTAAAATCTCTATAAATTTTATCACTTCCTTCAAACAAGCGTGGATTTTTTCCTGCTAAAATTTGATGGCCAAATTGCAAAACCATAGAAGCGGTTTTGTTTTTATAAAATTCGCCTTTTCCATAAACATTAAAATATCTAAGTCCTACTAAATGGGCTTTATCGTAGTATTTTTTCGCTAGCTTGTCCATCATCAATTTTGAAAAAGCATAAGGATTTTTTGGTTCTTCATCTTTACCTACAGTTTGTGGACTTTTTGCATCACCATAAACCGAAGCTGAACTTGCATAAATAAGCTTTGCATTAAGATCTATGCTAAGTTCTATAAAATCTTTAAAAGTATTTAGATTGGTTTGTAAAACCTTAGTTTGATCAAAAACTGTAGTGTCTGAAATTGCTGCTTGATGAAAAATAATCTCTGGCTTAAAATCTTCAATCTTTTTTAAAACTTTTTCATCATTAATATCACCTGCAAAAAGCTCTCCATCAAATTCAAGTAAATTTTTAAAATGCCCAAAACTTTGCAAATTTCCATTTTCAAAAGTCGCACTACTACGCATTTTATCGATGATTAAAATTTCATGTTTTTCTTGCAAATTTAAAGCCAGTTGCGAACCTATAAATCCCGCACCACCTGTGATTGCTATTCTCATTTAAATGTCCTTTTCTTTAAAAAAGCTCAAAATTTCTTTTAAATTTTTAAATTGTCTAAAAAAATCGCCTTCTTTTTTTTCTTCATTCACTAAAATCAAAGTGCCAATATCAGCATTTAATCCTGCTTGCATATCGCTTAGATTATCTCCGATAAAGATAGAATTTTTCATATCTAAATCAAACTCATCTTCTGCTTTTAAAAGCATTCCTGTTTTAGGTTTGCGACACTCACAACCTTCTAAATGTGGACAATGATAAATTTTATCAATTTTTATATCTTGTTTGGCAAATTCTTTAAGCATATAATCACAAAGCTTAAAAAAATCACTTTCCTTGTAATATCCTCTTGCAATGCCTGATTGATTTGTCGCTATAAAAAGCAAATAATTTCTAGCTAAAAAATATCTACAAAGCTCAAAAATTCCATCACAAAATTCAAAATCTTCTATTTTATAAACATATTTTTTATCTATATTAATCACACCGTCTCTATCTAAAAATAATGCTTTTGTTTTCATAAAAAACATTATAATATAGCTTTTTTAAAAAGAAAATAAACATTATCTTTAATTTCTTAAGATTTTTATAAAAATAAAGATATATAATACCTAGCAATCTAATTTTTACTAAGGAGAAAACAAATGAAAAAATTATTAGTAGTTTCTGCTTTGGCATGTCTTGGTGTTTCTGCTTTTGCTGCAGATGGTGCTACACTTTTTAAAAAATGTGCAGTATGCCATGGTGCAAAAGCAGATAAAGTTTATTTAAACAAAGTTCCAGCTTTAAAAACTCTTTCTTCTGCTGAAAGACTTCAATACATGAAAGAATATTCAGAAGGCAAAAGAAATGCTTATGGTCAAGGTGCGATCATGAAACTTAACCTTAAAGGTTTAACTGAAGAAGATTTTAAAGCTATCGAAGCTCATATTGAAACTTTAAAATAATTTCTAAAAAAGGCTTTTCTTTTTAAGAAAGCCTTTTTTTATCCAAAGCTTCTTTTTTACGCCTTTCTAATTCTATAGCATCACGCAAAGAATCCTCATCATCATTTAAAGTAGTAAATTTATAATCATCATCAAATTGTTTATTTTTAATCCCCCAAAGCAAAGTTGCCAAAATGATAAAAAACGCTAAGATAGAAACCCCTATCATCATCATAATTATACTATTCATTCTTTAATCCTTAAAGCATTTAAAATAACTATTATACTACTAAAAGACATAGAAATAGCAGCGAATAAAGGATTAATCATACCCAAAAAAGCCAAAGGTATGGTACAAGCATTATAAAACAAAGAAAAAGCAAGATTTTGCTTGATAATTTTAAAGGTATTTTTAGATAATTTGATGGCTTTTTTTAAAGAAAGCAAGTCATTTTTCAAAAGTAAAACATCACTACTTTCTATAGCTAGATCACTTCCTTCTCTTAAAGTCATCGAAACACTTGCATATTTTAAAGCTAGTGCATCATTTACCCCATCACCTACAAATAAAACTTTGTAATTTTTGCTTAAATTTTCTATAGTTTTCATTTTATCTTCTGGCAAACAAGAAGCTTGATAGTTTTGAATTTCTAACTTTTTAGCGATTTTTTCCACTGCTTTTTGATGATCGCCACTTAGTATCATTAATTCTTTCTTTTCTTTTTTAAGATAAGCAATAAGCTCTTTTGCACCTTCTCTTAAAACACTATCAAACTCAAAAGAAGCTAAAATTTTACCTTCCTTAGCAAAAATAAAATGTGTATTATCAAATTCTTTAGCCACAATACCCTTTTCTTGCAAAAATTTAGAACTTCCGCCTAAAAGCAACCCTTCATTTAACTCAGCACTTAAACCTTTAGCTTGAATGCTTGAATGCTTTTTAAAATCCAAATTTAAATTCTTAGCTCCTTTTTGCTTTAAATACGACGCAATATTTTGAGAGATAGGATGTTTAGAAAGTTTTACAAAATTATAAAGCTCATTTAAATCAAGCGCTTCATCTAAAAAAACCTCTTTAAGTTCAAGCTCTATTTTGGTTAAAATACCCGTTTTATCAAACACCACGCAATCACATTTGCTTAAATCTTCTATCACGCTAGAACTTTTAAACAAAATATGTTTTTTCAAAGCTCTACCTAAAGCTACAAGATTGCTCACTGGTGTTGCTAAAGCCAAAGCACAAGGACAAGCGATAATCAAAACTGCAATCGCATTGACTAAAGAAATTTCAAAACTCTCTTCCTTATAAAAAAACCAAAAAGCAAAACAAATAAAAGCGATCAATAAAACCGTTCTAGAAAAATAAGCCGAAAGACTATTGACCAAACTTTCAAGTTTTGCTTTTTTAGAACTTGCAAGTTCTAAAAGCTGGATAATTTGACTGAGTTTTGAATCCTTGTAAAGCTTTGTTGCTTCATACTCCACACTTCCATCAAGCACTATACAAGCTGAAAAAATTTCATCTTCTTTTTGTATGAGTTTTGGAATACTTTCTCCGTTTAAAGAAGAAGTATCCACACTCATTTCACCACTTTTACAAATCCCATCGATTAAAATTTTATCTCCAGTTTTAAGCAAAATTCTATCCCCTAAACAAACCTTTTGCACTTCTTTAGGAACAAATTCTTTACCATCAAAAACCAAAACTTCATTTTGCAAAAAATCATTAAGCCCATCTATAGTATCTAAAGCACGCTTTTTGCTAAACATCTCAAGATATTTACCTATAAATACAAAGCAAACTATCATCGCCACAGAGTCAAAATACACCTCCCCTACCCTAAAAAACATAGCCCATAAAGAATAAATATAAGCCAAACTCGCTCCGCTAATCACCAATACATCCATATTTAAACTATGCATTTTTAAAGTTTTAAAAGCGCTTTTATAAAAATGAGATCCCGTATAAAAAAGCACAGGAGAACAAAGGATAAATTCAGCAAAATTTAAAATATCTTTAGTATCCTTATCCATACCGCTAAAAAATCCTGCGTATTTTGCCACTGCTATCCACATGATATTCATCACACAAGCTATAGCCACAACAAGCTTAGAATAAAATTCTCTTTTTAGTAAATCCGCTTTTTTTGAAGCCTTGCTCGCATCATAAGCACTCGCTTTATAGCCTATGCTTTCAATAAGTCTTAAAATTTGCACCAAAGAAATACTTTGTTCATCAAAAACAATGCGTGCTTTATGGCTTAAATGATTGATATCAAGTTCTAAAATTCCTTCTTGCTTGGTTAAAATTTTCTCATTAAGCCACACACAAGCTGCACATTCTATACCGTGTATCATGAGATAAATTTCACTAAATCCTTCTTTAGTTTTAGTAATAAACTCATCATAATTTTTCATTTCATTTTGAAAATTTACAGGGCTTAAGGTTTGATTTCCAAGCTTTTCATAAAACTCATCTAGTCCACTTTCATGTAAAATTTCCCAAACGCTCTCACAACCCTTACAACAAAAAAATTTACCCTTATACTTTATCATTTGGGCTTGTTTATAATCAAGTCTACAATGTTCACATTTCATAATCATTCTTTAAAAAAATATTTTTTATAATTATAGACAAATTTGACAAAAAGTGCATTTTTTTACTAAAATCACATTTTACAAAAATTATTCTGCTAAATCTTACGAGGACTTATGGAAAAAGAAAAAAAACAACATCAAAGAACCCACGTTCCAGTGGAAGGTTATAAAATCGAAGAATTAAAATTATTAGATCTAGAAAATCTAGTTAAAATCGCCAATGAATGTGAAATCGAAAACCCAAGAGAATTTCGCCGTCAAGAACTTATTTTTGAAATTTTAAAAGCACAAACAAAAAAAGGCGGTTTCATACTTTTTACAGGGATTTTAGAAATTTCTTCTGAAGGTTATGGCTTTTTAAGAGGCATGGACTCTAATCTTAGCGATAGTGTTAATGACGCTTATGTTTCAAATTCACAAATTAGAAAATTTGCTCTACGTGTAGGCGATATCGTTACAGGACAAGTTAGAGAACCAAAAGATCAAGAAAAATACTACGCTCTTTTAAAAATCGAAGCGATCAATTATCTGCCTTTACAAGAAGCTAAAGAAAGACCTTTATTTGATAACTTAACCCCTATTTTTCCAACAGAAAAAATCAAACTCGAATACGATGCTATGAAGCTTACAGGTCGTGTTTTGGATCTTTTTACTCCTATAGGAAAAGGACAACGCGGACTCATCGTTGCTCCACCACGCACAGGTAAAACAGAGCTTATGAAAGAACTTGCTACTGCTATTGCAAAAAACCACCCAGAAATGCATTTAATCGTGCTTTTAGTCGATGAAAGACCTGAAGAAGTTACCGATATGCAAAGATGTGTAAAAGGCGAAGTTTTTAGTTCTACTTTTGATTTACCTGCTTATAATCATGTGCGTGTAGCCGAACTTGTGATAGAAAAAGCCAAAAGAATGGTAGAAACAGGTAAAGATGTTATCATCTTGCTTGATAGCATCACAAGACTGGCGCGTGCTTATAACACCGCAACTCCAAGCAGTGGAAAAGTCCTAAGCGGTGGGGTGGATGCTAATGCTTTGCACAAACCAAAACGCTTCTTTGGTGCAGCTAGAAATATAGAAAATGGAGGCTCTTTAACCATAGTTGCTACGGCTTTAATTGACACAGGTTCAAGGATGGATGATGTGATTTTTGAAGAATTTAAAGGCACAGGAAATAGCGAAATAGTTCTTGATAGAAATATTGCTGATAGAAGAATTTATCCTGCGATTAATATTATCAAATCAGGAACAAGAAAAGAAGAATTACTCCAAGGCGTAGCAAATCTTCAAAAAATTTGGGCGATCCGTTCGGCGATTTCTCAAATGGATGATGTTGAGGCATTGAAATTTTTATATTCTAAAATGCTTAAAACCAAAGACAATGTAGAACTTTTATCTATAATGAACGAGTAGAAAATGCTTCAAGCTTTAGCGATTAAATACAGACCAAAAACCTTTGATGAACTCATAGGACAAAAGACAGTTAGCGTAAGTTTAAAATACGCTCTAAATCATAATCGCTTAGCTCATGCTTATCTTTTTTCAGGACTTAGAGGAAGCGGAAAAACCTCAAGTGCTAGAATTTTTTCTCGTGCTTTAGTTTGCGAACAAGGACCAAGTGATACTCCATGTGGCACTTGCAAGCACTGTCTTGCAGCACTTGAAGGCAAACATATAGACATTATAGAAATGGATGCTGCAAGCAACCGTGGACTTGAAGACATACAAACCTTAATCGAGCAAACCAAATACACCCCTTCTATGGCAAGATTTAAAATTTTCATCATCGATGAAGTGCATATGCTTACCCCACAAGCTGCAAATGCACTTTTAAAAACCTTAGAAGAACCACCAAGCTATGTTAAATTTATACTTGCAACCACAGATCCTTTAAAACTTCCAGCCACTGTACTTTCAAGAACGCAACATTTTCGCTTTAAACAAATTCCACAAAGTGAAATTTTAAATCATCTTAAAAAAATTTTACTTAAAGAAAATGTTAAATTTGAAGAAGAAGCTTTAAAATTCATAGCAAGAAGTGGCAATGGATCTTTAAGAGATACTTTAACCTTGCTTGATCAAGCCATTATTTTTTGTCAAAATGAAATCAGCATTAGTAAAATTACAGATATGTTAGGCTTTTTAGATCCTCAAAAAATCAAAGCCTTTTATCAGGCTATTTTAACAAAAGACAAAGAAAAAGTTTTTGCATATTTAGAAGAATTGCAAGACTATGAAGCTTCAAGCGTGATTGATGAAATGCTTTTTTATTTAAAAGAAAGTTTTTTTGCAAAAAGTACAGAATTTTCTACTTTAATTTATGAAAGATTTTTCCGTATTTTATCAAAAGCTAAAAATATGCTTTGCGATGATGATGGCTTTACGCTTTGTGTTATGGCTTTTATGATGATGGAAGCAAGTCATTTAAAAGAAATTGACGCACAAATCCAAGAAATTAAACAAGAAAATATAACAAATACTACACCTAAGATCACACCTTCTCCCATCATACCTCATCTTGAGAAAAAAATAGAAAAAAATGCTTATGAAATCTTGCTTGATAGTATTTATGATAGGGATTTTGATCTTGCAGAATGCTTTAAACAAAGCACAAAATTTATTAGTTTTGAAAGCAATACTTTAAATATAAGCTCAAACGCACAAGGACAAAATCGCGATACGCTCAATAAAGGTTTTAAACTCATACAAGAACTTTTTAAAGCTAAATTTGGAGAAAATGCAAAAATTAATGTGCAAAAAGCACTAACAATTGATGAAAATAAGCTTCAATCCTTAACTCAAGAATTACCAAACAGTGAAAATAAAAACAATATTCAAAGTTCTATTAATATGCTTAAAGAAGGAGCTAAAAAATTTGACCCACAAGAAGATCTTAAAGAGGCTCTTAAAGATTGTTTTGGGGAGCCTAGTATAGAAAATTAATCATCATTTTTAAGAGAGATGAAAATCAAAGCTAAAAACATATAAGTTACCAATCTTGTAGCACCAGGCAAACCATTCCAAACATTACTCATCCACATTTCAAACCATTCTGCAGCAACTACTTGAAAGGCAAACCATAAATACAGCAACAAGTTAAGGAAATAATCCCAAAAATCTTAGCGTTAAGAAAGCTTTGAGCATCTAAATTTCTAGCTTTAAACATATCATAAACACCTTTTAGGGCTGTTAAGGTAATAAAAATTTCAAAAAGAATAATTATTATATAGCCTATATGATGAATCACAGGAGAAGTAATAACCCCATAAACTATAGCATTACCTAAATAATCAGACTTTATATCCGCACTCATCACAATGCGAAACAAATTGGAAATTAGAATTGTAATCTGTCACATTTCTAAAAACCACTATACCTGCTAACGATGCAACGGTAAGCAAAATAATAATTTTTGAAAATCAAATCATTTTACTTATGCAAAAACATTTTTATTACATTTATACCATTTTAATAATATATTCTTAATAAAAATTAAATTTTTAAATTCTTTTAAGCCTTAAAGAATTAAGTACCACAGCAACAGAACTAAAACACATTGCAAGTGCTGCTATATGAGGACTTAAAGTGATAAAAGGTACAAATCCTGCTGCGATAGGAATGCAAAGTACATTATAAATAAAAGCCCAAAAAAGATTTAGCTTGATAATACTGCGTGTTTTTTTAGCAAGTTTAAAACATTTAAAAATCGCTGATAAATCATCTTTTATCAAGATAAAATCTCCTGTTTTTTTTGCAAGTTCATTTGCCTTTGAAAAACTCATACTCACGCTTGCAGCAGATAAAGCCGCCGCATCATTGATCCCATCTCCTACAAAAAGAGTTTTTTTAAATTTTTGAATGATTTGTAGTTTTTCTTCACTCTTAAGTTGGGCATGAAATTCGTCTATTTGTAATTCTTTAGCTATTTTTTCTACATTTTTTATATGATCACCACTTAAAATAAAAGTTTTAAGATTTTGCCCTTTTAAATTTAACACAAGCTCTTTGGCCCCATCTTTTAAAGCATTACTTAATAAAACACCGCCTAAACACTTTTTATTCTTAGCAAAATACACCCTAACATATTCTTTAAAAGAATCAAAAAAGATATCGCTTTCTTTTGTGTCAACTTCATTTTTGTGCAAAAACTCCGCGCTACCTACAAGATAAATATTATTATCTTCTTTGTATTTTATACCAGAACCCACAATCACTCTTCCCTCGCCCTTTAAATCAAAAATTTGATCTTTATGCAAAGCCTTGGCTATAGGATGAGAGCTTAAACTTTCAATTTGACATAATTTATCAAAATCATCTTTAGAAAGATTGTGCTTAAAAATACTCAAATTTTCCTTTGTTAATGTACCTGTTTTATCAAAAAAAGCGTACTTAACTAAGGCTAATTTTTCTAAAGCAGCAGGATTTTTAATAAGAATGAAATTTTTTGCCGCATTTGCACTTGCCACAACCAAAGCTATAGGCGTTGCAAGCCCTAAAGCACAAGGACAAGAAATCAAAAGCACAGCACAAGCGTGTAAAAAAGCTGTATTTAAATCCGCTTTTACCGCCCAAAAAACAAAAACTAAAAAAGCAAAAAATATTATACCCCCTACAAAGTATTTAGAAATTTGATCTGCTAAATTTGCCAAAGGACTTTTGATATTTCCTGCTTCAAAAACTAGATTTTTGATTTGTTCTAAAGTACTATCCATAGCCTTTTTGTTTGCTTTGATCCTTAAAGCACCATTTAAAACTACTGCTCCTGCTTGAACTTCATCGCCTTCTTTTTTTAAAACAGGTAAAAACTCCCCATTTAAAAAACTCATATCAAGCTCTGCGCTCCCTAAAAGCACTACCCCATCTGCAACAATGCTTTCTCCTTCTTTTACCAAAAGCACATCGCCACTTTTGACAAAAGAACTTGGAATTTCTTTAATACTTTCATCTTCAAGCAAAATTTTTGTCTTTTTTGTATCTATATTTTCCAAAATTCTTTGATAATCTTGTGCTTTAAATTTAGCTTTACTTTCAAGATATTTTCCTAAAAGCACAAAGGAAATAATCATCATTGCACCACTAAAATACAAATCTTCTTCTTTAAAAATTTGCAAATACACTAAAAAAGAATACACAAAAGCACTCAAAGTCCCTAAAGCTACAAGGGTATTCATATCTAAATTTTTACTTTTAAGTCCTAAAAAAGCATGAGAAAAAAAATCTCTCCCGCAATAAAATATCCCAAAAAAACTCAAAGCCATTTGGATATTTTGCGAAAAAGAACTTTTAACAAACATTTCAAAATACATAATAATCACACTCAAAACTATACTTAAGAGCAAATTTTTTCTTAATTCTAAGTGTTTTTTTGCCTTGTATGCGTTCAAGCTTTGTTCATCTTCTAAAATTTCAAAGCCTAAATTTTGAATTTTTGCGATGATATCTTTACGTTTTTCTTGATCTTCAAGTAAAAAAACCCCGCTAGAATTCACATAAGAAACACTAGCATCTTTAACACCATCAATTTTTTTACAAGCTCTTTCTATAGCATTAGAACAATTAACGCAAGTCATTTTACCTATTTTTATACGCAATTCTTCCATTATAAACGCTCTATGATCTCAAAACCTAAATCTTGAAATTCTTTTGTAAAATTTGATACTTGATTTTCTTCTAAATTTAAACTTAAAATTTTTTGCTCCAAATCTACTTCTATATTACCAAATTCATCTTCAAGAGAATTTTTGATCAAATTTACACAACCTATGCAATTAACATTTTTTACTTTAAATTTCATTTTCACTCCTTATAGGATGTATGGTAATGTGCCCGATTTCAAATTCATGTAGTAATTTATGGGATAAATCCTGAGATAGTTTTTCAAATTCCTTTAGATCGCAAACTTTCACTTTTAAATGCATAGAAGCTACTAGCATTTTATTGGTGATTTGAGTAATATGCAAATCCACCACCTCATCCACACTAGGATTTAAAAGTAAAACTTGTCTTACTTTTTCTATATCCACAGGAGAACTTTCAAGTAAGACATTAGCGCTTTGTTTAAGCAAGATAATTGCCCATCTTAAAAGTAAGATTGATAATACAATAGCTAAAATCGTATCTATATAAACAATACCACTGAAATACACCGCTATCCCACCTATAATAACCACTAAAGAACCCAATAAATCACTCATCATATGTAAAAAAGCAGATTTCATATTGACATTTTCTAAATTTGCACCCTTAAACATCATCAAAGCATTAACCCCATTTACCAAAAAGCCCAAAATAGCTACAATTATCATGGTTTTAGCGTCAATTTCTTTTGGATTAATAAATTTTTCTATAGCCTCATAAATGATAAATAAAGCCGATAAAATAATGGTTAAAGCATTGACAAAAGCCACTAAAACTTCAAGACGAAAGTACCCAAAGGTCTTTTGATGATCTTGCCATTTTTCTACAGCTATGATGGCTAAAAAACTAAGAGCTAAGGCAAAAACATCAGAAAACATATGCAAAGTATCGCTTAAAAGTGCCAAAGAATTTGAAAGGATTGAATAAATAAATTGCACAAGCATCATAGAAAAAGTCATTAAAAGAGAAATTTTTAAAATCTTTTTATCCATACTCCTTGCATCAGCATGGGAATGATGATGTTCATGAGAATGTTCTTCGTGATTATGATTACAAGATTTGTTAGCTAAAGGCTCGTGTGATAAAAATTTATACATTTTATATCCTTTTTGCTTGACATTTTAAGATATTAAGCTAAAAAGAATATAAATATTTGTTATTCTTATAAAAATTAAAAGTCAAAAAGTTCGCCTAACCAACTTTCTTTCTTTTTCTTTTTATAGTAATCATTGTGCTGATGATAAGCTGAGTTATTATATCTTGACTCTTGTCTTGAAGCTTGGTTAAAATTTGCTGTATTAGGGACACTGCGTTCTATGATTTTGTCAAGTTCTCCACGATCAAGCCAAACGCCACGACATTTTGGACAATAATCAATCTCAACTCCACTCCTATCGCTCATAACCAAATCCACATTGCAAACTGGACATAACATACAATACCGCCTTTTTTTAAATTTTTGATTTAAAATTATAAAAAGAAATACTAAACAATTTTACAACAAGTTTTAATGTTTTTTTGCATGTCTAGTCATCATAAAACTTTGTTCAAAAAATATAAGCAAAGTAACACTCACTCCTATAGCTAGAGCCAAAGTCACAGAAACAGTTGTAAAAAAATAATCAAAAAATTGAACCAAAAATTCAGACTTAGCCTTCAAATCATCACTGCGTATAAAAGAAATAAGATACAAAATCGCTTTATAAGCATAAATTCCAGGTATCATAGGAATAAGAGCAGGAAAAGCGATAATTTCAGCAGGGGTTTTGATGATTTTTGCTAGAACAATTCCTAAACTTCCTATACAAAATGAGGCAACAAAAGTTGCAATTGCTAAAGTTTGAAAATGAAAATATTCCACCAAGGTAAAACGAAGCCCATGTGCAATTGCTGCTAAAAGAGCAGATAAAATAAGGGTTTTTAAAGGTGGATTGCAAGCATAAGCAAAGCCAAATCCCGCCACAGCAGCAAAAAACATATCTCTTAAAATAAATTCAATCATCTTAAAATCCCAAAATCCGAAATACTAAGCGTCATGTAAATTCCAAGTGCTATACAACAAATCAAAATAGCCACGCTGATAATACGACTAAGTCCCATTAAAATATGATCTTTTAATATATCAATCACAGAATTTATAAAAAATACCCCTGGTATAAGATATAAAATACTAGAACCCAAAGCCACATCAGAAGTATTGGTATATCCCATATCCAGTCCAAAAAATACAAACCACGATGAGATAAAAGAACAAAGGATGTATTGAATTCTTAAATCAATCTTTGCTTTAGTTAAAATATATCTTAACAACAATCCCACGAAAGTTGCAAAAAACACCAAATTTCCAGCGCCAAAATCACCGCCAAAAAGCCTACAAAAAGCCGAATTTGCCATAGAAACAAATAAAAGATTAAGCAAATAAGAATGCTTTTTTTGTTGAGAAATTTTCTCAAAAACAACTTGTGCTTTTTCAAGATCGTATTTGTGATCATATATAGCCCAGCTTAAAGCACTTAAATCAAAAATAAGCTTAAAATTAACATGGGCATGATGATTGGGTATAACATAAGTTCTTTGAATGGAGTTATCATCCATATCTACAACATTTAAAGTAATATGATGAAAAAAGAAATTGATATTTATCTCATAGCCATAAACCTCAGCTATTCTTCCTACGCATTTTGCCACCCTAGCTGTATAAGTTCCAGCACCTAGCAAAGTTTTAGTATATATGATTAAAAAATTAGTTAATCTTTGTATATCAGGTTTTTCCATATTTTGATCATCTTTAACTTAAATTTATTACAATTATAGCAAATTTGAAAATAATAAAGAAAAAAATATTTATAATTTAAATCATTTATTAAAAGGCTTTTTGATTTTGATATAAATTAAACTTGCTAAAATCACAAAAACAATTATAATGATTAGAATTTGAGTTAAATAAGTTTTAATCAACTCTTCATTTTGTCCTATATAATAACCCAAAAATACAAGTATAGCCACCCAAATAGCACTACCAAGTGCAGTAAAAAGTATAAAATTTACAAGTTTCATTTTTACCAAACCTGCGGGCATAGAGATGTACTGACGAATCCCTGGTAAAAGACGACAAGTAAAGGTTGAAAATTCCCCGTGTTTGTTAAAAAATTCTTCAAATTTAGCAAATTTGGCTTCATTTATACCAAAATACCTGCCCCATTTTAATACAAAATTTTTACCCCAAAAAAAGCAAATATAGTAATTAATCAAAGCCCCTAAAACAGAACCTAAAGTCCCGCTAAGTATACAAAGAGTAATATCAAGTTCGCCTTTATGTGCTAAATATCCAGCAGGTATCATAACAACTTCACTTGGAAAAGGTATAAAACAACTCTCTAAGGTCATTAAGATAATAATACCCAAATACCCCCAAGCACTAGCCGTCTCAACAATAAAAGAAATGATTTCTTGCATATTAGCCTTATTTGAAGAAAAATTTTAAAAAATTGTAGCTTAAAAGATTAAACAGTAAAAAGCGGTTTTACACCGCTTTTTTTTATTTACCTGCAACTGAAACTTGATTTGGATTGTCCGCTGCACGAGCAATCATGCACTCTTTTAAAATAGCAGCATCAGCTGGATCGCTAACTTTTTTATTAATCCAGCGTTCAACTTGTTTCATTGTTTTTGACTCTGGCTCTGGAGCTTCGTATTTTGCCATCAAACTTGCACAATCAGCCAAAGCAATGATAGGTAATAAACTTGCAAAAAGTATTTTTCTCATCTTTTGCTCCTTAGAATTTTACATTATACATTAACATGATATTATCAGCTCTTGCTTTATCTTTTTTCGCTCCACCAAATGGTAAGCCACGATTACCCCAAATGTTTTGGATATTAGTATAGCTTAAGCGTAAGAATTGATATCTATCAAGTTGATAAATCACATAAAAATCATGTGCTGTTCCTCTTGTCATTCTTATATTAAGCGGATCATTGATACTTGGACGGCTCATAGTATACCAGTATCTACTTCCCCAGAAGAACTCATACCCTACTTTTAAAGCCTTGGTAAAATCATAGCGTCCGCCTACATGCACAGCATAGCCGTCTTCTTCATTAAACTTGCCATTATAACCTTGCATCTGAAGAATTGTGCTTAATGGCGAACTTAATTGATTGTTGTTCCCGTGAGAATAACCTAAAGATAGAAAATAATTAAAATTCGTTCCAAAAGCTTTGTAATTTTCAAAATGAAGATTTGCTATAGTTAAATCTCCTAAATTTACCACACCATCATCATCAAGAATAGTAGTACCGGCACCACCAGGTAAAGCAATTGGACCATTGTTAAGCGGCAAAGCAAAATCGCTTAAATATGCAATATTAAATAATATTAAATTATCTCCCATGCCTTCTATAGGAAGCACTCCTTCTACTGCAGCATAGTAAAGATTTGCATCAGCATCTTTTTGATCGCTCATCCAGTCTCTTACCTTGCCTTCTTCATCCCATTGATAAGTTTTACCATAAGCTGCACGGATAGCTACCTTATGATCTTGCAAACTTTCAGGTTTATAAGTGATCACCGCTGCATCACCTAGAGCGTTGATTGCCAAGGCTGGATAAGTGGATTGTCTTAAAGCATTGTTTCTAAGATTACTTCCTGGACCATCGGTTCCTGGCTGTCTTCCTATAGTTGCAATCCACTCAGGTGTGATATAGTAATCAAGATAAGCTCTATCTACATAAAGTACAGGCCCACTTGTTCTTGTGTTTCTTCCTGCATCTAAGTCATAAGGAGTACCACTCCAACCCATTTGAGACCAGTTTTTAGCCATAGATAAACGACCATAGAATTTGGTTTTATCATTAATATCAGCATTCATATTTAAATGAAGCTCATTCATCCATTTGTTATTAGCACTATAATCTTGTCCGCTAACTTTATAGTTTGTATTTGAAACCGCTGTTGAAAACTCAAGTCCAAATTTAACCTTGCTTAAAGCAGCTTGAAATTCTGTTTCATCAGCTCTATCATTAAGATCAGCAAGTTCAGCTTTTACAGCTTCATTTTGCTTAGCTTGAGCTTCCCTTTCTTTTCTGATTTGTGCAAGTTCAGCTTGAATTTGTGCAAGCTGTTTTTGAAGCTTGGTTATTTCATCATCTGTATTTTTAGCAAAAAGTGAAGATGAAAGAAGACAAGCACTTAAAATAAGTGAAAACTTAGTTTTCATAATCATAACTCCTTGTAATTTTGTTACATTTCACTGAAATAAAATTATAATTATAGAAAAAAAAGCTTTAAAAAAAATTATGTGTTAATTATTTTTAGCTAGTCAAATTTTATGACTAGCTTTACATTGATAAGATTTAAATTTAATTACAAAATTTTTATATCTAAAATTTTATCTCCTTGGCGTATAGAGTCTAAAACTTCCAAACTTTCTTCATCTTTTGGATCAATTTGCCCAAAAACAGTATGAACCCCATCTAAATGAGCTTGAGGGCTGTGACAAATAAAAAATTGAGAGCCACCCGTATCGCGTCCTGCATGCGCCATAGATAAGGTTCCACGCTCATGTTTATGTTCTTGATCATCACATTCACAAATGATTTCATATCCAGGCCCACCTATACCATTGCCGTGTGGACAACCCCCTTGTACGACAAAATTTGGGATCACACGATGAAAATTTAAATCTTTATAAAATCCTTCATTAGCCAAAGTAGCAAAATTACAAACCGTTTGTGGAGCCTCATCACCAAAAAGTTTTAGCTTCATTGTACCTTTTTCAGTTTCTATAAGAGCAAATTTGTATTCATTTACTTTGCTTGTGTCAATTGTTTTTATCATATTTTTCTCCTTAATCTATATTTGTATAAACAGCTTGAACATCATCATCATCTTCTAACTTATCTAAAAGTTTTTCTATATCACTAAGCTGTTCTTCGCTAAAGCTTACAGGATTGTTTGGTATATACTCAAGTCCTGCTTTTTTAAGAACTAAACCCTTAGTTTCTATAGCAGAGCTTAGCTCACCAAAAGCAGTATAATCACCGCTAATTACTAACTCTTCTTCATTTTGTTCTAATTCTTCAAGCCCTGCATCGATCAAATCAAGTTCTAATTCTTCTAAATCCCCTGCAAATTTTTCAAGATGAAAAACCGCTTTTCTAGTAAACATAAAGCCTAAAGATCCATTTTGCAAAACTTCTCCACCATTTTTACTAAAAATAGCTTTTACATTGGCCACGGTGCGTGTAGGGTTATCACTCATACATTCAACTATAACCAAAGCTCCATGTGCAGCTTTTCCTTCATAATGAATGTTTTTAATATCTGCGCTATCTTTTCCACTCGCACGCTTAATAGCCGCATCTATATTATCTTTTGGCATATTATTTGCTTTTGCTGTAGCTATAGCACTTCTTAATTTTGGATTCATATCAGGATCAGTGCCACCTTCTTTAGCAGCTACTTGTATGGCTTTAGCAAGCTTAGGAAAAAGCTTGCTCATTTTATCCCATCTAGCCTCTTTAGAAGCTCTTCGGTATTCAAATGCTCGTCCCATAAATTCTCACTTTCTTTAAAGATTTTCAAACTTAAAAGTATAAACTAAAAAGGCTAATTAAAGCTTTAAATGGTATGATTTTACCATTTATTTTAGGAGAAGTTTTTGAATATCGCAAAAAAAGAACTTTTTGTTGCTTGGTTTTTCTTGATTGTTGCTATTGTATTTGAAGTTTTAGGTACTAGTTTTTTAAAAATGGAAAATCAAATTTTAGGCTATATATTTATGGCTTTATTTATAGCTTTTTCTTATTTTTTTATGGGCAAAGCGATTAAAAAAATTCAAGTAGGCATAGCCTATGCTGTATGGGAACTTTTAGGGATTATTCTTATACTTTTAGTTTCTTTTATAGTTTTTAAAGAGAGTTTAACCTTAACTCAAATTCTAGGCATTGTTCTTTCTATCGTTGGAATTATCATGATTAATATAGGCGAGGTTAAAGAATAATGTATATTTTTATCATTGTTTTATCAGCATTGTTAGATATCATAGCAAATTTATTGCTAAAAAAATCAGATGGTTTTAAACATAAAATTTGGGGCTTGGCTGCGATTGTCAATGCTATACTTGCTTTTTTTCTACTTTCTTTTTCTTTAAAATACGTTCCTTTAAGCATAGCTTACTCAACTTGGGGTGCTATAGGCATCATAGGAACTTGTCTTGGTGGATGGATTTTATATAAAGAAAAATTAAACAAAATAGGAATTTTAGGCATCATTATCGTAATAATAGCAGTATTTTTACTAAATTATTAAAACAGCAAAATGCTGTTTTAATGTTCCATTTTGTTTTTCGCTTCAATACCCATTAAAGAAAATGCGGTTTTAATACTAAGAGCAACCAAAGAAAATAATTTAAGTAAATCATTTTCATTTGCAGAGCCTATAACTTTATTTTCATTGTAGAATTTATGAAAATTTGCAGCTAAATTTTTAAGATAATCAGGAATTTTTTGCAAAGCTCTAGCCTCAAAAGCATCATTTAAAATAGCTTTTAAATTCAAAGCTTCAAAAAGCAAATTTACGCTATCTTGATTTAAACTTTGTAAATCAGCTCTCATTACATCATCGATTTTTTTACCAGCTTTAGCAAACACTTGATGAATTCTAGCGTGTGCGTAGTTGATATAATACACAGGATTAGAGCTATCTTCTTTTTGCAAATCACTAATATCAAATTCCAAATGAGTATCGCACTTTTTACTCAAAAAGATATAACGCAAAGCATCACTTCCTATTTCATCAATCACATCGCTCATCAAGATAAAATTTCCTGCTCTTTTACTCATTTTATAAGGCTCTCCATCTTTAAGCAAGGAAACCATTTGTGCTAAAATAATCTCAAGATTATTAGAGTCAAATCCCAAAAACTCCATCGCAGCTTTCATTCTAGGGATATAACCATGATGATCTGCTCCCCAGATATTAATACACTTGCCATAACCACGACTCATTTTATCCTTATGATAAACAATATCTGCTGCCAAATAAGTCCCGCGTCCATCTTCACGGATAATTACCCTATCTTTTTCATCGCCTTTTTGCGAAGAAGCAAGCCAAATTTTACCTTCTTGCTCGTAAATTCCTTTATGTTTTTTTAAAGATTCTAAAGTTGCATTTAAAGCGTCATAATACGATCTTTCGCTTACATAGCTGTCAATTTTAATCTTTGCTTGTTCTAAATTTTGTTTAATCAAAACAAGCATTTTATCTTTTGCCCAATCAGCTAAACTAGGGATATTTTCTTCACTAAAAAATTCTTTACCAAATTTTTCAAAAGCTTCTTTTGCCAAATCTGCTATATACTCGCCTTTGTAATATTGCTCTGGATATTCAACATTTTCATGAAGTATATTTTCTTTCACACTTAGTAAAATAGAAAGCCCTAGTAAATAAATTTGATTGCCCGCATCATTGACATAGTATTCTGTATCAAATTTATAACCCAAATGTCTTGCAAGTCTTGTTAAGGTGTCTCCAAAAACAGCGCCTCTTGCATGTCCTATATGTAAAGGTCCAGTAGGATTTGCACTCACATATTCAAGCAAAAAACTTTCTTGTTTTTTTTCTCCTTTAGAAAAATCATTTGGATTTGCTAAAGCCTGATTTGCAAGTTCATTTAAAAAAGTTTTGGAAATTCTAAAATTTAAATACCCATTTACAGCTTCAACCGATTCAAAACAATCATGATTTTGAAATTTGCTCGCTAAGTCGCTAGCAATCAACATAGGAGATTTTTTTAATTCCTTAGCCAGTGAAAAAGCCAAAGGGGTAGCAAAATGTGCTAAATTTTTATCCTTTGGATTTTCAAGTGTAAAATCACACTCTAAAATCTTTTTAATTTCATTAAAAATAATACTTTTCAAAAGACTAAACCTTAAGCTTTTTTTGTTTCGTCTATACTTGCATCAGCATTTGTATTATTAGTTGTGTTTTTGTTTTCTTCTATTTTTTGAGTATTTTTTGCTACTTCATCATCATTATTCATTTCATCTTTAAAAGTTTTAATACCTTTGCCTAAACCCTTTGCAAGTTCTGGAATTTTTTTTGCTCCAAAAAGCAATACAACAATCAATAAAATAATCAACCAATGACTTGGACTTGACCAACCACCCATTTTATTCTCCTTCATTCCAAATATTTTGAATTTGTCCTAGATTCTGCCCTTTGATTCTAAATTTATGGGCAATTAAAATCGCTCGCAATGCTTCATAGCTTTGCTTTAGCTCATCATTAATGATAAGATAATCATACTCGCTAAGCTCTTTCATTTCATCACTAGCGTTTTGTAATCTTTTTTCTAGTTGTATTATTGTATCAGTATTTCGCTTAATAAGTCTTTTTTTGAGCTCATCTTTATTTTTTGTAGTAATAAAAACAGAAACAATCTTATCAGCCATTTTTTGTCTGGCTATTTTAAATCCTTGCACATCAATATCAAAAACAACTATTTTTCCATTATCTAAAGCATCTTGAGTGTGCTTTAAAGAAGTGCCATAAAAATTTTCATGCACTTTAGCCCATTCTAAAAAATGATCACCATCTATACCTTTTTGAAATTCTTCATGGGATATGAAATGATAATGTATTCCATTTTTTTCACCCTCTCTTGGTTTGCGAGTTGTTGAAGAAATAGAAAAATAAAGCTCATCTTCAAATTCATCAAAAAGTTTTTTTAAAAGAGTTGATTTTCCAGCTCCACTAGGACCTGAAATCAACAAAATAAAACCTTGCAATTTTAATCCTCTTTAAAACTAATGTTTATATTTATATTCATATTCATACCCTTAAGAGCAGCTTTTAAGGTATCATCCTTAATACTTGAAGTGATCGCTCCTACTATACTTTGGCTAAGCTCATTAACTATCTCTTCACTATTATCATCTTTAGTTGCATTACTTACTATAGGCTCTTCATTTTTTTCTACAATTTCCTCTCCAAGAGCTTCTTGTATATCACTTTCTTTCAATGCATCAAAATCACTTATATTTAAATTTGGCACAACCACTTCCTCTTCATTTGTTCCTAATTCTTTATCGTCTAAAATTGGTTCATCTTTAAAATCTTCTAAAACCTTGCTACTATTATCACTATCAATACCATAATCCAGCTCATCAAGTTGAGCTAATTCTTCTTTGATTTGATCTTGAGTACTCAAATTTGAAGTAAAATCATCCATTTCATCTTGAACATCTTCTTCCACAACAGGAGCAAACTCCTCTAAAACTTCCTCTGATTCTTCACTATCTTTTGCTTGACCTAAAAATTCAGCATCCTCAGGAAGATCATCAAAATCCATTTCTTTTTCTTGCTCTTCAACCACAGGAAGATCATCAAAGTCGCTTATATTAGCTTGTAATTCTTTGTTATCTTCTAAATCTTCATCATTTTTATCATCTAGTTCATCTAAACTAGGCTCAGTATCCAAAGCTGTATGTTCTTGGCTTAAGTCTTCTTTTTCGTTT
>NZ_MJYJ01000061.1:222793-339352 GCF_001763255.1 Campylobacter sp. BCW_4338
TGCCATCTTCTAAAGTTAAATCTAAATCAGTTTGAGTGTCTTCTTGAATCTGTTCTTTAGTTGTTTCTTGTTCTAAATTTTCATCTTCTAAATTTTGAACTTCTAAAGCTTTGTTTGCATTATCATCTTGAGATTCACTAAGCTCTTCTTGCATTTCTAATGCATTTGTTTTAGAATCGTCTAATAATTCTTGCTTTTCTATTTCTTCATTTTTATCATCTTCTTTGATTTCTAAATCTTCATCATTTTTATCATCTAGCTCATCTAAACTAGGCTCAGTATCCAAAGCTGTATGTTCTTGGCTTAAGTCTTCTTTTTCGTTTTTGCCATCTTCTAAAGTTAAATCTAAATCAGTTTGAGTGTCTTCTTGAATCTGTTCTTTAGTTGCTTCTTGTTCTAAATTTTCATCTTCTAAATTTTGAGTTTCTAAAGTTTCGTTTGCATTATCATCTTGCGCATTATCATCAAAACTCAAATCTTCCATTCCATCTGAATTTATATCTAAAGAATTTTCATCAGGCAAATCATCTAAATTTAAATTATCTAAATCCAAGCTTATATCGGCATAAGGATTTTCATCATTACTTAATATTGGCAAATCAATAGATGTATGTTTGTTTGTATCTTTATTATTAAGTAAATTTAAAAAATCTGTAGGTAAAAAAGGTTTTTGTAAAATTTGTGCATCTATATCTACATTTTGATTTCGCGGGGCTAAAAAAATCAATCTATCGCATTTTTCTTTAAGAATTTTTAAAGGTGCTGGAGTATCACTATCTACAACAATCACATCATAATTACCCAAATTTTCACTATAAGCATTAAGTTCTTCAAAATCATAAGACATTTTTTTAGCACTAAGGCTTACAAGTCTTGAAACTACAGGGTTTTCATTTAAAAGTAAAATTTTCATCACTTTAATCCTTGAAAAATAATCACTATTTTACGATAATTTCATTTATCCTTTCCTTAGGAGAAAAAAAGAGTTTGCATATGAGTAAAAAGTTCTAAAATTAAATTTTTAAAATATTGCATCATAACTAGTAAAATAGCAATCAAAACTACAAAGCCTAAAGCTATCTTTATAGGATATCCAATAACTAAAAGATTAAATTGTGGCATTGTTTTCATCAAAAGTCCAAAAATAACATCGGCTAAAAGTGAAATTCCAAGTATGGGAAAGCTCATAGTAAAACCTATGATGAAAATATTAAACATACCCATATTTAGATAATGCATTAAATTCTCATGCGGATAAAATCCACCTAAACTAATATAACCCAAAGAATGACTTAAAAACAAAAGCATTAAATGATGGCCATCAAAAGCAAGAAAAAACATCAAAGCAAGCAAATTTAAAATTTGAGATGTGATAGGCATACTCGTTCCAGAACTTGGATCTAATATACTTGCCATAGTAAATCCCATAGTAAAAGCAATCTGCTCGCCTGCCATCATAATAATAGCAAAAATAATTTGAAGCATTAATCCTGCTATCATTCCAAAAATCACTTCACTAATAAGCTGTAAAACAAAAAAACTATCTAAATGCAAAGATTCTAATCTAGCCAAAGGATATAAATACATAGTCAAAAATAAAACTATAGTACTTTTTATCACCATAGGAATAGAATTATGTGAAAAAAAAGGAAAAAAAACTATAAGACCACTCATTCTAGCAAGAAGCAACATAAAAGTTACAACATTTTTATCACCTAAATAATTAACAAATTCCATTGGCGTTTATAGTATAAGTTTTATCACAAAAACTTGCAAGCTTGCTATCGTGAGTTACAAAAAATAAAGCTGCATCATTTTCTTTAACATAGGATATTAAAAGCTCGATAACATTTTTAGCATTATCAAAATCCAAATTTCCAGTTGCTTCATCAGCAAAAATAATCTTTGGTTTTTTACAAAGCACACGTGCGATACTCACACGCTGTTGTTGTCCGCCGCTAAGCTTTCCTATTTTTTGATACAAAAGCGTATCAATACCTAACCTTTTTAAAATTTTCTCATCTAAATCTTGACCTGATAAAACACTAGCAAGTTCGATATTTTCTAAAGCTGAAAAACCTTTAAAAAGATAATGTGTCTGAAAAATAATACCAAAATCATAACGGCGAATGTTTAATCTTTCGTTTTCATCTATCTGATAAAGACTAGAACTTTTAAAAAAAACTTCACCTTTTTTTGGAATCAATAAAGAAGAAAGTATATGCAAAAGAGTAGATTTACCACAACCACTGCTCCCTTGAATAGCAATGCAATCTTTAGTATTTAAAGTAAGATTTAAACCCTCAAAAAGCGGATAATCAAAACTATGGCTTAAATTTTCCGCTCTTAAGAGTTCCATTTTTAACCGTTTTTAAAGTTGTGCAGCAACTTCAGCCGCAAAATCTTCAGTTTTCTTTTCTAAACCTTCGCCAACTTCAAAGCAAATAAATTCAACAATTTTAATTTTTCCGCCAAATTCTTTTTCTTTTTCAGCGATCACTTGTTCTACAGTTTTTTTATCATCCATTACATAAAACTGACCCATTAAAGTAAGTTTGCTATCGAGTTGAGAATTATCAGCTATAAAGCTATTCATTTTACCTGGGATAATATTGTCCCAAATTTTTTCAGGTTTACCTTGAGCTTTAAGCTCTTCTTTGATTTTTTCTTCAGCTTCTTTTAAAATTGCATCACTTAATTGTTTGCGACTTGCAAATTGAGGAATTTTATGTTCAGGTTTATTTGGATCTTTAAGTCTGCGTCTTTCTTCATTTTCTTTTTCAAGTTCAGCAACCAAAGCTTTGTATTCATTTTCAACAAAAGTCATATCCAAATCTTCATAACTTAAATAACTTGGTCTCATTGCTGCAATATGCATACAAATTTGTCTTAACAAATCTCTTGATTTTGAAGCCACTTCAGCGCTATTACAAGCTGCAGCGATCACAACACCAACACGGCCATTTGTATGGATATAACCATTTACAACGCCGTTAGCACCTGCTTTTAAAGTTGCAAATCTTCTTACAACTAAGTTTTCTCCTATAGTTGCAATTTGACTTTTTAAATATTCTTCAAATTTTATGCCATTGATTGTGCTTGAATGAAGTTCTTCCACACTTTGTAAGCTATTACTTTGAATATGAGCTGTAGTATCTTTTGTTAAGGCGATAAACTGATCATTTTTTGCCACAAAATCTGTTTCGGAATTAATCTCACTTACAGTTGCGCTTGTAAAATCATCGCTTACTTTTACACTTACTAAACCTTCTGCAGCAAGTCTATCTGCTTTTTTAGCAGCCTTGCCTAAACCTTTTTCTCTTAAAAGTTGCACTGCTTTATCAAAATCTCCATTAGTTTCACTCAAAGCATTTTTACAATCCATCATCCCCGCACCTGTACTTTCGCGGAGTTCTTTTACCATTGCAGCAGTGATTTCAGCCATTATTCTTGCTCCTCACCGAAGTCTTCTTCGCTCATCGCTTCATCTAAAACTTCTTTTTTCTCTTCATCAGTGATTTCTTTTTCTTTATTTGGTAAAGCTTCACCATCTTGTTCTCTTAAAGCTTTTCCCTCATTAATCGCTTCAGCCATTTCTTGACAGAAAAGTTGCACTGAACGAATTGCATCATCATTTCCTGGAATAGGATAAGTTACCAAATCAGGATCGCAGTTTGTATCTAGTGGAGCTACAACAGGAATTCTTAATCTATTTGCTTCTTGAACAGCAATTTTTTCTTTTACTGTGTCAACAACAAAAATCATATCAGGTTGAGTTTTCATATAACGAATTCCACCTAAATAAGCTAATAATTTTTCTTTTTTTCTTGTAAGCATTAAAGCTTCTTTTTTAGTTAAAAGCTTAATACTTCCATCTTCTTCCATTTTTTCAATTACTTCTAATTTTCTAATTGATTGGCGAATAGTACCAAAATTTGTCATCATACCGCCAAGCCATCTATGATTTACATAAGGCATACCGCATTTTTCAGCGTATTCTTTAATCGCTCCACCTGCTTGTTTTTTTGTTCCAACAAAAAGTATAGTTTTTCCTTCAGCGGCAGCATCACGAACGATATTATAGGTATATCTAAAATATCTTAAAGTTTTTTGTAAATCAATTACATAAATACCTTTTCTCTCGCCAAAAATGAATTTTTTCATCTTTGGATTCCAGCGTCTTGTTTGATGTCCAAAATGCACACCACATTCTAATAAATCTCTCATACTAACCATGAGTTTCTCCTTATAAATTTAGCTTTATTCCTCCACATCCCTTAATTTACACAAGCTAAAAAGGATTGATGTGTGTGAAATGAAGCTAGGATTCTATCAAATTTAAGTTTAGTTTTTACTTATATATGTATTCTTTAGTGAGACTTAAATTATTATTAATTTCCTTTGTGATTAAAAATTGGAACAAATCCACGCTTCCAACACGAAAAGCAGAGGCGCAAGAACGAAGGTATAAATCCCACATTCTTATAAATTCTTCATCATATTTTTCCCTTACCTTGTCCAATACTTTATTAAAATTTTCATCCCATAAATCTAAAGTTTTTGCATAGTGCATTCTTAAACTTTCTGCTAGAAGAAGATGAAAATCCCATTCACTCATAGCACTTACAACCTCTCTTAAAGAAGGCAAATATCCTCCTGGAAAAATATATTTATCTATCCAAGCATTTGTTTTTCCTTCAAACATGGCTAAAATAGAATGTAAAAGCATAGAACCTCCAGGTTTTAAAACTTGTTTTACTTTCATAAAATAAAGTCCTAAATTCTCTTTGCCTACATGTTCAAACATACCCACAGAAACAACTTTATCAAAATAATTTTCAAATTCTAAATCTTGATAATTTTGAAGTCTTATTTCTATTTTATCTTCAAGATCAAGTTCTTTTACTCTTTCCTTGGCTTTTTTACACTGCTCCTCTGAAATAGTAATTCCAACAACTCTAACTCCATACTTTTGAGCCGCCATAATAGAAAGCCAACCCCAGCCACAACCTATATCTAAAAGCTTTTCTCCTTCTTTTAAATCAAGTTTTTTAAGAGTATGTTCTATTTTGTTAATTTGAGCTTCATAAAGAGTATTATTAGGCTCTTTAAAATAAGCGCAAGAATAGCTCATAGTATCATCAAGCCAAAGCTTATAAAAATCATTACCTATATCATAATGACTTTTAATATTTTTACTTTCCTGTTTTTGGGCTATTTTACTCAAGATATCCTCTGTATTTTTTAAAAAACGCTTATTTGAAAAATAATACAAAACTTTAGCTATTTCATCATAATCACCTTCTATTTCTAGTTTAGACTCCATATAATGTTTTGCAAAAACTAAACTCGTATCACTAAATAATTTTAAAAAAGGTATTTTTTCTTTGAAAATTAAAGAAAATTTAGCAGACTGATTACCCACATGAAATTCTTCTTGATCCCAAAATACAATTCTAAAATTTCCATAATTCCATTTTGAAAGAATAAATTTAATCATTTGTTTTTCAAGCATGACATACTCCAATTAATAAGAATTATTATTTGATAGTATCTCTTAATTAGGTTTAAAAATTAATAAAAATGAAGAAAAAATAAGATTTTTGCCATTATCATTAAATAATGGCAAAAAATGTAATATTAATGTAATTTAGACCAAACAGAGCGCTTCCAACCTATAGCAAAAATACTTAAAATTACAAAGAATATCATTACATAAATTCCTGTAGTTTTTCTTTCTTCTTTCTTGCTATCACCTACTTGATCAATATAAGATACAACCTTAGCCTGTGCAGCTTCTGTTAAACCTACTCTTGGCATAGCGGTTCCTGGAAGAAGTTTTTGAGTGTTATTAATAAAATCATGTAAATATTGCTCACCACGAGATCTTATCATCATAGAAAGATCAGGCGGAACAGAACCTAAATAAGTTTTTAAATCATTTTGATTTGATGGAGTAAAAAAGCTATCGTATTTCATATCATGACAACGTCCGCAAGCCTCAATAAAAGTTGCTTTATCTTTAGCAAATTTTATATCTTTTTCCATTAAAGCCACTTTTTGAGCACTATTTTCCATTTTAGCATATTTTGCCTCAACATCTTTCTTAATAGTAGCATCTTCATTGGCTTCAAATTTAACACTCACATCTTTAAGATAAGCAATTACATTGGCTATATTTGCATTTGTAGCTTCTTCACTTTCTCCTGAATTATCTTTATTGTAAGCTGTCATAATAAAAGCATCACCAAATTTATGATCTACTTTTAAAGCAAGCGCAGGATGCATAATCAAAGCTGCTAAAAATTTTTCATCAAAAATAGCACCAGCTGCACTAAGATCAGGTGGTATTACTCCCATAGAAGAATCAGTAATATTAGCTGTTATTCCATCTTCTTTTAGACCATGACATGCAAAACAGTTATTTTCAAAAAATTCTTTACCTTTTTTTGCATCACCCTTAGCAAAATCGATCTTTGCAACATCTGCCCAAAGTGTTTCAACTTTACTTAATTCTTCTTTTGCTTTTTCAAGTTCTTTGTTTGCACTCTCTATTCTTTTAGCATCTCCTGAAGCTTGTGCATCTTTTAGAGCTAATTCTTTAGCTTCAACTATACCTTTTGCAAAAGTAGTATCTTCAACAGCAAAATCAAAATTTGCAGGAGCAACATGAGGTTTCATCACTGAATGAGCATAAGGCTCTACCCCCCAATATACAAGCGCAGTAAAAACTACTACAACTAAAAATATTTTTATTTCTCTCATTGTTTAGCTCCTTTTCTCTCCATAATAGTAATAACCGGTAAAACTACAATAAGTAAAAGTAAAAATACTATAGAAGCGTAAAATCCTACCCAAGCATTTACACCTGTTGGAGGTAATTTTCCATAAACTGTTAAAACAATTAAATCAATAAGCAATATCCAAAACCAAATGAAAAATAAAGGTCTTTCATGAGCTGGTTTTACAACATCACTTCTATCAAGCCAAGGAAGCAAGAAGAAAATCACTTGAGCAATACCAAATGCAGCCAAACCTATATCAAAAGCTTTAATACCTGCAATATCAAAGAAAAATCCTCTTAAAACTTCATAACTCCATAAGAAATACCACTCAGGATAAATATGAGCTGGTGTTTTAAGCGCATTAGCTGGATCAAAATTAATTGGATCCATTGCAAATTCAAATTTAAAACAGACCAAATAAAAGAAGAAAATCATAAAAAAGCTTATATACATAAAATCTTTTGATAAAAATCCTGGCCAAAAAGGAATCACTTTAGAACCCTTTGTGTCACCTGCCATGTATTTTTCAGCCTCTAAATCAAAGTCAAGTTCTTCAGAAATTTCATTATTAACATGAGGAATTCTTAAAGAATAGAAATGAAATGCTATAATAGCAATGATAACTATAGGAAGCAAGCACACATGAAGCATAAAAAATCTTGTTAAAGTTGGATCAGAAACCGCATAATCTCCACGAATCCAAATCACAAGCTCAGGGCCAATAAATGGTATCCCTCCAAAAAGATTAGTGATTACTTGAGCTGCCCAATAACTCATTTGTCCCCAAGGAAGCATATAGCCACTAAAAGCTTCAGCAGAAAATACAACAAACAAAAGCATACCGCTAACCCAAATCATCTCACGACCTTTTTTATAAGAACCGTAATAAATTCCTGTTAGCATATGTATGTATATAATCAAAAATACAACAGAAGCGGCAACACCATGCATGTGACGCCAAAGCCATCCATAATCCACCTCTTGCATAATAGTCTTATTCACACTATCAAAAGCAAGTGCAGTATCTGGTTTATAATACATCACAAGTAAAAGTCCTGTAACAAAAAGCACTGCAAAAAGAGTGGTTAAAATAACCCCCATTGCCCAAAGAAAGTTAATTTGCTTTGGTATCCAATACTTTACCATTAAAACATCAAGCAGTTTATGTACTGCAAGTCTTTGATCAAGCCAATCTACAAGGCCATTAGCTTTTCTAATTTGTGCCATCTTAAGCCTCCGCTATCATTTTTTTATATTCAGGACCCTCTTCACCTAAAACAAGTTTGGTTCCATCAATCTTAAAAGGAGGAATTTCAAGAGGCTTTGGAGGAGGTCCAAAGACATTTTTTCCACTTGTGTCAAATTCTCCACCATGACAGGCACATTTAAACAATTGCTCACTTGGTTGGTAAGCAGGTATACAACCCAAATGCGTACAAAGTCCTATAACCACAGTATAAGCTGCGTTATCTACCACAACATCACGTTTTTCATCTTTTGGCATACTCGCATCTTTTTTTAATATAAAAATAGGCTTTTTACGCCATTCTATAGTTCTAAGCTCTCCATCTTGCATTCCTGATAAATCTACTGTAGTAAAACCTGCAGCTTTGACACTTGGAAGCGGATCCCAAGTTTTTTTCATCGCAACAAGCGAGAAAACACCGCCTACAGCAGCTACGCTTCCAAATGCAAAGCCCATAAAGCTTCGTCTACTCTCAGATGTAGCCATAACTTGTCCTTTCGATTTTATTTTTTAACCAAGTTAAAAGTTTATCGAAATTAAAATAAATTTTTTCTTTGTTTAACAAGTTTTGATATTTAGACAATAAGAGCAAAAAGAGAAAAAACAAGCACAGGTAAAGTTATCAAAAAGCCAAATTTACAATATTGCCAAAAAGAAATATTAATGCCTTTTCTAGCCAAAACTCCAAGCCAAAGCAAAGTTGCCAAAGAACCTATTGGTGTAAGTTTTGGGCCTATATTTACTCCTAAAAGATGCGCATAAATCATCAAAGAATCAAAAGAAAAATTCTCAAAATATTCTTTTAATGCCAAATCTCCGATTAAAACCATAGGCAAATTATTAAATACAGAAGATCCAAAAGCTGAAATCAAAGCCACACCAAAAATTCCACTCTTATCTTGCATCAAAAAAGTATAACTTTTAACCAAAATTTCACTCACACCTATTTTATGTAAAGCAAAAACTACCATATAAAGCCCAAAACTAAAAAGCAAAACTCCATAAGGTGCTTCAAAAAGAATTTGAATACTTTTTTTACCTTGAATTTTTAAAACAATAAGCCAAAAAATTCCCGCCCAAAGCAAAGCAAAAAAACTTATTTTAATATCAAAAATTTCACCTATAAAAAAACTGATCACAAAAAGAAATAAAAATACTATGCAAAGAAAAAACAACTTCGATGAAATTTGCTCTTTTTTGACTAATTTAAATTCAAGCCTTTTAGGCAAAACTCTCACATAAAGCACAAAAACCATAACTATAGTAGAAAGCAAAACAAAAAAATTTGGCAAAAACATATTTTTAGCAAATTCTAAAAATTCTATCTTAAAATAATTTGCTGTGATGATATTGGTTAAATTTGAAATAACCAAAGCGTTTGAACTTGCATCACATAAAAAAGAAAGACTAAGCAAAAAAGAACTTAAAATAAAAGCATGATTTTTACAATCTTTAAGAGTTGAAAATAAAGCTATAATAATAGGTGTAATGATTAAAATCGCTCCATCGTTAGCAAAAAATGCAGAAAGAAAAAAGACAAAAATCAACAAAAATAACATCAATTTTTTTGTGCTGATATAAATTTTTTCTTGATTTTTCTCTCTAGAAAAATGCAAAATTTTACTCGCAATAAAATCAAAAAATCCCAAAGCTTCCAAGCTAAAAGAAAGGATAATCAACCCAACCAAAGTTAAAGAACTATCCCAAACCAAAGAAAAAACAAAATAAGCATCTTTAAAATCTACCAATTGAAAAATAAAAACAAAAAAAGCTCCCAAGCTAGAAAATACCCAAATAGGTAAATTCCATGGACGCCAAAAAAGTAAAACTAAAGTAGATAAAAAAATAAAAAAAGCAAGCATTTAAGCTTTTTTCTTTTGCATTTTGATATAAATTTGTAAAATATCTAACGCTGCAGGAGTAATTCCACTGATTTGACTTGCAGCAAAAATGGTTGGAGGTTTATGATGATTAAGTTTTTCTACAACCTCATTACTCAAACCACTTACACTTTTAAAATCAAAATTTTCAGGAATTTTAAGCTCGCTAAGATTTTTCATTTTTTCTACTTGAGCTTTTTGCATGCTGATATAATGATAATACTTTGCCCCATTTAAAATTTCTCTTAAAGAGTAATGATCCATAGTTTCAAATATAGGGTCAAGTTTTTTTAATTTTTCTATATCAAAACTTGCTCTTGCAACAATTTTTTGAAGATTGACTATAGAAGAAATTTTATCTTCTCCTAAACTCTCTAAAAAAGCATTATTTTGGTTATTAGGCGTAAATTCTTTAGAAAGTAAAAATTCAAGTCCTTTTTGAAGATTGTTTGCAATATTTTGTATATAAGTAAAATCTTGCTCACTTAAAAGCCCCAAATCATAGCCATATTTTCCGAGTCTAAGTATAGCATTTTCTTCCCTTAAAAGCAGTCTAAATTCCGCTCTTGAAGTAAACATTCTATAAGGTTCTTTTGTACCTTTTACTACCAAATCATCGATTAAAACTCCTATATAAGCTTGATCACGCCTTAAAATCAAAGGCTCTTTCATATCTATGCTTAAACTTGCATTGATTCCTGCCATAAAGCCTTGTGCTGCAGCCTCTTCATAACCTGTAGTTCCATTAATCTGTCCTGCACAATAAAGATTTTTAATCTTTTTAAGTTCTAAAGTATGCTTAAGTTCAGTTGGCTCTATATAGTCATATTCTATAGCATAACCAAAACGGGTTATTTTAGCATTTTCAAAACCCTTTACAGAACGCAGCATTTGAGTTTGTACTTCATAAGGTAAAGAAGTAGAAAAACCATTGATATAATACTCCGTCGCATCGATAGTTTGAGGCTCTATAAAAAGATGATGGCTTTCTTTGTCGCTAAAACGATTGATCTTATCTTCTATAGAAGGACAATACCTTGGCCCCACACCTTCAATCTGTCCTGTAAAAAGTGGAGCACGATAAAAATTATTCTTAATAATCTCATGTGTAGTTGTATTAGTGCGTGCAATATAACAAGGAAGTTGAGTAGGATTGAAATTTCTTGAACGAAAACTAAAAGCTTTAGGATTTTTATCCCCATCTTGAATTTCAAGCACGCTAAAATCAATGCTTTTTGCATCCACTCTTGGGCAAGTTCCTGTTTTTAAACGCCCCATTTTCAAACCCAAAGTCTGCAAATAGTTTCCTAAATTTACTGAAGCAAGCTCCCCTACCCTCCCTGCTTGAAGTTTATTTTCGCCTATATGAATAAGTCCATTTAAAAAAGTCCCTGTTGTAAGTATCACTTTTTTGGCAAAATATGTGTTTTCTAAATTTGTTTTTACGCCTTTAACTTCATCATTTTCTACGATTAAAGCATTCGCTTGTTCTTGAGAAATTTCTAAATTTGGAAGTTTTAAAAGTTTATTACGTGCAATGATACGGTATTTATCCATATCAATTTGTGCCCTACTTCCTTGAACGGCTACACCCTTACTTTCATTTAAAATGCGAAATTGTATTCCCGCTTCATCAGTGATTTCACCCATAAGACCACCCATGGCATCAAGTTCTTTTACCAAATGCCCTTTAGCAAGCCCACCTATAGCTGGATTACAGCTTGCTGCTCCTATTTGCTCAATCAATGTAGTTAAAAGTAAGGTTTTTTTACCCATTCTAGCAGCAGCAGCACTTGCTTCAACACCCGCATGTCCACCACCTATAACAATGACATCAAACATATTTTGCCTTGAAAAATGTGAATTTTTAAAAGAAAGATTATATAATATTTAGACTTAAAACAAACTCGTTTTAAGTCTAACAAAAATTTATTTAGCTTCTTGGAGAGAGAAAATTAACTCATTGTAAGTTTTATCTGCATCTTTGCAGAAATTTTTAAGCATCTCAACACCCTTATTTAAACCTTGTTGCTGTTCCACTCTTAAAAGATCACTATAAAGGCTTTCTATTGTAGAAATAGCGCTTTTATTTGGCATACGACGAACGGAATAATAGCCTATGATATTATTATTAATGTCTATTGATGGAGTTACATTTGCAAAAACCCAGTAGTAATTGTTATCTTTAGTTTTGTTTTTTACGTAAGCAAAAATTTCTTTGCCTTCTTTCATATAATCCCATAAATATTTAAAAACAGTTTTTGGCATCTCTTCATGTCTTACTATGTTATGAGGTTTATTTAAAACTTCACCCATGGTATAACCTGCATACTTTAAAAAATCATCATTTGCATAAACTATTTTACCTTTTAAATCTGTTTTAGAAGTAATTAAACTATCTTCTTGTAAAAAAATTTCTCTTGACATTTTCCCACCCTCTTAATTTATATTTTTAATTTTGCTAAGATTTCAGCACTTCTTTGCTCTAGTGATTTAATATCATTTACAATCGCATCATAAGCTTTTTGATCGATATAATCTTGACTTGATTCTTCTATTGCTTTTTTAGCATTATCTTTTATAAATTCTTTAGCTAAATTTAACTCAGTTTCAGAACTAAGTTCATTAATAACACCTTGAGCTCTCTCATCTTGGCAAAGATTAGAAATTGGATCTACACTTTCAAGATTGAAATTTTGAGCCCCATTTAAATTTAAATATATATTTGATTTATAAAGAATATGATCGATTTTAACCACAGACAAAATCAATCTCTTTGCAAAGGATCCAAAATTAACGCCAAGAGCACTACTATTTTCTTCTAGACGTTTAAAAACTTGAGAAAATTTATTAATTCTTTCTTCAGATTCGCTAACAATGTTAAAAACTTGATCGCTGCCACTTTGGATATTTACAAAATCCTGTTGCATAGTCTGAATTGCAATGGAAATTTCACTTGTAGATCTTTGAGTTCTTTCTGCTAACTTTCTAACTTCATCAGCTACAACCGCAAAGCCCCTACCATGCTCTCCTGCACGTGCAGCTTCAATAGCAGCATTTAAAGCTAGAAGATTGGTTTGATCAGCTATATCGCGTATTACTTCAACCACTGAAGTAATATTTTGGGAATTAGCCACAAAAGTTTGTACTGTTTCCTTGCTCGAATTTACAACATCCATTAAAGAACCCATGGCACTTTGCAAAGAATCCACCTCTGAGCCATTTTCTGTAGCTGTATGAGTAATGGCATCAACTGTATCATATACATTTTTCATCATGCTAATATCTTGATTTAATGAGCTAGAAATTTGAGACATATCTTTATTTTGATTTCCAAGGCTTAAATCCATTAAAGTTCTTGATAAAGCATTTTTAAAAGTGGATCTTGCTGTCACTTCTATGTTTGCTAAAGCTTTATTTATAAATTCAATATTATGAGCAAAAATTCCTTTTAAACCTTCAGGCAAAGCTTTGCGATAAAATTCACCTTTTTGAGAACAAGAAATAGAAGTATTAATTTCCCTTAAGTAAGCTTCTAGTCCATCAATAGTATTGTTAAGATTATCTGCTATTTCGGCTAATTTTTTGCTTTTTGTTTTTACATATATCATTCTATTATCAAAATTTCCTTCTTTTAACTCTCTACAAAGAACCAAAAGTTTATCTATCATCATTTGCTCATCTTTGTGTTGTCTAAGCAAATAAATCATTAAAACAGCGATTAAAATAAAAATTATCGCTCCAATATAAATATGAATAAAAATGGCACCCAAAACACCGATAACACTTAGAAAAATAGTTAATAATAATCCATTTTTCACCATAAATTTACCCCTTTTACTAAAAATTTTTTGAAGTCATAAATTAAAGTAATACTTTAATAATATATTACTTTAATTTTTAGGGAAAGATTATATAATAAAAAAGATTAAATATATCTTATTTAGTTATCTTCTTGTAAGTTAAAAACAAGTTCATTATAAGTCATTTTATAAGAACTTACAATATCCATTAAAGCTGAAACTCCAGCATTAATGCCTGATTTTTGCTCTTTTTCAAGTAAAATTTTATAAACTTCTTCAATTATAGGAAGAGATTTTCTATTAGGCGCACGACGAACAGAATAGTAGTTGATGATATTTCCATTGGCATCAAATGAAGCACTTACATTTGCAAACACCCAGTAAAAACTACCATCCTTGGCTTTATTTTTTACAAATGCAAAAATTTCTTCTCCTTTTTGAATATAATCCCAAAGACATTTAAATACAGTACGTGGCATATCTTCATGTCTTACTATATTATGAGGTTTATACAAAAGCTCATCGACTTTATAACCTGCGTATTTTAAAAAGTCATTATTGGCATAAATGATATTCCCCTTAAGATCTGTTTTAGAAGTAATTAAAGCATTTTCAGACAAAACTATTTCTTTCATAATTAAAACATCCCAATAAAACAAATAAATCAAAAATAGAATTATTACTAACAATAAACAATAAAAAGTATACTAAATTATAAAATTTTCAAAAAATATTTTAAATTTTATAATGCAAATAATGAGAAATTTTGTAACATTTATATAAAAAATTATCATATCATATAAAAGAAAGTATTTCTAGATTTGTTTTTTTGTTAAAATTTATAATACGCATTGTTAAAATTATATTTCACAAAAGATCAAAAGGAGTGAATAAACTTGGAAACTTTAAGTCAAACTTTAGCTGAAAGAAAACCGCCTTTATATAAACGTATTATAAAAAGTCTTGGATTTTGGGTGATTATAGGCATTATTACAGGTATTATACTTGGTTATACAGATAAAGAATTAGCCATTGCTAGCAAACCAGGAGTTGATTATTTTATAGGTGCTTTAAAGGTTCTTATAGGTCCTATTATTTTTGTTACTTTGGTTTTGGGCATCATTAGTCTTGAAAGTTTAAAAAAAGTAGGTAGTATTGGCGCTAAAGCGGTTATCTACTTTGAAGTTGTAAGTACTTTAGCACTTGCTATAGGTATTTTTATGGCAAATGTTATGCAACCAGGCCATGGAATGAATCTTGATCCAAGTCAACTTGATACAAAAAGCGTTCAAAAATATATTTCTCAAACCACAGAAGTAAGCGCGAGCTCTGAGATTATGCATATTTTAAAAGATGCTATGCCTACTGATATTATCACGCCTTTTACAGAAGGAAAAACCATACAAGTTTTAGTTATTGCTATAATTACTGCTTTGATTATTTCTTTAATGAGAATAGAAGATAAACAGGCAATTCAAAGAGTTTTTGAAGTGGTACAAAATTTTGTTTTTAAAATTCTACAAATCATTATGTATTTTAGTCCTATTGCCGCCTTTTCAGCAATGGCTGTACTCATAGCTCAATACGGAATTGGCTCTTTGATCAACTTAGCATATTTACTTTTAGTAATGCTGATTTCATGTCTTGTTTTTATATTTGGAATCTTAGGTCTGATTTGTTATTTTGCAAAAGTAAATATCTTCAAATTTATGAGATTTATCTCAAGAGAAGTATTGATCGTTTTTGCAACCAGTTCAAGCGAGTCTGCACTTGCTCCTTTAATGAGAAAACTAGAAAAAGCAGGACTTTCTAAAGCAACAGTCGGACTTGTTTTACCAACGGGATATAGTTTTAATCTTGATTGTACAAATATTTATCTAGCTATGAGCTTAATCTTTCTAGCACAAGCTTTCAATGTAAATTTAAGTTTAGCACACGAAATCAGTATTTTAATAGTATTAATGATAGCCTCAAAAGGTGCAGTAGGTGTAACTGGATCAGGTTTTATAGTGCTTGGAAGTACGCTTGCGGCTCTAGGAAATATGGAAATTTCAGAAGCAAATGCAACCTTAGCGCAAGTTCTACCAGTAGCTGCCATAGGTGTTCTTTTAGGTGTTGATAAATTTATGTCTGAAATGAGGGCTGTTGGAAATCTTTGTGGAAATTCAGTAGCAGCCTTAATCGTTGCGATCTGGGATAAACAAATTGATCGGGAAAAATTCAACTATGCTATGGATAATCCAGAAAAATTCCATAATGCTGGAATGAACTAATGGGTTCTTTGGAGGAAATCATATCGATTAACCTCCTCTAAAGTATTATCTTTTTTCCTAAATTGTTTTAAAAAACTTTCATTGAAATTAAAACTAAATCCAACTTGAACAACGGTATCATCAACAGTCTCTCTTGCGCTATAATCACGACGCAATAAATTTAAACTAAATACACTATAAGGAGAGTAAGATACTTGATAATTAGTTTTATCATTATCCTTGCTTATATCAAAAGCAAAAGCGGTGTAAGTTGGAATTACAAAACTCATTCCAAGCTGTAATTTTTTTTCTGCTTCATTGGGTATGTAATAATTACTATAAGCCTTTATAAATTTACTATAACCAAACTCTGCACCAAAGCTTTTAGTATCTTTTTGTTCCTTTTGTTTGTCAATAAAACCATTAACTCCAAATAAAAAATCATCTTTTTCATAACGATTGATTAAGCCCCCTGAGTAATTATAATTATCTTGAGCCACGAAAAGTTCTTTTTGAAAAAGCAAAGAATTATTCTCTCCCTCATAAAGAGAACTTAAATTTTTAACCTGCGCGTTTTCGTTTTGAAAATCTAAATTCCCATCTGTTTTATCTATACCATTATTATTTTCTAAAGTTTTTGAAAGCAAGCTATCAAAAGTGCTTTTAAAATCCACATTCTCTTCTTGAATTTTTGGAGCTTCTTTGGTGTTTTTATAATCAAAGTGCTCCCAAGAATTTTGATTATTATTCTTTACCAAAGCCTCAGTAAGTTCATCAGCATTAAGTAAAGAAAACAATGCTATTATATAAAAAATACCCCTCATTATTCTTATATTCCTTATTATTTCTTGTTTGAGTATTTATTATAAAAAAATAATATAAATAAAAATTCCACAAAGACTAAAAACTAAAATTAGCAAATTTAAAGTAAATAAGTGTATAATTAAAATAAAAAAGGGTTATTAATGCAAAAAGACAACCTCATAGCTTTTGTTATTTTTATTATCAGCACTATCGCATTTGTTATTTGGGGATTTGGTTATATTTCGCAACATCAACTCATTCTTTTTATTCTTGCTTCTATATTTGGCATTTTTATGGCATTTAATATAGGTGGAAATGATGTAGCCAATTCTTTTGGAACAAGCGTTGGTGCAAAAACAGTAACCATTAAACAAGCTTTAATTATAGCAGCTGTTTTTGAGCTAAGCGGAGCAATCTTCGCAGGCGCAGAAGTTACTAAGACTATACGCAGCGGTATTGTTATTTTTCCAAATTCTTTAGATCCTATGCTTTTTGTTATCATTATGCTTGCTGCACTTTTAAGCTCTGGGGTTTGGATTTTTATTGCAACCAAGAAAGGCTTACCTGTATCAACCACACACAGTATAGTTGGTGGGATTGTAGGTGCTAGCATTATGATGGGGCTTTTAAAATTTGATGGGATCCAAACACTCTCTATGGTTAAATGGAGTGAAATTTTAAGAATAGCTATTTCTTGGGTAGCTTCGCCTCTTTTAGGGGGTATTGTAGCTTATATTATTTATTCATATATTGATAAAAAAATTTTAAAACCATCAGAAAAACTAAATGATGATTTGAAAAATATCAAAAAAGAAAGAAAAAAATTCAAAGAAGAATATTTTTTAAATTTAAAAACAAAATCCCAAGAAGAACAAATCAAAGAACTTTCCGCTATAGCTTTAGATGAGGAAGAACAGGCAAATAATTTCTATAGAAATAAAATGAAGGAATTTAAGGATCAAGAAAAAGATATAGATATTTACTCTATTTTAAAAACTCATATGCCAATCATTGCTTGTATTGCTGCTGCTATCATTTCGGCAATGTTTTTATTTAAAGGTTTAAATAATGTTAGCACTTTGGATATTTTACAAAACTTTTGGATTATCGGAATTATAGGAACTATAAGTTATGTTGTAACATTTGCTATAGTCAAAATCGTTAAAAAAACAGAACTTAATAAAACTACTGATAGAATTTTCTCATGGTTTCAAATATTTACAGCCTCTAGTTTTGCATTTTCACACGGAGCCAATGATATAGCCAATGCTATAGGTCCTTTTGCAGCGATTTTAGATGTCTTAAAAAACGGCACAATTAACGCGACTTCTCCTGTACCTTTTGCCGCTTTAGCTATGTTTGGAGTTGCTCTAGTTGTAGGGCTTTGGTTTTTAGGTAAAGAAGTGATTACTACAGTGGGTTCAAAACTTGCAACCATACGCTCTACTACTGGATTTTCTGCAGAACTTGGTGCAAGTATAGTTATACTCTTAGCTACACAATTTGGAATTCCTGTTAGCTCCACCCATATACTCATAGGTGCTATATTGGGTATAGGAGTGTATAATAAAAACGCAAATTGGATTATGATGAAGCCTATAGGATTGGCTTGGATTATCACTTTACCAGCCGCTGGTATTATGGCAGCACTTGTATTTTTAGGATTTAAACTATCTTTAGGAATTTAAGTAAAGCTTATTTTTCTAAAATATTTTTTCCTTTAATTATATGCATTTTAATCTTTCCAAAAAGTTTATCCTCAGAATAAAGAGAACTTTTTGGAGCAAAAATTTCTTCATTCTCATCGAAAAGAACTAGATTAGCTTCTTTGCCAACTTCTATAACTCCACTATTTAAACCTAAAAATTCACTAGGGTTTTTACTTGTAAATTGACAAAGCTCTTGCCAATTTAAAAATCCTTCTTTGATTAAAAAAGTATAGCAAAGACTTATAAATTCGCATACGCTATGGATTCCAAAGGCCGCTTCATCAAAAGCTAAATCTTTTAAAGAAATTGATTTTGCACTATGCAAGGAAGTCAAAAAGCTAATCTTTCCTTCTTTTAAAGCCTCTCCTAAAGCCAAAACATCTTCTTTGCTTCTTAAAGGTGGCATAAGTTTCGCAGCCGTATTAAAATCTTCACAAGCACTATCATCTTTGATAAGATGATGAATGCTTACAAGTTTTAAATCCTTTTCATCTAATAATACTAAAGAATCTCTCAAACTTAAAAGATCAAAAACAACCTTATTTTTATAAAATTTAGCCAATTCTTTCATTTTAGCTATCTGGCTAGTTTCAGCAATTTTACTCATGCCTATAAGCCCTAGCTCAAAACTCATTTCACAATCATTCATCACTCCATTATCATCAAAATCCTTATCATAACAACGCACAAAAATTGGAGAGTCTTTCATAAAAGCATATTGCGAGCTTACTTTTAAAGTATTTGCATCCAAAGAACTATCAAGCTCTAAAGCACAAGCACCTTTATTTAAGAGAGTGGCTAAATTTTTAAGCTTTCCGTTTGCATCCTTAACCCGCACACTTGAAAAAATTTGCATCTTTCTTTGAGCTAAATTTTGTAAAAATAAAGCAAAACTTTCTTCATCAAAATCCATGCAATCACGCAAAACTATACTAGAAATTCCTCCTTTTAGACACTCATTTTCTAAAAGCTCTAAATTAGCTAAAGAAAATTTATCGTTTTTTAAACTCACACACAAATCCACAAAAGATGGAAGTAAAGTCATACCTTTAGCATCTAAAATTTCTTCACCTTGTAAATTAGAACCAATATTGGTAATTTTTCCTTCTTTAATCTCTATATCTTGTAAAGAATTTCCATAAATTTTTGCATTTTTAATTATCATGATTTTTCCTTAATCATTTTGCTTTAGTAAATTCTGCGTTGCTTCTTGCACACTTTTACCCTTAAAAATTGCCACTACTTCATTTACAATAGGTGTATAAATTCCTTTCATTTTTGCTAATCTTTCTATAGCATAAGCAGTTTTTACACCTTCTGCTACTTCATTAAGTTCAGCTAAAATACTATCTAATTTTTGATTTTGCGCCAGTTTTAAACCCACTCTATAATTTCTTGATAAAACACTAGTTGCAGTTAAAAACAAATCCCCTGCTCCACTTAACCCTAAAAAAGTTTCTTCTTTAGCGCCAAAAAATTTACCAAAACGATGCATTTCTATAAGCCCTCTTGAAATCAGTGCTGCTCTTGCATTATTACCAAGTTTTAACCCATCACTAATCCCACTTGCAATCGCTAAAACATTCTTATAAGCACCACAAATTTCAGCACCACGAACATCATTATCAATATAAGTTTTAATAAAATCAGGGAAAAAACTTGCAAATTTTTTACAAAGCTCTTGATTTATCCCACTAATCATCAAAGCAGTAGGAAGTTTTTGCATCACTTCAGCAGCAAAAGAAGGACCGCTTAAAACACAAAAATTTTCTTTTGGTACAAAATCTAAAAAAATTTCATCTAAAAATTGACAACTTTGATCTTCTATGCCTTTTGAAGCAATTAAAATTTTTTGCTCCTTGTTGATGAAATTTTCTTTAAGCCAAGCACGCATCCCTTGAGAACTTAAAGCAAAAACAAGATATTCACATTCTAAAGCTTCTTTTATGCTAACAAAATCTTCTAAATCACGCTGATGCAAAGAACTGATAAAACAATTGTGATTTTCTTTTAAGGCTAAATGTAAAGCACTGCCCCATTTTCCCGCACCAATAACCGCTATACGCATCAACCAAGCTTTGTTTTTAAAATTTCATTTACTTTTGCAGGATTAAAAGCTCCTTTGCCTTCTTTCATTGTTTGACCCACAAAAAATCCAAAAAGCTTGTCTTTACCACTTTTATACTCTGCAACCTTATCGGCATTTGCATTTAAGATTTGTTCAATCACTGCTTCTATGGCTGAATCATCACTTACTTGTTTAAGTCCTAGCTTTTCTATAGCTTCATCAATTTCCACGCTAGTATTTTCAAATACAAAAGCTAAGACATCTTTAGCCGCTTTTGCACTGATAGTGCCATCTTCTATGCGTTTAATTAAAACTCCAAGCTTTTGAGCATCTACAGGAGAATTTTCTATAGTCAATTCTCCTTTTAAAAGTCCCATAAGTTCAGTATTTAACCAATTTACACAAAGCTTAGGATTTAAATTTTGAGAAATAAGACTTTCAAAAAAACGACTCATTTCTAAAGAACTGATTAAAACCTCAGCATCACTTTCTTTTATACCAAGCTCGTCTATAAAGCGTGCTTTCTTCTCATCAGGAAGTTCAGGAATTTTAATATCCAAAAACTCATCTTTTAATAAAACAGGCAATAAATCAGGATCTGGAAAATAGCGATATTCTGCCGCTTCTTCTTTACCACGCATACTTCTTGTAATTAAATTCGTTGTATCAAAAAGTCTGGTTTCTTGAACTACTTCTTGTTCGTAAGTTCCATCTTCCCAAGCCTCACTTTGTCTTTTTACCTCATATTCTATAGCTTTTTGGATAAAACGAAAAGAATTAAGATTTTTAATCTCTACCCTAGTATAAAGTTTTGTATCGCCCTTAGGCCTTATACTAACATTTGCATCGCATCTAAAACTTCCTTCTTGCATATTTGCATCTGAAATATCTAAAAAGCGTATAATAGAATGAAGTTTTTTAAGATAAGCCACCGCCTCATCGCTACTTCTAAGCTCAGGCTCACTGACAATCTCAAGCAAAGGAGTTCCTGCACGATTTAAATCCACTTTAGAAAAATTATTTTCATGGATATTTTTACCTGCATCTTCTTCTAAGTGTGCTCTTGTAATACCTATGCGTTTATTTTCACCCTTTACATTGATAAAAAGCTCACCCTTTTCTACTATAGGGATATCAAATTGTGAAATTTGATAGGCTTTAGGTAAATCTGGATAAAAATAATTCTTACGATTAAAAACACTTTTTTTATTAATTGTTGCATTGACAGCTTTTCCAAAAGCTATAGCTTTTTTTACAGCCTCTTCATTTAAAACAGGCAAAGCTCCTGGTAAGGCCAAACAAGTGGGACAAACATTGGTATTTGGAGCTTCTCCAAAAGAAGTTGCACATGAGCAAAAGATTTTTGTTTTAGTATTTAACTGAGTATGAACTTCAAGACCTATAACTACTTCAAACATAAAATTTCCTTGAATTTTTAAATGTTTTATTTTATCTTTTTTTCTTTTAGAAAGGCTTTAAATATTAACTTTAAATGCTATAATTCTTAGACAATTTATATTTAAGGAGTTAAAATGCCATTATTAGACAGCTTTAAAGTTGACCATACTAAAATGCCAGCTCCTGCTGTGCGTTTAGCTAAAGTTATGAAAACACCTAAGGGTGATGATATTAGCGTGTTTGATTTGCGTTTTTGCATACCAAATAAAGACATTATGAGCGAAAAAGGTACTCATACCTTAGAACATTTATTTGCAGGATTTATGAGAGATCATCTTAATTCAAATTCAGTTGAAATTATTGATATTTCACCTATGGGTTGTCGCACGGGTTTTTATATGAGTTTAATTGGAACACCAGATGAAAAAAGTGTTGCAAAAGCTTGGGAAGAAGCTATGAAAGATGTTTTAAGCGTAAGCGATCAAAGCAAAATTCCTGAACTTAATATCTATCAATGCGGAACTTGCGCAATGCATTCTTTAGATGAAGCCAAACAAATTGCCCAAAAGGTTTTAAATCTAGGTATTAGCATAATGAATAACAAAGAATTAAAACTCGAGAATGCTTAAAAAGAATCTTTATTTTTTAAACGATTAAGCTTTAATTAATATATTTTTATATATGATTTTGAAATTTTATTATTTTAAAAGGAGAAAAAATGAAACTGATGTGCGAGATGTGTAGTATCTAGTGCGTCCTTTGGCTTAACATTATGTTTCCAAAGGTCCAAAAAGTGGATAAGGAGATATAATGTGTAAGAAAGTCAAAAAAGTTTATTTTTTCAAAATACTCATTTAAAATCTTAACTTACAAAAATTTCTCTAATAAAATTTAATTCAAAATATCTTCTTATCCTTAATTTTAATTTAAGGAGCAAAAATGAATTTACCTATACTTGATTTACAAGCTTATGAAAAAGATAAAAGCACTTTTCTTAAAAATTTAAGAGAAATTGCTTCTAAAATAGGTTTTTTTTATCTTATCAATACCAGTATAGATAAAAATTTAAACGAGAAATTATTCAAACTTGGCAAAGAATTTTTTAATCTTTCTAGAAGTTCGAAAGAGCTTATTTCTATGGTACATTCTCCTCAATTTAGAGGTTATACTAGCGAAGGTTTTGAATACACAGCAGGAACTAAGGATTATAGAGAACAACTGGATATAGGCACAGAAAGAGATGCTTTAAACTGGAATTTAAACTCACCCTTATGGCAAAGACTAGAAGGTCCTAATCTTTGGCCTAGTGAAATTCCAGAACTTAAAAAAACTTTCTTAACTTGGCACAAACAAACCAAAAAAGCTTGTTTAAAGCTTTTAAAAACCTTTGCTCAAGCTCTTGATCTACCTAGCAATGCTTTTGATAAACTTTATGGAGAAAATTCTTACGAACATTGTAAAATCATACATTATCCAAAAAGCTCAAAAAATATCACTCAAGGCGTAGGTTCACATAAAGATGGTGGGCTTATCACTTTTGTTTTTCAAGAAAAACAAAGTGGACTTGAAGCTTTTATAGATGGTAAATGGCTTAGTATACCCCCACTTGAAAATAGCGTTGTAGTTAATATAGGAGAATTTTTAGAACTAGCTACCAATGGCTATTTAAAAGCTACTATTCACCGCGTGAATTTAAGCCCAAAAGAACGCTTTAGCATAGCTTATTTTCTTGGAGTGCAACTTGATAAGGATATACCTATTTTTAAGTTAAATCCAGAGCTTGCCAAAGAAAGCAAAGGTGTGGATACTGATCCTAAAAATCCACTTTTAAGAAATGTTGCAAGTAATTATTTTAAAAGAATGATACGCTCTCATCCTGATGTAGCAAGTATTTATCATAGTGATTTGATAGAAAAATTTAGTTTTGCATAAAGGAGAAAAAATGACTTTATTTACTAAAGCTTTTTGCGTCGCTACTCTTTTTACCGGTTTTGCATGGGCAAATGAAGAACTTAAAGTTGGCTCTTCTATAACACCTCATGCAGATATTTTAAGATTTATAAAATCAGCACTTCAAAAACAAGGTTATGATTTAAAAATTTATGAATTTAATGATGGGGTAATCCCTAATGTAATGGTTGAAAATGGTGAGTTAGATGCTAATTATTTTCAGCATGAACCTTATTTAAAAGAATTCAATCAAAGGCAAGGCACCCATCTTGTAAAAGTTGCCAGTATCCATATAGAACCTATGGCAGTGTATTCAAAAAAATATAAAGAATTTAACCCAGAGGAAGGACAAAGCATTTCTATACCCAATAATCCTACAAATGAAAACCGTGCTTTACGCATTGTAGCAAGCAAAGGACTTATAGAAGTTAAGGATAATGAGCTCATCACTCCTTTAGATATCACTAAAAATCCTAAGAAGCTTAAATTTGTAGAGTTAAAAGACGCTCAACTTACAAGGAGTTTAAATGATGTAGATTATTCTCTTATTAATAGCAATTTTGCTATTTTAGCAGGTTTAAACCCTGTAAAAGATGGGCTTTATACAGAAAGTAAATATAGTGAATATGGCAATATCATCGCCGTTAAAGAAGGTAATGAAAACCTTCCTAAAATCAAAGCCCTAGTAAAGGCCTTGCAAAGCGATGAAGTTAAAAAATTTATAGAAGAAAAATATCAGGGTGCTTTAATCCCTACATTTTAAGGAGAACAAATATGAAAAATTCAATCATTTCTTACCCAAGAATAGGTGCAAATAGAGAATTAAAATTTGCTATTGAAAAATACTTTAAAAACCAAAGTTCAAAAGAGGAGCTTTTAAAAAGTGCTAAGGATTTAAGGATTAGACACTGGCAAGAAATTCAAAAAGCTGGCATTGATTTTATCCCTAGTAATGATTTTTCACTTTATGATAATGTCTTAGATGCAGCTGTGCTTTTTAATATTGTTCATACAAAGTATAAAAATTTAAATTTAGATGCTTTAGATGAATACTTTGCTCAAAGTCGAGGTTATCAAGGAGAAAATGGAGATGTTACAGCCTTAGCAATGAAAAAATGGTTCAATACAAATTATCATTATTTGGTGCCTGAGTGCGATAATGCTGATATTATAGCTTTAACAGGGGATAAAATTTTTAAAGAATATCTCGAAGCTAAAGAGCTTGGCATAGAAAGCAAGCCTGTTTTAATAGGCATTTTCACACTTTTTAAACTCATTGCCTTTAAAGATGAAAAAACTCAAAAACTCGCTAAAGAAAAGCTTTTAAACGCTTACATAGAGCTTTTTGATAAACTAAATGAACTTAAAGTGACATGGCTTGAACTTGATGAGCCTTATTTGGTTTATGATTTAAGCAAGGAAGATATCGCTTTGTTTGAAGAATTTTACCAAGAACTTTTAAATCACAAAAAAGATCTTAAAATTTTACTTCAAAGCTATTTTGGAGACTTAAGAGATATTTATCCTAAACTTTTAGAAAGCAAATTTGATGCTTTGGGTCTTGATTTTATCGAAGGTAAACAAAGCTTAGCCTTGGTTCAAAAATACGGCTTTGCTAAAGATAAAATCCTTTTTGCAGGTCTTATTAACGGCAAAAATATCTATGCTAATGATTATGCTAAAAGTCTAAAGCTTGTTAAAGAGCTTCAAAAATATACACAAAATATCGTCTTAAACACCTCTTGTTCGCTTTTGCATGTGCCTTATAGCACTGAATTTGAAAGCAAATTAGATTCAAACTATCTTAAACTTTTTGCCTTTGCTAAAGAAAAACTTCAAGAACTTAAAGATTTAAAAGAAATCTTAAATTCTAGCGAAGAAAATCCGCTCTTTAGAGCCAATCAAGAGCTTTTTAAAAATATCCCGGAGCGTTTAGATGAAAAAGTCAAAGCAAGGCTTAAGGCTTTAAAAAAAGAAGATTTTACCAGAACGCCTAGTTTTAAAGAACGCGCCTTAATCCAAAAAGAATTTTTAAAACTCCCTCTTTTACCAACCACAACCATAGGTTCCTTTCCTCAAAGTGCCGATGTAAGATCTAATCGCCTTGCCTTTAAGCAAGAAAAAATTTCAGCTCAAAACTACACTGAATTTAACCAACAAAAAATCAAAGAATGCATACAAATTCAAGAAGAAATAGGACTTGATGTTTTAGTGCATGGAGAATTTGAAAGAAATGATATGGTGGAGTATTTTGGAGAGAATCTAAAGGGCTTTTTATTTACTCAAAATGGTTGGGTGCAAAGCTATGGCACAAGGTGCGTTAAACCTCCTGTGATTTGGGGTGATGTATCACGCACAAAGCCTATCACCTTAGCTTGGTCTAAATTTGCACAAAGTTTAAGTCAAAAAATCGTAAAAGGTATGCTAACTGGACCTGTAACCATACTTAATTGGTCCTTTCCAAGAGAAGACATTAGTCTAAAAGAAAGCACTGAGCAAATTGCCTTAGCTATAAGAGATGAAGTATTAGATCTTGAAAATGCAGGTATAAAAATCATACAAATTGATGAAGCGGCTTTGCGTGAAAAACTGCCTTTAAGAAAAAGTGATTGGCATAGTGAGTATTTAAATTGGGCTATTCCTGCTTTTAATCTTGTGCATAGCGGGGTAAAAGCTAAAACTCAAATTCACACTCATATGTGTTATAGTGAATTTAGTGATATCTTAAAAGAAATTGACGCTATGGATGCTGATGTGATTTCTTTTGAAGCTTCAAGATCAAACTTAAGTCTTTTAGATACTCTAAAAGCTGTTCATTTTAAAACTGAAGTAGGGCCAGGAGTTTATGATATACATAGCCCTAGAGTTCCAAGCGTAGAAGAACTAAGTTTAACTATAGAAAAAATTTTAAACAAATTACCTAAAGAACAAATTTGGATCAATCCAGACTGTGGGCTTAAAACAAGAGCCTATGAAGAAGTCATAGGCTCTCTTAAAAATTTAGTTACGGCTACGCAAAAAATACGAAAACAATTATAAGGAGTTTTTATGTGCAATTTTTCTTTTGAAGTTTTTCCACCAAGAAAGGATGAAAATATCAAAAATCTTCATGCTATCTTAGATGATTTAGGGCAATTAAGCCCTAATTTTATCAGCGTAACCTTTGGCGCAGCAGGCTCTATTAACTCACAAAATACTTTAGAAGTTGCAAGCTTAATCCAGGAAGAATATCAAATTCCTAGCATAGTACATTTACCTTGCATCCATTCTAGTAAAGAAAAAATCACTCAGATACTTCAAAAATGCAAAGAAAAAAATCTTAATCAAATTCTTGCCCTAAGAGGCGATATATGTGAAAATTTAGAAAAAAGCAAAGATTTTTCTTATGCTAGTGATTTAATTTCTTTTATAAAAAAACAAGAATACTTTGAAATTTATGCCGCATGCTATCCTGAAAAACATAATGAATCTAAAAATTTCATCGAGGATATACACCATCTTAAAACTAAGGTAAATGCAGGAACAGATAAGCTCATTACTCAACTTTTTTACGATAATGAAGATTTTTATACTTTTAAACAAAATTGTGCTTTAGCAGGTATTGACATACCTATTTACGCAGGTATTATGCCTATTACTAACAAAAGACAGGTTTTAAAAATTTCTCAACTTTGCGGAGCTAAAATCCCTCCTAAATTTGTTAAAATTTTAGAAAAATATGAAAATAATGCTTTGGCTTTAGAAGATGCAGGTATCGCGTATGCTTGCGATCAAATTGTCGATTTAATCACAAGTGGTGTAGATGGAATTCATCTTTATACTATGAATAAATCCAAAGCGGCTATTAAAATTTATGAAGCTGTAAAGCATTTGCTTAAAGAAGAGCTTCATGCTTAGAAAATAAACTATTTTTTGCTTTTATCTTAACTTATCTTCATTTTTTAGCTTATGGTTTTCTATAAGTAAAACAAAAATTAAAGATAAAAGCAAACCTGGTATAATACCCAAGCAAAGATAGAAAAAAGAATTATATTTAAAAAAGAAGAAAAGTGCACCAAAAAGCATTAAAGCTAAAGATGCACCTTTAAAAAATTCTAAAATATAGATCAATGACCTTCCTCAACAACAGTTGCACCCGCTAAATATACATAAGTTAAAATCATAAAAATAAAAGCTTGTAAAAATGCCATAAAAGTTAAAAGCACATAAGCAGGAAGCGGAGCTATATAAGGAACTAAAGCTAAAATTACCATCAAAAATAAATCGTCACCTTTAATATTTCCAAACAAACGGAAGGACAAAGAAACCACACGAGAAAGATGAGAGACTATCTCTATAGGAAACATCAAAGGAGCTAAAAGTTTAATAGGTCCCATGAAATGAGCAAAATACTTTACAAAACCTTGTGCCCTAATACCCTCAAAATGATAATATACAAAAACTATAATAGCCAAGGACAAAGTCAAATTTAAACTTGCAGTTGGAGAGTGAAAACCAGGTATTATGCCTATAATATTACTAAAAAACACTATAATCCCCAAAGTTGCAACCAAAGGAAGATATTTTCTTGCACCTTTTTCACTTCCCATGGTATCTCTACCCATAGATAAAACTCCCTCTAAAAAAGCCTCACCTAAATTTTGCATACCGCGGGGAACAAGTTGCATAGAACGAGTAGCCATCATAGCCACTATAACAGCAATTAAAGCTACCAAACCTATGTGAAAAAAATAAGAAAAAGTATGACTTGCATCAAGCAAAGAGCTAAATAAAAATAAATCTTTCATGGTTTCCTCAAAAATTTTATTCTAAACTCGGAATTTTAGCAAAATCTTACTTATATTTTAATGAAAATTTACATCCATTCTAAAACTTGTGAAAGTTCTTTAGCAACAAAACACTTAAGCCCTATATCTTCCAAAGGCTTAGAAGGAACAATAGCATTTTTAAATTTTTGCATTTTAGCTTCTTTTAAACGCGTATCAAGGCTAAAAACCTCTCTAATTTCTCCATTTAAACTAAGTTCTCCTATAAAAATACTATCTTTACTCAAAGGGCGATTTTTAAAACTTGAAATAATAGCTGCAACCACAGCTAAATCCGCAGCAGTTTCACTTACTTTTACTCCGCCGCTAATATTTACAAATACATCATAATGCCCTAAAGGAATTTCAAGTTTTCTTTCAAGCAAAGCCAAAAGCATATCTAAGCGATTTTTTTCATACCCTGTAGCGCTGCGTTTTGGATAAGAACTTTCACACACTAAAGCTTGAACTTCTAAAACCAAAGCACGAGATCCTTCCATCACAACACCTAAAGCACTTCCTGAAATAGCCTTTCCACGAGTAAAAAAACGATTTGCCAAATCTTTTGCACTGATCAAACCCTTAGTAGTCATCTCAAAAATACCTACTTCATTCGTTCCACCAAAACGATTTTTAAAGCCTCTTAAAAGTCTAATTTCTTTAGTGGCATCTCCTTCAAAATAAAGCACCACATCCACCATATGTTCAAGAACCCTAGGTCCTGCTATAGCACCTTCTTTAGTAATGTGCCCTATGATAAAAGTACTGATATTATAAGCCTTGCTAACACGCATAAGTTCAAAAGTAATCTCACGCACCTGAGTGATGCTTCCTGCTGCTGAAGTGACTTTATTTGAATATAGAGTTTGTATAGAATCAATGATAAGAATACTATAATCCTTTTTGTGTAATTCTTCTAAAATATTTTCAAGGCAAAGTTCAGTAAGTAAAAATAAATTCGGAGTATTAGCCTCAAGGCGATCAGCTCTTAATTTAATCTGAGCTTTACTTTCTTCGCCACTGACATAAAGCACTTTTTTACCCTGTTTGGCTAAATTTGAAGCAATTTTTAACAAAAGCGTAGATTTTCCCACACCTGGACTTCCGCCTATAAGCACTAAAGAACCTTCAACAAGCCCTCCGCCTAAAACCAAATCAAGCTCATTATCATCTGTGCTGTATCTTGTAAAATGTTCTAATTCCACATCTTCAATACAAACAGCTTCACTTGTTTTCATACTAACTTGCGCAAGCTCTTTTAAAACTTTAATTTGCTCAGCTTTTAATTCTACAAAACTATCCCAAGCTCCACAATCAGGACATTTTCCAAGCCATTTGCTTTGTTGATTTCCACAAGCTTGGCATTCAAAAAGTACTTTATTTTTTGCCATTATTCAAAAATAGGATCTAATAAAGTATCTAAGTAAGCATTTGCATTAAATTCTTGTAAATCCGTCATTTGCTCACCCACGCCTACATAAAAAATAGGAAGCTCAAGCTCTCTTGCTATACTAAAAAGTGCACCCCCTTTAGCTGTCCCATCAAGCTTTGTGATAATCACACCATCAAGTTTTACAAGCTCATTAAAAGCTTTAGCTTGTAAAATTCCAGCATTTCCCTGTGTTCCATCTAAAACTAAAATTTTTCTATGGGGTGCACCTTCTAAAGCTTTGTTTGAAATTCTCACAATTTTTTCAAGCTCATGGGCTAAATTTTTTTGATTTTGCAAACGCCCTGCTGTATCGATAATAACTCTATCAAAATCTTTTGCTTTTGCTTTAGAAATGGTATCAAAAGCAACCGCTGAAGGATCATGCCCTTGTGCAGTTAAAACTATATCTACATCCACTTTTTGCGCCCAAAGTTTTAATTGTTCAATCGCACCTGCTCTAAAAGTATCACACGCTCCTAAAATCACTTTTTGATTTTGGTTTTTATATAAATAAGCAAGTTTGGCAATACTTGTTGTTTTTCCTGCTCCATTTACTCCTAAAATAAGCTCTACAAAAGGTTTTTCTTGATTGGTTTCTTTTTTTTCATAAAGAAAATAAGAACCCATAACACGCTTTAAATCTTCTTTTTTTACTTCATTTTGAGGTGGTAAATAATAAATTATCTCTTCAACTATTTCATAACTTACATCTGCTTCAAGCAAAATTTCTTCAAGCAAATCTTTGGTTATCTTTTTATTCTCTCCTTTAATCCCAACAATATTTTCAAGAGTTTTTGCAAGTCCTTTTTTAAAAAAATTAAACATTAAAGTATAGCCTTTTGTATATCAATTTCTAGCATTTCTTCAGGAATAAGCCCTAAATACTGATTAATCAATTTAGAATGCTTGTTGTAAAGAAACATGGTAGGAATTCCATTTACCCCACCTAAAGCTTTAGCTAAAAGATAGTTATTTTCACCATTAGCGACTTTATAAGATATTTTATGCTGTTCTATAAATTTTTGAATCTCATCGTTAGATTTATCTTCTAATAAAACCCCAACTATATTAAAATCATTATTATACTTTTCTTGTAATTTATTAAGATGAGGGATTTCAGCAATGCAAGGGGTACACCAAGTGGTAAAAAATACAAACAAAGTTGCCTTATCTTCATCGTTGAAATTTAAAACGGCATTTTCTTTTTTAATTGAAATTGATCCTCCATCAATCAAATTAAGTTTAAAATTCATATCATCACTTTGATTTATACTTGCCTCGGTGCTTAAATTTACATCATTTTGCTGCTTTTCTTTATCATTGCTACAAGCAACAAACAAACAAGATATTGCCACTAGTAAAAGTATTTTTTTAATTTTCATTATTTATCAATCCTTTATTCTTCTTTATAAAAATGCTAAAATTATAACATACATAAGATAATATTTTTTTAAAGGCATATTAATGGAAAAAACAGATTTTAGGGCATTGCAAAAAATACGCCTTTTCAAACATTCAAAACTAAATTTCAAACAAGATTATAAAATATTTAAAGAATGTCTTAAAATAATAAAACTATTTAAAGCTAAAAATATTTTAATTTTTATTCCTTTGCATTATGAACCAAACTTAATAAAATTTCGCCATATTCTTAATAAAAATTACAAACTTTTTGTTCCATTTATGCAAGATAAAAGTTTAAAAATTGTAAAATTAAGATTGCCTTTTATTAAAAAAAGGTTTGGGGTTTTAGAGCCTATAGATTCTTTTTTTAAAGCAAAAATTGATTTAGCTATTGTGCCTGTAATTGGCGTCGATAAAAATTTAAAAAGAATAGGACATGGGCAAGGTTTTTATGATAGATTTTTTGAAAATTTAAATTACAAACCTCATATAATATTTGTCCAAAGTATAGATGCTTTAAGTCAAAATAATCTAACACAAAAGCATGATATTTCAGGAAAATTATACATAAACCCTTATAAAAAATATTACAAGAAAGAAAGAAAAAATGATAGAATCACTTATCGCACTTATAGCCGCTATAGTCGGACTCGGTATAGGATATTTAGTTGCAAAAAAAATCAATGATGCCAAATATGAAATTTTCGTAGAACAAGCCAAAGCTAAAGCCAAAGCTATAGAATACGAAGCGGAGCTTATTTTAAAAGATGCAAAAAATTCAATTCTTAATGCAGAATTAGAAGTTAAAAAAAAATACGAAGAAAAAACTCACAAAATTCAAAAAGATTTTAATCAAAAATTTGATGATCTTTCTAAAAAAGAACAAAAACTTCAGCAAGAAGAAGAAAAACTAAAAGAAGATAAAGAATACCTTTGCAAGTCACAAAGACACATTCAAAACTTACAATCTGATGTTGATAAATTAAAAAATAAATATCAAGAAAAACTTGACGATGTTTTAAAAATTTTAGAACATTCGACAGGACTTACACAAAATGAAGCCAAAGAAATCATTCTTAAAAAAGTAGAAGAAAATTCTCGCGAGCAAATTGCACATATAGTAAGAAAATATGAAGAAGAAGCAAAAAATGAAGCTAAAAGAAAAGCTAATTTCATCATTGCTCAAGCTACTTCTCGTTTTGCAGGTGAATTTGCAGCTGAAAGACTTATCAATGTTATTAACATTAAAAACGATGAACTTAAAGGACGTATCATTGGTAAAGAAGGGCGCAATGTTAAAACCTTGGAAATGGTTTTAGGTGTTGATATTATCATCGATGATACACCAGGTGCTATTATAGTAAGTTGTTTTAATCTTTATCGCCGTGCTATTGCTACAAAAGTTATAGAACTTTTAGTTGAAGATGGCAGAATTCAACCCGCGCGCATAGAAGAAATTCACGAAAAAGTGTGTAAAGAATTTGATAGTGCCATTCTAGAAGAAGGCGAAACCATAGTTATGGATCTAGGTTTAAATAAAATACACCCTGAAATTGTAAAACTCATAGGAAAACTCAAATACCGAGCAAGCTATGGACAAAACGCTTTAGCACATTCTTTGGAAGTGGCTCACCTTGCAGGAATCATTGCTGCTGAGTGTGGTGGAGATGAGAATTTAGCACGTCGTGCGGGAATTTTACATGATATAGGAAAAGCATTAACCCATGATTTTGAAGGATCTCATGTGGATTTAGGTGCAGAACTTTGCAAACGCTACAAAGAGCATCCTGTAGTAATCAATGCTATTTACGCACATCATGGACACGAAGAAGCTACAAGCATAGAATCAGCAGCTGTTTGTGCAGCAGATACTTTAAGTGCTGCACGACCTGGAGCTAGAAGAGAAGTGTTAGAAGCTTTCTTAAAAAGAGTCAGTGAGCTAGAAGATATCGCTAAAAGTAAAGAAGGAATTAAAAATGCCTATGCAATCAATGCCGGAAGAGAAATTCGCGTCATAGCCAATGCTCAGCTTGTTAATGATGATGAAAGTGTACTTTTAGCTAAGGAAATAGCAGCTGAAATTCAAGAAAAAATGCAATATCCTGGTGAAATTAAAGTCAATGTTATACGTGAACTTAGAGCTGTAGAATACGCTAAATAAGGTTTATTATGCAAGATATGATTGATACTTTAATAAAATATGGTTATATTGTTTTATTCTTTTACTCTTTAGGGGGCGGGATGGTTGGAATTTTAGCTGCAGGAGTTTTAAGTTCTCAAGGAAAAATGGATCTTAGTTTTTGCATTGCTCTTGCTTTTATTGCTAATACCATAGGTTCAACTTTGCTTTTTATACTTGGAAAATATTACAAAAAAGACATTATGCCTTATTTTAAAAAACACCGACGCAAGATAGCCCTTGCTATGATAAAAACAAAACAACATGGAATTATTTTACTTGTAACTCAAAAATTTATTTATGGTTTAAAAACTTTCATTCCCATAGCTGCAGGTATGGCAAAATATAATTTTATTAAATTTTTTATTATCAATACTCTAGCTAGTTTGGCATGGGCTATTGTTCTAGGTTTTGCTGCTTATACTTTTGGGTATGTTATTGAAGCAATTTTTGATAAACTGAGTTTATATCCTTATGCTGCTCCTTTATTTTTATTATTTTTAGCCGGAATAATTTGGCTTTATTTAAGTAAATTTTCTAAAAAATAATGTCTCTATGGAATTCTTTTTCTTACTCTTTTAAAGAATTTCATTATTTATTTTTCTCTGTTGTTGTTATTTTTATTTTTAATATCCTTTTAGAATATAATAATTTTTTAAACTTTAAAAACCAAAAACATTACCTTATAGACAACGCTCTATTAACGCACCAATATATAAAATATAATAAAAAAAATAAAAAATACTGGGTTTTAAAGTTACAAACTGAAAACTTCACTTTTTATACTACAAGTTTTAAGGATTTAAATTTAAGCAAGAATCAATTTTTAAGCCTTAGAATTATCACCCATAATATTAACTTTAAAGACTATCTGAGTAAAAGTTTTTACGCACCTTCTTATGATTTTGAAAAATTAAAAGAAAAAGAATACAATCCCATTATATCTTACTTCTTAAATCAACATACAAATGAAAAGATTAAAGAATTTTATGGTGCTTTATTTTTTGCACTGCCCATATCTTTAGAGCTTAGAAACGATGTAAATTACTACGGTATAGCACACCTTATAGCAATTAGCGGTTATCACATAGGCTTACTTTTTAGTTTAATTTTCTTTATTTTAGCTCCAATTTATAGTTTTTTCCAAAAAAGATATTTTCCTTATAGAAATTTACGTTTAGATTTAAGTATTTTAATTTTTGCACTACTTTTAGCTTATGCTTGTTTAATAGGATTTGTCCCTTCTTTTGTGCGCTCCTTGATTATGGCTTTTTGGGTTTTTTATCTATTGTGTAAAAATATAAAAATTATTAATTTCGTTACGCTTTTTTGTAGTATTTTATTGTGCATTTCTCTTTACCCTAGACTTTTATTTAGTATTGGATTTTTATTTTCTATTTTAGGTGTTTTTTATATTTTTTTATATATGCATCATTTTGCAAATAAATTTAATAATCTTATAAATATTATTTTGCTTAATATTTGGACTTTTTTTGCTATGGTTTTACCTGTGCTTTATTTTTTTCCACTTATAAGCTACCAACAAATTTTAGGTATTATTTTGAGTGGAATTTTTGTAATATTTTATCCTTTAGTATTATTTTTGCATCTTATAAACTATGGAGATTTGCTCAATTTTATCTTAGATGAATTTTTTAAATTTAAAATTTATGGAACTAATATCCATATCCCATTTTGGATTTTTATAAGTTATCTTATTGCTTCTTTAATCTCTGTGCGATTTAAATATCTAGCTTTTCTTTGTATTTTTGCGAATTTTATTCCCTTCATTATGATTGTGATTTAGAAAATAATAGAGTTTAAGCCCAAAAAGATAAATAATCCAAGAAATATAAATCCAAATAAAAAAGAATAAAATAGTAGAAAAAGATCCATAAACGCTAGCGTATGTTTTATTATATACCACGTAATATACAAATAAATTTTTTCCTATATACCAAATAGTACCCGCTCCAAAAGATACTAAAGCTAAACTTTTAAGAGTTCCCTTATGAACAGAACTTGAATAAGATATAAAAAATAAACCCCAAATAATTACAAAGGGTAAAATTTCAAAAAAATTAAACCCTATTTTATAATCATCTAAAGTTTGTTGGATAAAACCTGAAATATAAAAACTAAGCCCAAGCCCCAAAGGAACAAGAGTTAAAAGAGTCCAATAAGAACTAATACTTTGCCAAAGTCCTTTAGGTTCATTTTTAGTAATGCGATTGATTACAAAATCATAGCCTGAAAAAAAAGCTAAAGAAGTAAATGCCATAGCAATAAGACCTACAATACCCAAATTTACACTATTTTTTAAAAAAGTATCGATGTAGGTAGCAACAACATCTTGTTGCGTTGGTATTAAAAAAGCAAAAATTACTTGCTTTGCTTTTTCATAATAAGCTTTAAAACTGGAAATTTGCGTAAAAACAGAAAAACATACAAATAAAATAGGTATTAAAGATAATACAGTATAAAAACTAAGCGCTGCTGCATAATTTAAAATTTCCTTATCACGCAAATTTAGTAAAATAGTAAAAAAATTTTTCACCTTCTAAAGTCCCATTTTAAAAGGATTTAGTATATTATTTGGATCAAAAGCTTTTTTAATATTTCTCATTAAATTCATTTCGGCTTCAGAAAAAGCTAAATTCATAAAAGGTGCCTTAGAGAGTCCGATACCATGCTCTCCGCTTAAAGTTCCTCCAAGTTTCACTGTTAATTTAAAAATCTCTTCCACAGCTTCATAGCCTTTTTTCACCTGCTCTTTATCATTTTTATCAGGAACCATAACATTAGTATGCACATTTCCATCCCCTGTATGTCCAAAACAAGGAATTTTAAAACCATATTTTTTAGAAATCTCATCTATACCTTCAAGCAAAGTAGGTAGTTTAGAACGCGGAACTGTAATATCTTCATTAAGTTTTAAAGTTCCATACATGGCAATGCTTTGAGAACAATTTCTTCTAGCAAACCAAATATCTGCGGTTTCTTGTTCATCTTTTGCTATTTTAAATTTGCTAGCGCCAGCTTCTAAAAAATAATATTCTAAATTTCTTAAATCCTCATCAATAGCCTCTTTAACATTACCATCCACATCAGCAATCAAAATAGCTCCAGCTTCTATAGGCAAACCTTTATTAAATTTGCTCTCAACCGCTCTAATGCTAAGATTGTCTAAAAATTCCATAGATACAGGACTTACACCGCTAGCAAGACTTTTGTAAACCGCATTCATAGCACTTTTTACACTTGGAAAAATAGCAAAAGCAGTTTTTTTAAATTTAGGCAAAGGTATTAATTTTAAAGTAAGCTCACTTAAAACTGCCAAAGAACCTTCACTAGCGATTAAAATTCCTGCCAAATTATAACCTGCTACATCTTTAATAGTGCGTTTCCCTGCACGAATGATTTCTCCGCTAGGCAAAACAGCCCTTAAAGCCATCACATAATCTTTTGTAATGCCATATTTTGCAGCTCTCATTCCCCCAGCATTTTCGCTTACATTACCCCCTAAGCTTGAATACTCCATGCTAGCAGGGTCAGGTGGGTAAAAAAGTCCATATTTAGCCACTTCTTTTTGTAAATGTATATTAATAACCCCAGGTTGCACAACAGCCACTAAATTTTCAAGATCAATTTCTAAAATTTTATTCATATGCTTTTCAAAAGCAAGCACCACACCGCCATTAACAGCTAAAGCTCCTCCTGTAAAACCAGATCCTGAGCCTCGTGGTATGACTATGATATTATTTTCATTGCAAAATTTTAAAATTTGAGCAATATCTTCTTCATTTCTTGGAAAAAGAACCCCATCAGGTAAATAATGTTTTTTTGTCGCATCATAGCTATAAGCTCTTTTGTGAATTTCATCAAAATAAGCGTTTTCTTCTCCTAAAAATCGTTTAAAATATTGTTCAAATTCTTTTTTCATGTTTATTGCACCTTAGGAAGATTAATCAAAGCATCATAATACCTATAATAATTTCCTATTTCTTGAGAGTTAAAATCAAAAAAATTACTTTTATATCCACCTATACGAGAATAAAAAGGAACCTGAACGCTAGTTGGCTTGCTTATAGGCACTTCATAAAGCTTATTAAAATCTTGACAATCTACAACTTCTGCTTGATTTTCCAAAGCCACAACCAAAATGCCAACCGCATTATCATCACAAAATTGCCTAAAATCTGAACGCTTAGGAGAAAGAGTGGCCGTTCTAATTAATTGTGCTCCAAAAATGTCAATATGGGTAAAATATATCTGCGGAAATTCTCTAACAAGTTCATTATAAGTTTGTTCATCAGGAGCAATTACCAATCCTCTATCATAAAGAAAATTTAAAACAACCTCATCACCTACTTCAGGCAAAACATTTGGCAAAGGCAAAGCATCTTGCTTAAGAGCTGAAAAAACACTAAATTCTAATTTCGCTAAACCATCTTTTTTATCTATGACACTTGCCCTAGCTATGATACTTTGCGAATTTTTAAAGCGCTGTATTACCACACCACTTGAATAAAGCTTTATATCATCACTGTCTTTAATATAACCATAAATATCATCAACTTTTACAAGTTCACTTTTTATAGGTTTTAAATCAAATCCAACCGCAAAGAGGCTAAGGTTTAAAGCTAAAAAACACACTATAGTTTTAAACAAATTTGCTCCTTAAATAAAAATTTATAGAATTATAATCCTTTTTTGTTAAGCAATTGTAAGAAAAATAAAGTAAAATATAGCTTTTAAATTTCAAAATTCTTTTAAAAATTAAGGTTATCTCATGAAAAAATTATTACTTTTATTTATTTTTGTTGTTCAAAGTTTTGCAGCTTTAAGTGTTGAAGAGCTAACTTGGGATAATGGAGATACCTTGCTTAAATTCTTACAAAGAAATTCCATACCTATGTCGCTTTATTATGGACTTGATAGAGAAGATCAAGAACTTGCTTCTGATATAGCCTATAAAATAAAATATCAAGTTTTAAAAGATGAAAACAACAACATAGAACAAGTTTTAATTCCAATTAGTGATGATTTACAAATTCATATCTATAAAGATAAAGATGGACAATACACTCTTGCTTTTACTCCTGTATCTTATCAAAAAGAAGATAGAATTTTACATTTAACCATTAAAAGCTCTGCTTATCAAGATGTCTATGAAGAAAGCGGTAGCAGTACTTTAGCTCGTGCTATGGTTCGTGCTTTTCGAGGAAGTATAAATTTTCGCAATATCCAAAAAGGTGATGAAGTAACCCTATATTATGAACAAAAAAGACGCATGGGTAAACTTTGGGGTGATATAAATATAAAAATGGCAATGGTAGAAATCAATAAAAGCGCTAGAGAAGTCTTTTCTTATAATGATATATTCTATGATCGCGATGGCAAAGAATTAGAATCTTTTTTACTTACAAAACCTGTGAACTACACTAGAATTTCCTCTCCTTTTACAACAGCAAGATATCATCCTATATTAAAACGCTATCGCGCCCATCTTGGTATAGACTATGCTGCACCTACTGGAACTCCTGTAAAAAGTGCTGGCAAAGGAGTAGTAACCTTTATAGGCACAAAAGGTGGTTATGGAAATGTAATTCAAATCAAGCATGACTCAGGTTATATGACTTTATATGCTCATCTTAGTCGTTTTGCAAAAATTAAAAACGGACAAAAGGTAAATCAAGGACAAGTAATTGCATATGTTGGTTCAACAGGTATGAGCACAGGTCCTCATTTGCATTTTGGAGTATATTTAAATAATAAAGCCATAAATCCTGCATCTGTTGTAAAAATCGCCAAATCAGAACTTAGTGGAAAAGCGAAAGAGAATTTTAAACATATCATAGCTGGATACGAGCAGGTTGTTAAAGAAGCCCTAGCCTCGAATCAACCTAATCCTCCAAAAGAAGAAGATTTTGAAAACTATATAGAATTTTAATTACTCAACAACGCTTTATCTTTTGCATTGATTAAAGAATTTAGAAGAGTTGCAAGCTCTTCTTTTTCTTTTTCATTAATTTCACAAAAATCCGCATCAATCAATTGTTTCACCAAAGCTTCATTTAGCAAATCCCCATCGCCAAATTCTCTAGCTTTTTGAATGATTTTTAACACTCTTAAATCTTTTCTTTCGTACATTTTAATCCTTTAAATAAACCACACTCACAAAACGCTTAGTCGTTTTATCTCGACGATAAGAAAAAAAACTCTCATCATCAAAGCTACAAATTCCACAATCTTTAATATTTTCAATGCCTAAATTTTGCGCTTGAAATTTTACTAAAGCTTTTAAATCAAGTTTATCGTCTTGAACAAATTCTTTAAATTCTTTTTTAGCAAATTCTAAAATTTCTCCATCTATTTCATAATTTTTAGCACAAATTCCAGGCAGGATAAAAAGATGAAATTTATTTTTATCTAAATGTGAATTTTGCATAGCAATTTGATCAACGCATTCTTTTAGGATATTTTCAAAGCTTCCTTTTCTACCTGAATGCAAAGCTGCTATAATGCCACTTTCATGATATAAAATTAAAGGCAAACAATCCGCACTTAAAACACAAAGAGCAGTATTTTTTTCCTTACTTATAAGCCCATCACAACTGAGATTTTTTAAATTTTTATCATAAATAATAACTTTATGAGAGTGAATTTGATCCATAAAAACACATTTTTCAATGTCTTTAAAACCTAAATGAGAAAATAAATTCTCATTATGAATTTTAGCCCTAAAAACATTATAATCCTTATCAAAAGCACAAAAAATACCGACTTTATCATTTTCTAATAAAGATAAGAAATTCTTTCCACTTCTTCCCATGATAATCCTTTGTTTTTGCCTTGTAATTGTGCATAAATATAACGAGCAAGCAAATCACTTTCTATGTTGATTTTTCTACCTACTTGATAGTCTTTAAAAAGCGTTTCTTTAAAGGTAATAGGAATAATAGTAAGCCTAATACCATTTTTTAAAATTTCATTGATAGTAAGACTTACTCCATCAACACCTATACTTCCTTTTTCTGCCATAAATTTCATAGCTTCTTTAGGTAAAGATATATGAAAATCTACTCCATTTTCATCTTTTTGAATTTTTTCAAGTGTGCCAATAAAATCAATATGTCCTTGCATAAGATGTCCATCAATTCTATCACCGTATCTTAAAGCAGATTCTATATGAACTTTATCTTTTAAATTTTCTATAGCTATATGAGTGCGACTTTCACGAGAAAGCTCCACTTCAAAACCTCCCTTATAAAGTTTTGTCACACTCAAACAAGCTCCATTCACAGCTATACTATCGCCAAGATTTGGGCGATATTTTGCTTTTAAACTTAAAGTATTGTTTTGATAAGATTGAACTTTAGCAATTTCTCTTATGAGTCCATTAAACATTTTTTACCTTAAAAAATCTTATTTAATAATTTATTTACCGCTTTATCTACTTTATCGCCTGTACTTTTAGCACCATCACTCACACCACCACCTACTACATTTTTAATAGAATTTAACACACTTCCTGCATTTAAATTTACTTTAGGGTTTTCCGTAGTTCCTGTAATGCTTCCTTTAAAATTGGCTCTATCGAGTTTAATATCAAAAGGCAAATTTAAAGCCCCGCTTTTAGAATTTAAAGCTCCTGATTGTACTAAAATATAAGAACGATCTGCTTGCATATTAAGATCAAGTTTGATATTTTCTTTTTTAATCAAAGCTTTAGCATTAACAGTGCGATAAACATCATTTGTAATATCTTTTAGCGTTAAAATTTTTAAAGCATTGGTAATAAGATTTGGTTTTAATTTACCCTCTTTCATGTCCAAATTAACCTCGCCTTCTTCGCTTAAAAGATTGTAATTTGCCTTCACATCTGCCTTGCCTTGATAAACATCCATAAAGTCCAAACTTTGAGCTAGACTACTTAAATCCACTCCATTTAAATCAGCAAGCAAAAGGTTATTTTTAAGTGTGCTTTGAAGCTTCCCTTCAAATAAATTTGGACTATTTACAACAAAATTTAAACTCTTATCAAAACCTACCTTTCCATTAAATTCTGCCTTACCTTTAAGTTTTCTATCCAACAAAAAGCCTAGTTTTGAAAAATCATTTATCTTTAGACTAAAATCCGAATTTAAAAGCATTTTGCCTATATCAAAACTTCCTTGTAGTTTTGTAAGATCAGCTAAAGATGAATTTAAAACGGAATCAAATTGAGCGATATTGTTTTTAAAATTAATTTTGGTATTTAAATCATAACTTGTATTGTTTGGAAAATTTTTATTTAAAATTTTACTTAAAGTTGCAGCATTTAATATACCTTTAGCTTCTAAATTTGCTTTACCATTAAGGTTGTTAAAATCGATATTATCTAAATTAACTTTTGCATTAACAATCCCACTGGCATAATTTGGCATACCTGCTATAACAAAAAGTTTAGATAAATCAAGTTTATCAATGTTTAAATCAAGTTTTTTACCATTTGAATCAACCTTGATTACACCATCTGCCAAATTTGCATTTGCATTTAAATTTTGTATTTGAGTGCCTATAATATGAGCTTTTGCAGTAAGATCTGCCTTACCTTGTAATTTTTGTCCTGCTATAGCACTAAACTGAGACAAGTCATCAATAAAAGCATTTAAATCTGTATTTAACTCACTATTTTTTAAATTATAAGTTCCTTGAAGTTTTTTAATATTAAGCAAATTTGAAGCAAGTAAAGCATTGTAAGAAATATTGCTATTTTTTGCATTTGCTTTAGTATCAAGACTAAAAATTGTATTTGGAAGTTCTATTTTGGCTATTTTTTTAAGCTCATTGGTGTTAATCTTTGCATTGTTTATTTTTGCTTCAAGATCGAAATTAGAAAAATCTAAATCCGCATTTAGAAGTTTAGCATTTAAATTTCCAGAAACCAAAGCTCCATATCCTGCAAGAGCTAATAATTTTTCCAAACTTACTTCATTAATATCTGCAAAAATTTTATTATTTTTCAAACTTGCCTTTACCTCTCCACCAAGTCCGATAACTTGAGCATTTAAACTTGATAAGGCATTATTTACAACACTTGTTTGACCTATCACACCCAAACTACCATTTAGTCTAGTTTTTGTAAGTTTTTCAAGCTTTGCAAGAGAAGGAATACTTAAATTAAAATCAGTACTTAAAGCATTCTTGCTAATATCATAAAGAGTTTTTTGAGTTTGTAAGTTAAGATAATCATTGTAAATTTTACTTACAGCATAAATCTTATCTTCTTTAACATTGGCCAAAATTTCTGCTTTAGGATTAGAATTTAAAGGCAAGTCTAAAGAAAAATCTTTTTTTATCGCCTCATAGTTTATATAACTTGTATCAAGTTTTATGATAATATTTCCATCAGGTTTTAAATTCTGTGCTGAAATTTTTGCTTGAGCATTTAAAAAACCTTTAGCGTAACTAGGGTAAGATAAAAGATGAAGTATTTCTTCTACCTTAAGATTTTGCGCATCTAAATTTAAAGCAATAGGATTGTAATTATACATTCTTGCATTTAAAAGTACATTTGAACCTAATAAATAACCTTTTCCATCTAAAGTAAAATCACTTGCTTTACCTTGAATCTTACCGCCAAAAGAAAGGTTTTGATTTAAATTTAAACCTAAATTTTTAGCATAATTTTGATTTAAAGAAATAAGATAGTCAAAATCAAATCCAAGCTTAAAAGGACTCAAAGCTCCCTTGAGATTGAAATCTGCCATATTTGCGATATTTGCTTGCAGTTTAAGACTTGAAAAACGCAAATTAAAATGCGTAATATTTACGTCTAATCCCGCACTTTCTTTGATCTTTTTTTGCGCTATATTTACCACTATATTATTACCAAAACTTGTGAAAAGTATGGTATAAATAGCAATTAAAAGCACAACAACAAAAGCTATAACTCCATAAAAAATCTTTTTCATTTTTATCCTTTAGTTTATTTTATAAAATAACTTTAGTCTATAAAACTAAACTTTTATAAATATTTTAATTTAAAGTATTGACAAAATTCATTTTTTATAGTATGATTTTATCACTCTAAATAAAAGAGTGCTAAAATCAATATTTTTAAGGATGGACAAAAATGAATTTTCAACCTTTAGGAAAGCGTGTTCTAGTTAAACGCGTTGAAGAAACCAAAACAACAGCCTCAGGCATAATTATACCAGATAATGCTAAAGAAAAGCCTTTAATGGGTGAAGTAGTGGCAGTAAGTAAAGAAATCACTGATATTGCAAATGGTGATAAAATCGTGTTTGCTAAATACGGTGGAACAGAAATTAAACTTGATAATAATGAATATTTAGTTTTAAATTTAGATGATATCTTAGGAATTTTAAAATAATTTATAAAAAGGATAAAAAATGGCAAAAGAAATTATTTTTTCAGATGAAGCAAGAAATAAACTTTATGAGGGCGTTAAAAAACTTAATGACGCGGTAAAAGTAACTATGGGGCCAAGAGGACGCAATGTTTTAATCCAAAAAAGCTTTGGTGCTCCAAGCATTACTAAAGATGGCGTAAGTGTTGCTAAAGAAGTAGAACTTAAAGACAGTCTTGAAAATATGGGTGCTTCACTTGTAAGAGAAGTAGCAAGCAAAACAGCTGATCAAGCAGGGGATGGAACAACTACTGCAACGGTTTTAGCTCATGCAATTTTCAAAGAAGGTTTAAGAAATATCACAGCAGGTGCAAATCCTATTGAAGTAAAACGCGGTATGGATAAGGCTTGCGAAGCTATAGTAGGCGAACTTAAAAAACTTTCTCGCGAAGTAAAAGATAAAAAAGAAATTGCACAAGTTGCTACAATCTCAGCCAACTCTGATGAAAAAATCGGAAATTTAATCGCTGATGCTATGGAAAAAGTGGGCAAAGATGGTGTTATCACTGTTGAAGAGGCAAAATCAATCAATGATGAATTAAATGTAGTTGAAGGTATGCAATTTGACAGAGGTTATTTAAGCCCTTATTTTATCACTAATGCAGAAAAAATGACAGTAGAGCTTTCAAGCCCTTATATCCTGCTTTTTGATAAAAAAATTGCAAATTTAAAAGATTTGTTACCGGTTTTAGAACAAATTCAAAAAACAGGCAAGCCACTTTTAATTATCGCTGAAGATATTGAAGGTGAAGCGCTTGCAACTTTGGTTGTAAATAAACTTCGTGGTGTTCTTAATATTTCAGCCGTAAAAGCTCCAGGTTTTGGCGATAGAAGAAAAGCTATGCTTGAAGATATAGCAATTTTAACAGGCGGAGAAGTGATTTCTGAAGAACTTGGAAGAACTCTTGAAAGTGCGACCATACAAGATCTTGGACAAGCTTCTAGCGTAATCATCGATAAAGACAATACAACCATAGTAAATGGCGCAGGTGAAAAAGCAAATATCGATGCAAGAGTAAATCAAATCAAAGCACAAATTGCTGAAACAACTTCAGATTATGACAGAGAAAAACTACAAGAAAGACTTGCAAAATTAAGCGGTGGTGTTGCAGTGATTAAAGTAGGTGCAGCAACTGAAACTGAAATGAAAGAGAAAAAAGATCGTGTTGATGATGCTTTAAGTGCTACTAAAGCAGCAGTTGAAGAAGGTATAGTAATTGGTGGTGGTGCAGCACTTATCAAAGCAAAAGCTAAAATCAAACTTGATCTACAAGGTGATGAAGCAATTGGCGCAGCTATCGTTGAAAGAGCTTTAAGAGCACCTTTAAGACAAATTGCTGAAAATGCAGGCTTTGATGCAGGTGTGGTTGTAAATAGCGTAGAAAATGCTAAAGATGAAAACACAGGATTTGATGCTGCAAAAGGTGAATATGTTAATATGCTTGAAAGTGGAATTATCGACCCTGTTAAAGTAGAAAGAGTAGCTTTACTCAATGCAGTTTCTGTAGCTAGTATGCTTTTAACCACAGAAGCAACAATTAGTGAAATTAAAGAAGATAAACCTGCTATGCCGGATATGAGCGGTATGGGCGGAATGGGTGGTATGGGCGGAATGATGTAATATCTGCTCTAACCTCTTATCAGCAAGAAAAATTCTTGCTGATTACCAATTTAATTTAAAAACACTCCCTTGATTTTCTACAGATTCGCAAATAATCTTAATATCATTATCATCACAAACTTTTTTTACTAAAGAAAGCCCTATACCAAATCCTCCTTGATCGGTATTAAATCTTGTATATCTATCAAAAATTTGATTTAAATTTGACTTTGAAATTCCACAACCTGTATCCGCAATACTTAAAAAATTGGCTTTCAAAATTATAGAAATTACTCCACCTTTTTTATTGTATTTAATAGCATTGCTTATAAGATTATCAATCAATTTAGAAATTTGATTTTTAGGGGCAAAAATATTTGCTTGATTTAAATCAAGCTTTAGTGTAATTTTTTTTTGCTCAAAAAATACTTTAAAATATTCCAATCTTTCTTCAAGTAGCATTCTTAAATCAAATTTTTGTTTTTCTGTTTCTAAGGTATTAGGAAAATTATAAAAAACAAGATCAGAATACACTTGAGATAAACTTTTTGCAGCAAGCTTAATCCTTGCAAATTTAGCATTATCTCCTAAATTTTGATGATCAAGTTGTTCTATACTCATCAAAATAATACTTAATGGGGTATTGAGTTCATGAGTTGAATCTTTAATAAAACGATTTAGTGTGCTGATTTTATCCTCTAAAGGCTTTAGAGCAATTTTTACTAGAATATAAGATATTAAGCCCAATATGAAAAAAGCCATAATAGCAAAACCAAAAACTTTCGTTCTAATCCAAAAAAGATCTTTACCAACATCTTCACCCTGTATTAAAATTTGCAAACCATCGTTAGTATTTACTTCTTCATTGCTAGAATGTCTTAAAAAATAATGATCTGCACTCATAGGAGCAAGAAAAAAAACCTTATTATCACAAATACCTCTACCTTTAAGCTCTATCTTTGCCTTTCTTAAATCAAAATCTATATTACTAAAAACAATCTTTTTAGCATCAAATATAGCAAATTTTAATGCTGTGCTTTGAGCAATATTTTTTGCACTTATATCTATAGGGGTAAAACGAGAATTTAAGATGCTTATAACAATATTTCTATGATTTTCTCTCAAAGTGGCACCCTTTAAAACAACCAATTCTTCATATAATTTTTGATACCATAATGCAAAAAAAATAGTTAAAAAAATACCTGTAGTTGTTAGGTAGATTAATAAAATTTGCCTAATGACTTTTTTAGCCATAGCAATATCCCCTGCCTCTTTGATTTATAATTTTTTCTTTTCCTAAAATTTTACGTAAATTTTTCACATAAGCCCTTAAACTTAGCTCACTAGGCTCTTCATCATAATCCCAGAGTTCTTCAAAAATTCTCTCTGTGCTTAAAAAGTTGTTTTTATTTTTAAGTAATAAAGACAAAAGCTTAATTTCTTTACTCGGTAAAGTCAAGGCTTTATTATTATAGTAAAGAATTTGTGTAGTAAATTCAAATCTAAATCCATCCCCTAAATCTTCAAAATCTTCATTTTTATGTGAAAAAGCTCTTTTAAGCAAAGCTTTAACCCTAATAGATAACTCGGTAAGTTCAAAAGGTTTTTTTATATAATCATCACAACCTGCATCAAAGCCTTGTTTTAAATCGTTTGTTGTGTTTAAAGAAGTCATGAAAATTGCTGGGGTTTGCTTTCCGCTTTTTCTTAATTCTTTAAGCAATGAAAATCCATCTCCTAAAGGAACTTTTACATCTAAAATCCAAAGATCAAAATATCTTTCATAAGCTATATCTAAAGCTTCTTGCGCATTATTGCATAAAAATACTTCATATCCTTCATCATTTAAAAACTCTTCAATGATCTCACTCAAACTCAAATCATCTTCTAAAAGTAAAATTTTAGCAGCCATAATTTAAATCTTTCTAATTTCAAATCTCTTAAAATATATATCATTGTATCAAAATTCCTATCAATTATTTAATAAAATTTCATTTTTATTTAATTTATTTTTATCTATAATCCTTTTATATAAATAAATTTTTCCTTAAGGAGTTAAAATGCTTCCAAAATGGGATAATAGCTATAGTGTGCACAATGCTAAAATTGACGAGCAACATAAAAAGCTTTTTGAACTTGCTGCAAAAGTTGAAGTTGTATCAGATAGATCTGTAAGTAAAAATGAAGTCAAAGAACTTTTGGCTGAATTTTTTAATTATATGAAAGATCACTTTAATGATGAAGAAAAATACATGCAGCTAATAGGCTATCCAAATTTAGAAGAACATCGAAAAATACATAAAGAAATCATCCAAACCATGATTAATTTAATCAAAGATATCAAATCAACCAATGATCTTAAAGAAAAACTTTATATAGTGGCTAAAAAGTGGCTTTTAGAACACATACTATACGAAGACATGAAAGTTGAAAAATGGAGAAGTTCTTCTTTATCTACAGATGATGGCAGTGATATTAGCTTTGAAGCAGCAGAAGATGAAGATAATGAGCATCCACAATTTTATCTTTATATCTGTAATTGTCCTGGTAAAATTCACGATGTTCCTTATAACATTCATCAAAAAATAGAACTACAAGGTCACAAATTTACCTGCAAAACTTGTAAGCAAATTATAAAATTTTACAAAAAACATTCTTAAGGAGGATAAAATGAAACACAATGTAAAAACTTATTCTTTTAGAATGCCTTTAGAGCTTAAGGAGCGTTTGGATAATTTAAGTAAAAATCTTTCTAAGCCAAAATCAGCTATAATAAAAGAAGCTATAGAAGCTTATCTTAATGAAGTTGAAGATTTTTCTTTTGCTGTTAATGCCCTAGAAGAACTTAAAGATGGGGATTATCAAAAGGCAAGTAAAAAAATAGATAAAATTGTCAAAAATCTTCAAGAAAATTCTAATGATAACGAACTTGGTGATTTTGATTTTGCTATTGAAGCTTTAGAAGAACTTAAAGATGGGGATTATCAAAAGGCAAGTAAAAAAATAGATAAAATTGTCAAAAATCTTAAACAAACAAAATAAAAACTTTATCACAATTTTTTGTGATAAAGACTTATTAATTTTTTATGTTAAAATACATTTACGAATATTAAAAATGGAGTTAAAAAGTGGCTCCGGATGTAGGATTCGAACCTACGACCAATCGGTTAACAGCCGACTACTCTACCGCTGAGCTAATCCGGAATATTTAAAAGTAAAATGTAATTATAGTGAAATTAAAAAACTTTGTCAAGGGTTTTTACACAAAAATGCATTTTTTATGCAAAAAACTAATTTACTCCTTAACAATAACACTTTTTAAATTTCTAAAATAAAACAAATTTACCCCATCTTCATATAAATAATCAAGCTTCATTCCATGTGTTTCTAAAATAGTATTTACAATATAAAGCCCTAATCCAAAACTTGATTTTTGTTTTGATCCTTGAGTAAAAGCTTGAGTATAATATTCTAAAGTATTGTTAAGCTCAGGACCACGATTTTTAAAACAAATATAATCATCTATAATATCAATTTGCACAAACCCATCTTCAGAATGTTTAATACCATTATCTATCATATTTTTAATCGCTGTAGTAAAAAGTTTAAAATCCACATTTACAAAAAAACTTTCTTCCATAAAAATACGTATATTGCTATCATCTCGCATTGCAATTTCTTTGGCTTCATCTAAAACATCTAAAATATTGTATTTTTTTCTATTTATAAAAGCAGCCCCTGAAGTAATTTGCTCAATAGCAGCAAATTCATTAATTAAAATTTCAAGTCTAGTAAAAACCCCATTTAAGCGCTCTTTATATTTATTATCTTCTATCATTTCTAACGTTAAGAGCCCTTTAGTAATAGGAGTTTTGAGTTCATGCATAATATTTCTTAAAAAAAACTGACGAGATTGGTTTAGCTTTCGAATTTGAACAATGGCTTGATAAAAAGCTTCACTTACTTGTGAAATTTCATCCACCCCAGTGCTTACATCTTCTATATCACTAAGCTTTCCTTGGGCAAATTTATCAATTTGTTTTTTAAGTCTTTTGAGTGGTTTTAATTTTTTAAATATATAAATATAAAGCAATACAAGAATACAAATCATAGCTACAGCTATAGCTTTGATAATAAAATACCTATAGGTTTGATAATCTTGATCCTTATAAAGATAAACCTTTCCATCATAAATAATATTTAAATACACCTGTCTATTATAAGAAATAATCTCGATTAAGCCATTATTAACCTCAACCCTAGCTAAAACATCACCTCTAAAAAGAATTTTACGGATCTGCTTTGCTTCTGTTATCTCATCCATTTTATTATAATTTTTTGTCTGCTCTTCAAATTCTTTTTCGCTGATAACTCCTGCAAAATTTAAGAGCCTTGCATTAGCTATTAAAGAATATTTTGTATTTAATTCTCTAGTATAATTTTGCTGATCGTATTCTATAAGCCACAAAAAGCCTAGTATAACACTAACCCCAGCAAAAATAAAAATAAAAGTTATAGTATAAAAAATCGAAGATTTATTCATTGAGTAAGCTTATAACCTATTCCACGTATAGAGTGAATATATTTTGGAGTTTTTGGATCATCTCCCATCTTTTGACGAATTCTACTAATAATAACGTCTATACTTTTATTGCTAGAATCCTCACTAATAGAAGAACAATTATAAACAAGCTCTTCACGACTTACCACTCCACCCTCTTTTTTAATCAAATAGCTTAGAATATCAAATTCAGCATTAGTTAAAGTAAGCTCTTGTCCTTTCATGGTAATAATATGCTTATATTGATCATAAACAAGATCTTTTACACTTTTTGCTATGGCGCTTTTTGTATTTGAAATACGTCTTAAATGACTTTTAATACGTGCTTGTAATTCTTTTGGATTATAAGGTTTTGGTAGATAATCATCTGCTCCAAGCTCTAAAGCATTAACCTTATCTGTAATATCATGTCTTGCACTTGAAATAATAATAGGTGTATCATACTTTTTACGAATCTCTTCACACACTTCGAGCCCATCAAGCCCTGGCAAAGAAAGGTCTAAAATGATAAGCTGATATTCTTTTAATGCAAGCTTAGAAAGACCTATATAAGGCTCATGAGCTATATCAACTTTCATATCAAATTTTTCCAAATATTCAGCTGTAATTTCTGCTAATTCTAAATCGTCTTCTATCATAAGAATATTTGTCATAGTTTTCCTTTATTTTAAACTTAATTTTAATTTTAAACTAAAATTTATAACGAAAGGAAAATCCTTCCGTTATTTTTATTTAAGCACAAGCAAAGTCGCAAAACCATTGCGATATACCCAAACTTTAGTAAATTCTTTTTTATTAACTTGTTTTAAAGCTTGTTCTAAATCTTTTAAATTTCTAATTTCACTTTGTCCAACACCTATGATAATATCACCCTCTTGGAAACCAGAATTTTTTCCTTTGCTCTTTTCTTTAACACTATCCACCAAAACACCATTAACATCTTTTGGAATTTGCAAACGATCCTTAAGTCTTGGATCTAAATTTCTCAAACTCAAACCATCAATCAAATCGCTTTGTACGCCTTTAGGATTTTCTTTTTCACCTTTAAGAGTAAAATTTGCTTGCTTATTTTCTCCATCTCTTTCGTAACTTAATGAAATTTTTTGACCAATCTCTAAAGTTCCTATATAATTTTTAAGATCAATAGGACTTTTTATAACCTTATCATTAACTTTAGTAACTAAATCTCCACGCTTAAGCCCTGCTTCATCAGCACTTGAACCTTTTTGAACATCAGTAATTAAAGCTCCTTCTTGATTTTTGTAAGCTTTTTTAGTATCACCTTGCAAAGCTGAAATAGTCACACCTAAAAATCCTCTATCAATCTTGCCTTTTTCAATAAGTTTTTTAGCTATATCTTTAACCATATTTGAAGGTATAGCAAAACCTATGCCATTATTTCCACCGCCACGAGAAAGAATAGCTGAATTAATACCTACTAAATATCCACGACTATCCACCAAAGCTCCACCTGAATTTCCCGGATTAATAGAAGCATCTGTTTGTATAAAATTTTCATATTGATTTAAACCTATATTGTCTTTATTTAAAGCAGATATTATCCCACTTGTAACACTAAAACCGACTCCAAAAGGATTTCCAAGTGCAAAAACAACATCTCCTTCCATTAAATCATCAGAATTTGTAAAAGTAATAGCTGAAAGATTATTAGCCTCTATTTTTATAACAGCCAAATCTGTTTTTGGATCTTTACCTATAAGTTTTGCTTTATATTCTGTATCACTTCCTGGTAAATTTACTGTAATTGTATCAGCATCATCTACAACGTGATTATTTGTTACTATATAACCATCTTTTGAAATAATCACCCCTGATCCCAAAGAACTCACCACTTCTTTATCATTTTTTCCTTTTCTTTGAGGAAAATCAAAATCAAAAAATTGTTTAAAATAAGGATCATTAAAAAAATCATCCAAAGGGCTTGGACGATTCGCTCTTGTAATAGTTTTTGAGGTAGAAATATTAACCACTGATTTTTTTGCATCTTTAATAGAATCATGATAAGAAAGCACTGCATTTCCAGCAGCAGGGTTTACACGATTAGCCGTTGTAGTTGATTCGTTAAAATTAATACTTGCAGCAAATAAAGCACTCGCTAAACTTAATGATAAAAAAATCTTTTTCATTTCATTTCCTTTTATTCTTAAAGATAAATTATCTCGTAAAATATTTTACTGTCTTCATAGTATAAAACCGAAAATTTACAAAATTGTAAATAAAACCTTGAGTGATAAAAATTTATAAAACTTGATTGACTTAGGCTAAAGTTTATGTTATAATTTAATCCTTTATATAATCAAGTAAAAATTTTTAAGGAAATATAACATGAATAGTTTATACGAAACTCTTGGAGTTAGCAAAAACGCTAGTGCAGATGAAATAAAAAAAGCTTACCGTCGCCTAGCTAGAAAATACCATCCTGATATCAACAAAGAAAAAGGTGCAGAAGAAAAATTTAAAGAAATTAATGCTGCTTATGAAATTTTAAGTGACGAAAAAAAACGAGCTCAGTATGACCAATACGGCGATTCTATGTTTGGTGGACAAAGTTTTCATGATTTTTCAAGAAATACTGGTGGGGTAAATTTAGACGATATTTTAAAAGATCTCTTTGGAGGAGGCTTTGGTGGACGCTCAAGAGGGGGTTTTAACGGCTTTTCTTCAAAAGGCTTTAGCAGTGGTTTTGGAGGATTTGGAGGTTTTGAAGAAGAAAATTTAGACAGCAATCTAGAGCTTCACATTCCTTTTGAAAAAGCTGTTAAAGGCGGGGAACATAGTTTTAATTTTCAAGGCGAAACCATTAAATTTAAAATTCCACACGGTATAAAAGAAGGCGAGAAACTAAGAATTCGCTCTAAAGGAAAACAAAGCAGAAATGGAGCTAGAGGCGATTTAATCATTATTGTAAAAATAGAAGAAAGTCCTATTTACACAAGAGAAGATGATGATTTATATCAAAAGGTTGATATTTCTTTAAAAACTGCACTTTTTGGTGGAAAAATAAATATAAAAACACTCAAAGAAGGCAAGGAAGAAGCGACAATTAACATAACACCTAATTCAAAAAATAACCAAAAAATTCGTTTAAAAGGTTATGGGGTGCAAAATAGAAAAAGTGATATTTATGGGGATATGTATTTGATTTTAAATGTTGTTTTGCCAAATTTAGATACTCTTGATGAAAAATTTATAGAACTCTTAAAAGAAAAATTACCTTAAAGAAAGGAATAAAATATGGAACACCATTATGATGAACCTGTATATTTAATCAGTGTTGTGGCTAAAGTTTTAAGCATACATCCACAAACCTTAAGGCAATACGAAAGAGAAGGATTGATAGAGCCAAGTAGAACCGATGGCAAAATAAGACTTTATTCTCAAAGGGATATTGACCGTATTAAACTTATATTGCGTTTAACAAGAGACATGGGAATCAATCTTGCTGGAGTAGATGTTATCTTAAAATTGAAAAACCAACTTCACGAATTTGAAAATTTAATTGATGAACTACGCTTAGAATTAAGCAAACAACAAGATAAAGAAGCGGCTAGTAAAGCCGTTGTCAAGCATAAAAATAGCTTTGATTTGATTTTTTATGAGAAAAAATAAAAAATAATGGATAATTTTTTAGAAATTTTTTTAATCACCGTTGCTATAGCTATAGTTTTAAATGTCATATTTAAAAAATTTGAAATTCCAACTATCATTGGATATATAGCTGCTGGAGAAATCATTTCTGAAATTTATCATTTAAGTGGCAAAGGCGAAATCACCCATATAGCCGAATTTGGTATAGTGTTTTTAATGTTTACCATAGGGCTTGAATTTTCTTTTAAGCATTTAATGGCAATGAAACAAGAAGTTTTTTTAAACGGCTCTTTGCAGATGCTTACTTGTGGCTTTGTTTTTATGCTACTTGCTATAGGAATTTTAGGACTTGGAGATAAAAGCGCTACCATAGTAGGCTTTGCACTAGCACTTTCTTCAACCGCAGTGGTGCTTAAAATTTTAAATGATAATGGCGATATAAATGAGCAATATGGCAGAAAAGCATTGGGAATTTTGCTTTTTCAAGATATAGCCGTTATTCCTTTGCTTTTACTTGTAGATATTTTTTCATCCAACAATCAAAACATAGAAAAACTCCTTTTTACCACTTTAATTTCAGCACTTATTTTAATCACTTTATTATTTTTCATAGGTAAATATCTAGTGGATAGAATTTTTAGACTCATTATTCACACTTCTTCTCAAGAAATTTTTATTAGTACTGTTTTATTTATGGTTATTGGAGCAAGTTTTTTAGCAAATTATTTTGGATTTTCTTATTCTTTGGGTGCTTTTATAGCAGGTGCTTTGATAGCAGAAACAAAATATAAACACAAAATAGAAGCGGACTTGATCCCATTTAGAGATTTGCTTTTAGGGCTTTTTTTCATAACTGTAGGCATGCAAATTCAACTTGATGTAGTGGCGCAAAATTGGTTTTTAATCATAGTTTTAACCCTTCTTGTAATGGCTTTAAAATTTGGCATAGTTTTTGGCTTTTTATTTCTTTACACCAAAAAAAGAGTAGCGCTTAAAACAGCTTTTGCCATAGCGCAAATTGGCGAATTTGCCCTAGCAATTTTTTCTCTTTTGCAAGCAAAAAACATGCTTGATATCAAAACTTCACAAATTTTAATTGTTGTTTCTATTTTAACCATGATTATCACGCCTTTTATTTTAAACAATATAAGAAAAATTACCAATGTTGTAGAAGATATAGCGCTTAATACCAACGCTGTGCAAAATATTGACAGCAATATCAAGCTTAAAAATCATCTTGTTGTTTTTGGCTACGGACGTTTAGGTCAAGAAGTCGTTCAAAAAATCAAAAACTCAGGTGTGCCTTACCTAGTTTTAGAAAGTGATTTAAATTTAGTAGAACTTGGAGTTAGTCGAGGCGAAAATGTCGTTTTTGCTAATGCTGCTCAAGAAGAAACCTTAAAAATTGCCAATATAGAAGAATGTGCCGTAGCTATTATCACAGTTACAAATGAAGCTAAACTTGAAATTTTATGTCAAGTACTAGCTAATTATCCAAAACCTATAGACACCATCATTCATGTAAATGGAACTTTGAAAAAGATGCTTTTTTCAAGCATAGATGAAAATATACGCATCATTCGCTCTGAAAAAGTAATCGCTAGAAATTTAGTTCAAGAAGCGCTAGAATGTCGCATTCATAAAAATACCTAAGGAAGAATTTTGACAAAAAATGAAGAAAAAGCCTTACGTGTAAAATACCTAAGAAATCTTGAAAAATTTTTCAATGGCGCCATATCTGCGCTTAAAAAAGAAGATTTTGATAAAACTAAATTTGAAGAAAGAATGTTAAAAAATGCTAAATTTTTTGAAAAAAATCCCGCAGTAAATCTTAACTCAACCTATGCAAAAAATCTTGAATTTTTTGTCAATGCTTGTTTAGATTTTTCCAAAGAAAAAAGCGAACTTTTAAATCTTGCCAATGCTTTAGATAAGCAAAAAAAACAAGGTGAGAAAAAAGAAAAACATAAAAATTATTTAAAGGATTATGAATGATTAATGTATTTTTTGATATGGATGGAACTTTAATCGATAGTGCAAATGCCATTTCTTGTGCAGTTAATGAAATAAGGCAGGATTTAAACCTAGCCCCACTTTCAAGAGAAATCATTATGCAAACCATCAATACTCCCAATATTGACTGGGCAAAAGAACTTTATAATATAGAAAATTTCCATCATTCTAGTTTTAAAGAAGGCTATGAAAAATATTTTGTCAAACACTATGAACAAAGCGTGGTGCTTTTTGAAGGAGTGAAAGAACTTTTAGAATTTTTAAAAAGCAAAAATTGTTTTTTAGCTATTGCTACTAACGCCCCTCAAAGCTCACTTTCAAGTATACTTAAAAAACACGATATCATTCCTTATTTTGATAAAATTTTAGGCATAAGTTTAGGCATAGAACCCAAACCTCATCCTATGATGCTAGAGCTTTTAAAAAGCGAGGCTCCACATAAAACAAGCGTTTTTATAGGAGATAGTCAAAAAGATAAAGAATGTGCTAAAAATGCCAATTTGCCTTATTTTCATGCCAAATGGTATCAAAAAGATTTAAAAGAAAATGAATTTAGCAACTCTAGTGAACTTAAAGGCTTTTTGCAAAAGTATTTATAAGTTTTTTAATGAAATTTTAGTTAAAATTAGAAATAAATTTTAAAAAGAGTAAATTATGAGTGAATTATTAATAGAAATTGGTACAGAAGAATTACCTGCTATTCCTTTGCTAAAAGAATTAGCTAATATAGAAAAAAAATGGAACAATGTTTTAGAAGAATACCGCTTGGTAAGTGATTTTAAATTTTATTATACTCCGCGTCGTTTAGTTTTTTTTCATGAAAATTTTGCAGACAAACAAGAAGATAGCTTTGCTGAATTTATAGGAGCACCTAAAAATGTTGCTTATAAAGATGGAGTTTTAACTCCTGCGGGACAAAGCTTCCTGCAAAAAGCAAGGATCAGTGAAAATGAACTCTCTTTTAAAGAAATCAAAGGCAAGGAAGTTTTGTACCATCAAAAAGCTATTAAAGGTTTGCAAAGTCAAGAAATTTTAGGAGAAATGGTAGAAAAATTTCTAAAAAGTCTTAGTTTTGGCAAAAGTATGCGCTGGGGTGCAAATTCTTTTGAATTCATCCGTGCGATCCGTTCTATAGCTTGCATTTTAAATGATGAACTTGTTGATTTTCAAAGTTATGGAGTAAAAAGTACTAAAAAAACTTTCATTCACAGAAGCGTAAGTTATGATTTGCAAGATTTTAACAATGCAAAAGAATATTTTGAACTACTAGAAAAAAACTATATCATCCTTGATCCAATCAAAAGAAAAGAAAAAATACTTGAACAATTTAAACTCATAGAAAGTCAAAAAAATATACAAATTGGAGAAGATGAGGAGCTTTTAGCTGAAGTAGTTGCTATCACAGAATATCCTAATGCACTTTTAGGAAGCTTTGAAGAAGAATTTTTAGAAATTCCTAGCGAAGTCATCATCACTTCAATGAGAGAAAATCAACGCTATTTTGCGGTTTTTAACGACAAAGGCTTAAGTAATCATTTTATAGTAGTAAGCAATGCAGTATGTAAGGATTATTCAAAAATCATACATGGAAATGAAAGAGTTTTGCGTGCAAGACTTAGCGATGCAATGTTTTTTTATCAAAATGATTTACAAAATGGTTTGCAACCTGAAAAACTTGCCAAAATGACTTATCTTGAAGGTTTAGGCACAATGCAAGATAAAAGTTTAAGAGAGATTAAAATTGCTGAAATTTTATGTCAAATGCTTCATAATGATAAAATCGAAAATATCAGCACAGCACTAAAATACGCCAAAGCAGACTTAGCCACACAAATGGTTTATGAATTTACTGATTTGCAAGGCATTATGGGAAGTTATTATGCGCAAAAAATGGGCTTAGATTATCAAATTTGCTTAGCCATCAAAGAACAATATCTTCCTAATTCTGAACAAGCTCCACTTCCAAGTACAGAATTTTCAAGCATAGTAGCCCTTGCAAACAAGCTTGATACCCTTATAGGACTTTTTAGCATAGGAAAAATTCCAAGCGGAACAAAGGATCCTTATGCCTTAAGAAGAGCTGCCAATGGGATCATTAAAATTGCTTTAAATTTAAATAAAGAATTTGATATCCAAATTTTATTAGAAAAACTTTCAAATCATTATAAAAGCTTTGATATGCAAATTTTAAAAGATTTTATTTTTGAAAGACTTTATACTTTTTATACAGTCAATGCTTCTTTTGTAAAAGCGGTTTTAAGCTCACAAAATACAGATCTTATCCATATCAATCAAAGCGTAAATGCTCTTATAAAACTTAGCAAAAAAGATAATTTTAATGAAAATTTTGCAACCTTTAAAAGACTAGCCAATATCGCCACTAAAAATCCTCATAAAGTTGATGAAAGTCTTTTTGTTCAAGAAGCAGAAAGTAAACTTTACAAAGCTTTTCAAGAAAAAACTAAAGCCAACTCTTTACAAGAAAAACTTGAAAATCTTTTTGCACTTAAGCCTTTTATTGATGAGTTTTTTAATCAAGTGATGATTAATGCTGAAGATGAAAAACTTAAAAATAATCGCCAAGCTTTGGTTTATGAAATTTATGCGGAGTTTTTAAAAATCGCCGATCTTAAAGAGTTAAGCCTATGAAAGCCTTATGGCTTTTTTTAAGCCTTACTCTTTGGCTTTTTGGAGCTCAAAATTTAGAACTCATCAAAGGTCAAGCTTTATTTTTGGAGCTAGATAAGAAAGATTTTTTATCTTTAAAAAATAATGGTAAAAATATTCCCACTTTTACACATCCTAAAAATCAAGAAAAAGTTCTAGCTATTTTTTCCTTACCTTACAAAAATCCCCCGAAAAATACAAAACTTATCGCATTTTATAAAAATAAAAAAGAAGAAATTTTCATAAAAACTTTAGAAGGTAATTATAAAAGTGAAAAATTGCAAGTTGAAAACAAAAAGATTTTTCCGCCAAAAACCGTACAAGAACGCATCGCTAAAGAATTAAAAGAAGCCAATGCGATTTATAGCTCTTATACTCCAAAAGCTTTATTTAACGGTGCTTTTAATATACCTTTAAAATCTTTTATCACAAGTGATTTTGGTAAAGCAAGAACTTTTAATGAAAAAGTAGCAAGTTATCACAGTGGAACAGACTTTAGAGCTGCCACAGGAACGCCTATTTATGCAGCCAATTCAGGCATAGTAAAAATTGCAAAAGATCGTTATTTTGCAGGAAATTCAGTAGTCATTGATCATGGTTTTGGAATTTATTCACAATACTATCATCTTTCTAAAATCGATGTTAAAGTAGGACAAAAGATAAAAAAAGGTGAGCTTATAGGACTTAGCGGGGCTACAGGTAGGGTAAGTGGGCCGCATTTGCATTTTGGAATTTTAGCTGGAGGCAAACAAGTCGATCCTTTGGATTTTGTCTCCAAATTTAATGCTATTTTTCAATGAAATTTAGTGACTTTTTCCATGCTTGGCTCCATGAGAGCTATTATAAAAATGCTGTAAGTATAGGAAAAAACGGAGATTTTTTTACTGCTGTGAGCGTAGGAAATCTTTTTGGCACACTTTTAGCCAAGCATTTTTTAAATTTAATAGATAAAAAAATTTTACAACTCCCTTTAGAACTTGTAGAAATAGGCGCTAATGAAGGCTATTTAAGTCGTGATTTTTTATCCGCTTTGCTTGAATTAAGACCTGAAATTTTTTCTCAAATTTCTTTTTTCGTCATAGAACCGCATGAAAAATTAAGAGCTTTACAAAAAAACACTTTAGAAGGAGTGGAATTTACTCACAAAAATAACCTTAAAGAATGCCATTTTAAGAACGCTTTTTTCTTTTGCAATGAACTTTTTGATAGTTTTACTTGCGAACTTATAAATCATGATAAAATGGCATTTGTAGAAAATTTTAAACTTATTTTTAAAAATATGGATGAAAATTTAATCACAAAATGCAAAGCTTTAAATTTTACAAAAGGCGAACTCAGCTTAGAACTTGAAAATTTTTTTAAAGATTTAGATCAAGCTTGCGATAGATTTGTATTTGCAGGATTTGACTATGGAACTTTTAATGTACAAAATTTTAGCTTAAGAATCTATCAAAAGCACGAAGTTTTTAGCCCTTTTGAAGTATCTTTAAAAGATTTTTTCGGCAAAAGCGATCTAACTTATAATGTTAATTTTACCCATCTTCAAAAACTCATCAAAGCATATGATTTTAAACCTTTAAATTTTAAAAAACAAAGTCTTGCTTTAATGGATTTTGGTTTTGAAGATTTATTAGAGTACACAAAAAATAAAAACATTAAAACTTACGAAAGTTTTTTATCTCAAGCTAAAATTTTATTTTTTAATTTTGATGAAAAATTTCATTTTTTCGAATTCCAAAAAAATTAAAATTTGATATTTTTCATACTCGCCAAACAAACTCCCTCCCTTAAACCCTCATCAATGACTAGAAGTTTATGTTTATCAAACAAAGCATAAAACAGCAAACAACCTGCACTCAAATAATTTTTTCTCATCATGCCTACTTCTTTTATGGCCTTTTTTTCTTCCATATGAAAAAGTTTAATAGCATAATTTAAAAAATCCTTATGGCAAAGTTTTTTACCATTTACTCTACTTGCTTCATACTTTTCATAGCTTATATTTTGTTTTAATGCACCAAGTGTAGTAGGAACTCCGGAATTTAAAACCACCGTTTTAACCCCTAAAGAACGAAGTTCCTTTTTAATCATAACCACCTCATCAAAAGCCCTAAAAGCTAGATGCTTTAAATAGGGATTTGCAATTAAAAAATGAATTTTAAGTTTTTTATCTTTAATATTGATGATAAATTTAGGATATTTTTTTATCAATTTTTTATAAGAAATACAAGATTTACAATAAGAATAGCGATTTTTTTCATAAAAACTAATAATACCAAAATCAAAACTTTTAAAACTTTTTCTAAAAGAAAGCTCACAAGAAGCCCCTCCTAAATCACAATACGCAAACTCTCCCCAAATTTTAAGCCTTCTTAAACCTGATTGCATGCCTAAAACACTGATCTTAGCTTCACTTTTAGCATCTATAAGCTTAAAATCAATCCCAAATTCTTCTTTTAAATGGGCAAAAATTTCATTTGTATTGCTTGCTTTTCTAAAAGCTGCAGTCGCCACAGCTCTTGCTTTGCTTAAATCTTGCTCTTTAGCTAAAATACTCAAAGCATTTTTTAATCTTTGTATGGCTTCTTTAGAAATTTCTCCACTTTGATTTAAATTTTTCGCTGCTCCAATAACAAATTCATATTCTTTTAATTTATTTAATTTTTCATCCATTTGCACTGCTCTTAAAGTATTTGAACCAAGATCTATACCTAACATGACTTTCCTTGTTTGATTTTATAGTATAATAGCAAAAAAGTTCTAAAGGAAAAATATGCTTTTAGGTGTAAATATCGATCATATCGCAGTGTTAAGACAAGCTAGAATGGTAAATGATCCTGATCTTTTAGAGGCTGCTTTTATAGCAGCTAAACACGGAGATCAAATCACTTTGCATGTAAGAGAAGATCGCCGTCATGCTCAGGATTTTGACTTGGAAAATATCATAAAATTTTGCAAAAGCCCTATCAATTTAGAATGTGCTTTAAATGATGAAATTTTAAATTTAGCTCTTAAACTCAAACCCCACCGCGTTACTTTAGTACCTGAAAAAAGAGAAGAGCTTACTACAGAAGGGGGGCTTTGTTTAAATCATGCTAAATTAAAACAAAGCATAGAAAAACTTCAAAATGCAAACATTGAAGTTTCACTTTTTATTAATCCTAGTTTAGAAGATATAGAAAAATCAAAAATTTTAAAAGCCCAATTTATAGAGCTTCATACAGGACATTATGCGAATTTACACAACGCACTTTTTAGCAATATCTCTCATACTGCTTTTGCCTTAAAAGAACTTGATCAAGATAAAAAAAACCTACAAGCTCAATTTGAAAAAGAATTGCAAAATTTAAAACTCTGTGCTAAAAAGGGCGTAGAGCTTGGCTTAAAAGTGGCTGCAGGACATGGTTTAAATTACAAAAATGTAAAACTCATAGTAAAAATTAAAGAAATTTGCGAGCTAAATATAGGACAAAGCATTGTAGCAAGATCTGTATTTACAGGACTTCAAAACGCTATTTTAGAAATGAAAGAACTTATTAAAAGATGAAAAAACTAGCCATTAGTATAGGCGATATAAACGGCATAGGACTTGAAATTTTAGTGCGTTCTCATGAAGAACTAAGCAAAATCTGCACACCTTTTTATTTTATCCACGAAAGCTTGCTTGATAAAGCTTTAAAACTTTTAAATTTAAAACCTTTTAATGTAAAAATCGTAGCTTTTAAAGATGACAAAGACTATGAGTTTAATTTTATAAAAAAAGAAAATTCTCTTGAAATTTACTCTTTTTGCCTTCCTTTAGGCTTTAAAGTAGATGAAAATTTTAAAATCCAAGCCGGAGAAATAGATGCAAAAAGTGGACTTTATAGTTTTTTAAGCTTTAAGGCGGCAAGTTATTTTGTCTATGAAAAACACGCCCATGCCTTGCTTACTCTACCTATACACAAAAAAGCTTGGGAAGACGCAGGACTTAAATACAAAGGACATACCGATGCTTTAAGGGATTTTTTTAAAAAAAATGCCATTATGATGCTAGGTTGTAAAGAGCTGTTTGTAGGACTTTTTAGCGAACATGTACCTTTAGCTAAGGTGAGTAAAAAAATCACTTTTAAAAATTTAAGCATCTTTTTAAAAGATTTTTACAAAGAAACGCATTTTAAAAAAATAGGGCTTTTAGGTTTTAATCCTCACGCTGGAGATTATGGAGTCATAGGCGGAGAAGAAGAAAAAATCATGGAAAAAGCTATAACCTTTGTTAATGCCTTTTTACACTCTAAAAAAGATGAAAAATTTTTCAAAAAAGCTTTAAAAGATGAAAATTTACAAAAAGAATTGCTTTTAAGTTTTAAAGACAAGGGTGTTTATCTACCCTATCCTTTAGTAGCTGATACGGCTTTTACTAAGGCTGGTTTAAAAAACTGCAATCGTTTAGTGGCTATGTATCACGATCTTGCCCTTGCTCCTTTAAAGGCCTTGTATTTTGATAAAAGCATCAATGTGAGTTTAAATTTACCTATCATACGCGTCAGCGTTGATCATGGTACGGCCTTTGATAAGGCCTATAAAAATGCTAAAATCAACACTAAAAGTTATTTTGAAGCGGCTAAATTTGCAATTAATTTAAATCCTAAGGCTTAATTTAACCCTAGAATCAATCAAATCTTCTTTAGCTAAGCTGTCTATAAAATCTTGCAAATCTTTATTGGTATTTAAACTTTGAGTGAGTAAATTTTCATATTTATCAACTTTATTTTTAAAAATTTGCTTAAAACTTCTTTGATCTTTTTATCTTTATTTGCTCTTTGCATAAGCTCTAATAAAGCCTTAATATAAGCTTCTTGCATCCAATTACTTGCATTAAGTAAAAGTAAAATAGGATTTTCCCCTGCTTTTGTATTTTGCATATTTTTATACAAATTTTTATTTCTTTAAGCATCTTTTTTGAAATAGCTTTAAAATCTTTTTTCATCTTTTTATCTGCTTTTTTGAAATATTTTGATACAAACTACTATAGATGTTATCTACTAAAGCAAGTTTTTTATTCTCAAATTCATTACGCACACCAATTTCATTACATATCATAAGCTCATCATCACTTTTACCATCATCTTTGATTTTAGAGCAATCAAAACTAGGTTTTACTTCATCTTTATAAATAAGCTCATCAAAACTCAAAGCCCCTAAACTCACCAAACTTAAACCAAGCAATAAAATAATTTTTTTCATTATTTACCTTTAAAAATTTTTATTTTATTATAATGCGTTTTTATTTTTTATAAGGAACTTAAAATGCAAAATTACAAAAAAGCTCTTTTTGCACTAGCTCTTAGTGCTTTTTGTATGGGTGTAACCGAATTTGTTATGGCAGGAGTTTTGGTTGATGTTGAAGCGTATTTTAGCGTAGATGCAAAAACTGCGGGCTATCTTACAACCTTATATGCTATAGGTGTTGTTATAGGCGCTCCTCTTATTACTATACCTTTAAGTCGTTTTCACAGACATACACAACTTTTAATCAATCTTGGAATTTTTGCTCTAGCAAATTTCATTATCTTTTTTAGCCAAAATTTCCATCTTACAGCATTTGCACGTTTTATAGCAGGAACACAACATGGAGTATTTTTTGTCATTGCTACCTTAGCTGTAAGTGCTATAACTCCAGATGATAAAAAATCAAGCGCTCTGGCTATAATGGTCACAGGACTTACTGTAGCCTTGGTTACTGGAGTGCCGCTTGGAACTTTCATAGGGCATTATTTTGGCTTTAAATTTATCTTTTTACTTATTTTTATCATTACAAGCTTAGCATTTTTTGGAGTATGGCATATGATGCCCAAAAATTTACATCCTAGCCCAACAAGTCTTAAAAATTTAATCCCTGCTTTTTCACATCAAAATTTGTTAAAAACTTATACTATAACCATTTGTAGTTGTGGGGCTCAATTTGTTCTTTATACTTATTTGCAAAAATTACTTGTAGAAATAAGCGGTTTTAGAGTCCAAGATACAGCTTACATCTTGCTTTTATATGGAATTTGTGCAATTTGTGGGAATTTATGGGGCGGAAAAATAGTAGATAAAAAAGGTGCTATTTTTTCTTTACGTCTTATTTTAAGCATACAAGTTCTAGTATTTTTAAGCGTATTTCTCACCATGCATTCTAAAATTTTAATCATTTTTAGCGTAGCCTTGATAGGATTTTTTGCCTTTTCAACCATACCTGCGTTAAAAATGCTTAGCATTGCTAAAGCTAAACGCCATACTTATAAAGTCATAGATAGCACAGTAAGTGTAAATGAAGCAGCTTTTAATGTAGGCATAGCCTTAGCAAGTTTTTTAGGTGGGATTGTTTTAGCAGGATTGGGTATAGAATTTAATGCTTTATTTTCGGCACTTTTTGTAAGCCCTGCTTTGATTTTTGCCTTGCTTTTTGCCAAAGATAAATTAAATTATAAAAAATTTCAAAGAAAAAGTTTAAAAAATGTATAAAACTGGAATAGAAATTGCTTGTTTGTTTAATGTAAAGTTAAATAAAGGAGGAGAAAATGGTAGTAGATATCACTCAAAAAACATCAAATGCTATCTTTAGCACCACAACTAAAGTTAAAGAGAAAAATACTTCGGCAGATGAATTTCAAGCCACATTAAATGAAGTAAAAAACAAAGAAGAAAAGGAAGAGAAAAAAACAAACTCAAGCAAATTTACTAATGAAGACATTGATCTTGGTGCTGTTAGAGAAGATTTTAGATCTTATGCTTGGCAAAAAATGAGAGAAGATCAATACAAAAAAAATGAGGAGACTTTGCTAAATAAGCTTTTTGCTACAATTGACGCAGGAAATGCTGCAAACAATACAAAGGCTTAATATGCAAATCAATCAAAACTCAAACTACATAAACGAGAATTCTAATAATTCTCGTAAATTTTCTAATAACTTCAAGCAAGATGAAAATTCTTTATGGAATACCCCTTTTAAAGTTTTACTTAAAGAAGTAGAAGAATTTGTCGGCTCCAAAATTAAAAAATTTAAGGAAGAACTTGTATTAAACAAAAAAACAGGAGAATACGAAAAAAAATGATTCCTGATGAAGAAGCTTATAGGGAACACATAAGATTGAAGCTAGAAGAACAAACCAAAGAAAAAATCAGCACTCAAGTTAATGAAAAAATTAACGGGAAACTTAATCTCGATCTTGAAAAACAAGATATAAAAAACAACAAGCAAGAATTTAATTCCGGAAAGTCAAATACACAAGAGGGAATAAGCTATATGCAAATGCAAGCCGAAGCTAAATATCACACTAAAAATAGTCCAATCTTTGGCAATAGCAAAAAACAAGAAGAAAATAATAAAGATTTTTTTAATGTTTTTTCAGCGCCTGTTGGCTCTTCTGTGTAAAGCAAATATCGAGAAATTGATAATTTAATTTATCAATTTCTGTTATAATTTTGCTAAAAACAAAGGAAAATAATGATTTTTATTGATGCTTGCTTTAAAAAACCTACACCCTACACCCCTATTTGGATGATGCGTCAAGCAGGAAGGTATTTGCCAGAATATATGGAAGTAAGAAAACAAGCGGGTGATTTTCTCTCTTTATGCAAAGACTATAAAAAAGCTTCTGAAGTTTCTTTACAGCCTATTGATATTTTAGATGTAGATGCAGCAATCATTTTTTCAGATATCTTAGTTGTTCCTCTTGAAATGGGTATGAATTTACGTTTTGAAAAAGGAGAAGGGCCTGTTTTTGATAATCCTATTTCAACCCTAGAAGATTTAGAAAAACTTGACGATCAAAATGCACATAAAAAATTAAATTATGTCTATGATGCCTTAAAGCTTACAAGAGAAAAATTATCTCAAAGCAAGGCTTTAATAGGATTTTGCGGAAGCCCTTGGACTATAGCTACCTATATGATAGAAGGAAGTGGAAGTAAAAATTATGCAAAGTGTAAAAAAATGCTTTATCAAAACCCAGAACTTTTACATAAAATTCTAAACAAACTAACTCAAGTTTTAAAACTTTATTTAGAAGAGCAAATTAAAGCAGGTGCTAATGCTATACAAATTTTTGATAGCTGGGCAAGTGCTTTAGAATATGATAAGTTTTTTGAATTCTCTTTTAATTATATGCTTGAAATTTCAAATTTTATTAAAAGCAAATACCCAAATATACCTGTAATTTTATTCCCTAAAGGCATTAGCGGTTATTTGGATAGAATCGATGGTAATTTTGATGTTTTTGGAGTTGATTGGAGCACTCCGCTTGATTTAGCACGTGATAAACTATCGCACAAATACACTCTTCAAGGCAACATGGAGCCTTGCAGACTTTATGATAAAAATGCCATCAAAGAAGGAGTGGAAAAAATACTAAAAACCATGCAAAATAAAGCTCATATTTTCAACTTAGGACATGGGATCTTGCCTGATATTCCTGTTGAAAATGCAAAATATTTTATCAAGCTTGTACAAGAAAGTTCAGCTAAATGAAAATACTCTTTGGTCCTGTTAACTCAAGGCGTTTTGGAAGATCTTTGGGTATAGATTTAAGCCCTAGTAAAAAACAATGCAATTTTGATTGTGTTTATTGCGAGCTTGTTCAAAAAAAAGCCCAAGAAAAACAGGATGAAATTATCAGCATAGATAAAATTATCTCCGAAGTTAAAGCTATGCTTGAAAAAAATGTTGAATTTGATTTTCTTACCCTTACTGCCAACGGAGAGCCTAGTCTTTATCCTTATTTAAATGAGCTTATTTTATCTTTACGCAGCATTGCTAAAGATAAAAAATTGCTTATTTTAAGCAATGGCACAGCTGTATTAGATGAAGGCAAATTTAATGCTTTGCTAAAACTAGATGTGGTCAAATTTAGCCTAGATAGTGCAGTTGCTAAAACTTTTTATCGTATTGATAGAGCTTTAAAAAACATTGACTTAGAAAAAATGATAGAAAAAATGGCAGATTTTAGAGCTAGGTTTAATGGAGATTTGATTATGGAAATTCTAGTTGTTAAAGATCTTAATGACAACGAAGAAGAATTTAAAGCACTTAATCAAGCTTTAAAAAAAATCATGCCTTTAAGGGTTGATCTAAGCACCATAGATAGACCTCCTGCTTATGCCGTTAAAAAAGTAAGCGAAGAAAAACTTTTAGAACTTTCTAAACTTATAGATTCTACTCCTGTACTCTTAGCCAAAAGGCATTATGAAGCTGAAAAACTAAGCTTCAATGAAGAAGAATTATTAAAAATGCTTCATTTACGCTCACAAAGCGAAATAGACATTGAAGTGAAATTTGATGAACAATCCAAAACTCTCTTAAATCAACTTATCAAAGAAAAAAAGGTAAAAATTCTCGATTTAGCTGGAGTTAAATTTTATAAAGTTTAGACCTTTGGTAAATACTTTCTAAGTAAAGTTATAAGATCATTTCTACTTACATCACTTAAAACTTCACTCACACAATCAAAATCCCTAACTTTTTCCTTTGAAAAAAAGATGATATGGCTTTGTGGATGCTGTTTTTTATAAGCACTTAGCAAATTTCTCATTTGCTCAAGATCAAATTTAATTAATTCATAATCAAGCAAAATCAAACGATAAGTCTCCTTGCTTAATTCTTGTTTTAATTGACTAAAAGAATTTATACATATATTTTTATCGCATTGTTTTTCTATTATATTGAAAAATAAGGTTGCATCAAAATCATTTTGTTTAAAAAGCAATACATTATTTTGATAAGGGGTTTTAAATTTTAAAGTGCAAACCTTATCAAGCTTGTTTTGCAAAATATTTTCAAGATCTTTTTTTTCAAAAGGTAAAGTTAAAAAATACTCATAATGTGTATTTTTATGCCGACCCATCACTATAAAATCATAGTTTTTCTTTACATTTTCATTTAAAATTTTATCCTTGATAAAAATCAAATGAAAGTCATTAACATCAAAACTTAAATTTTTAAAACAAGTACTTTCTATGCCAAAATACGAAAGTAAATTTGCAAGTAAAAAATTTTCAAGCTCATCATTATTAACTATAGCCACACTTGCTTCAAACTGCAAAACCTTTCCATGAGATGTCCCTATAATGCTTTTATGATGCTCTAAAGCCTCATTTAATTCTAATCTAATTTGATCTTTTTGAGAATTTAAGGCATTTAAAATCAAAGAATTAATTTCTTTATTATACCCTTCATTTAAGCAACGCATTGCATTGGATATATTTCCAAGCTGATATAAATTTTCTTCTAATAAATGCAAATATCTGTCTTTTTCATGGGATATTTTAGTTAAATTTTGTCCCGTAGTTTCAAATTTTTCCTTTAACAAATCAAGCGCACTATCAACATCAATCTTTTTTTGAAAATTTAAAAAATCATTTTGCATGCAAAAAATTTTTTGATATATTTTGTTTATATTTCTATTTTGTCTAAAAGCAAAAATAAAAAGTGTTAAAGATAAAACAAAAATGCTAGAAAACATACCTATTTTCAGTTGTTCAGCAACACTATCAAGCTTTGAGATATCAATACTTAAATACGTTAAAATTAGATTAAAAATAAAAATTATCCCTGCTAATATCAAATCAATTTTCCTTTATTTTTTGCGCCGCTTTCTTGCCTACAAGCATTGCAAGATCTTTAAAATCAGCCTTATATATAGATTCAAAATTTCCATAATACGCTAAAAGTTTTTGTATAACCCCTGAACTAAGTCCTAAATTTGCAAGCTTAGAACTTTTCAAGTCCTGTTTTTTCTTAGTATTTTGATGAAAGCTGATAGCAAAACGGTGCGCTTCATCTCTTAATTTCTGTAAGAATTGTAGTTTTTTATCGTTAATACTTAAGCTAAATTCTCCTTTTAAGGAATGAATTTTATCCTTAGCACCTCCTTTAGCCCTATGTGCTTTTGCATCGATCTTTTCTTTTGAAATAGCTAAAATATCGACATTTTCCCCACTACTTACAATAATTTCTTTAGCCAAATCAAGCAAAACCTTTCCTCCATCTATAAGCCATAAATCAGGAGGGGGTATTTTATCAAAGTCCAAAGCCCTACGCGTTAAGACTTCACGCATTTGATCATAATCATTTTTATGTTTTAAATGAAATTTTCGATATTTTGACTTATCCCAAGAATTTATTCTATAAGTTACCATAGCTCCAACATTTGCCACGCCTTGCAAATGAGAATTATCAAAAATTTCTATATTATTTGGTAAATTTTCAAGCTCAAAATAAGACTTTAATTCTTTTTGTATAGTAAAATCATGATTTTTTTGCTCTTTTTCTATATTTAAAAGGGCATTTTGAAAAGCCAAATCACAAATTTTTCTTTTTTCTCCTATTTTAGGGATTTTAATACTGATTTTTTTATCAAACCTTTGACTTAAAATTTTTTCTAAAAGTATTCTATCTTCAAATTCTTCATAAACATAAATAACATTTGCAAGTAAAGGAATATCCATGCTAAAATTTTCTAAAATCAGTTGCTTATAAATTTCATTTTTATCCCATTGTATATCATTTTTTATAGGAGTAATCTTAGAATTTGCACTGATAATTTTTCCATTTTGCACCACAAAACGTAAGGTTGAAAGCATGGAATTTTCAAAGGCTAAAGCAAATACTTCAAAATCTTCTAATTTTGCAATATCTATTTCAACCTTAACTTCCAAATCTTTAATCGTTGCAATCTGATCCCTTACTTTAGCTGCTTCTTCGTAATTTTCATTTTGCGCTAAAACAAGCATTTGTTTTTCTAAGTTTTTAAGCAAAACACTAGGATTTAAAAGTGCGTGCATAGCCTCATCTAAAATTTCAAGGTATTTTTCCCTGCTGATGCGTTTATCGCAAGGCGCAAGACAACGAGAAATTTGATAAAAAATACAAGGGGATTTACAACTTGCTTTTTGCTTTAAAGGATAGTATAAATAAAGCGCATCTAAAAGCTCTCTAGCACCTTTAAAAAAAGGGCCAAAATATTTAATTTGGCTTTTTTTTACCAATTTTCTAGTGATCTCAAAGCGTGGAAATTCTTCTTCAAAATCCACATAAATATAAGGATAAGTTTTATCATCTCTTAGTAAAATATTATATTTTGGATGCAGTTGTTTGATAAAAGAATTTTCTAAAATCAAAGCATCGGCTTCTGAATTAGTAGTGATAAATTCCAAATGTATTGTTTCTTCAATCATTTTTTGAATTCTTAAAGAATTTCTTGGGTTTGCATGTAAATTTGGAGTAAAAGCAAAATAAGATTTGACACGATTTTTAAGATTTTTAGCCTTACCCACATATAAAAGCTTTCCTTCTTGATTGAAGTATTGATAAACTCCAGCACTATTGGGAAGAGTTTTTAGCTCATTTTCTAAATTCTCTTTAGTCAAGATTAGAACCTTTTTTTATAAGTTCTCTTAAATCTTCAAATTTCTTAAATAATTTTTCATCTTTAAAGCAATTTTTAAATTCACCCTTAGAAAGCTCCAAATAAGAATTTTTAGAGAATTTTTCATCATTTTTGTTTTTATTTACTGCATAAGTGTATTTTTGGGAAAAAATTTTTATATCTTTTATATCAACAAATCCGCTTAAAGGATATTTTTGTCCATATGCTTTTATGAGAAATTTAATATAAATTTTGCTATCATCATGATTTAATTCTTGATAAGCTGCTGGATGTAAGGTTATTATATTTAAAATATGATTTTTTACATAAATTTTAGCAATCAAACGTTGCTTAGCAAGCGGAAAAGAACTTAAAAAATCTTTGCAAAAAAATAAGGTTTTTAAAGGCTTATAATGAGGTTTATCCATCAATTCATTAATAACAGCACTAGCGTTTTTAGTCATCTTAATATTATTTCTTTTTCTCATAAGATGATTTTAGCATTTCTTTTCTTAATTTTCTTCTGTGCTTGCGGATATAAAGGCAACCCTCAATACACAAGCTATGAACAAAATGGTTCGGTAAAAACCATTAAAAAATACGAACAATTACATAGGTGGTAAATAATGAAAAAAGCAGATATTTTAGTTTTAGACTTTGGCTCTCAATACACTCAGCTTATAGCAAGACGCCTAAGGGAACAAGGAGTTTATGCAGAAATTTTACCTTTTAATGTAAGTTTAGCTGATATTAAGGCAAAAGAACCAAAAGGTATTATTTTAAGCGGAGGTCCAGCAAGCGTATATGCAACTGATGCGTATTTTTGCGATAAAGGCATATTTGACTTGGGTTTACCTGTTCTTGGAATTTGTTATGGTATGCAGCTTATGGCACATCATTACAAAGCTACAGTTGCACCTGCAGGACATAAAGAATACGGTAAAGCAAACATAGAAGTTAAAAAAGATAGTGCTTTATTTAAAAATCTTCCAAAAAAACAAACCGTTTGGATGAGTCATTCTGATAAAGTAGAAAATTTACCTCAAGGTTTTGAAGTTTTAGCCACAAGTGAAAATAGTCCTTTTTGTGTTTTTGGCAACGAAGATAAGAAATTTTTTGCTCTGCAATTTCACCCAGAAGTACAACACAGTGAATTTGGCAAAAATATCTTAAAAAATTTTGCTAAATACGCTTGTAATTGTGAAAGCGTTTGGAATATGGGTTCTTTTGCAAAAACTCAAGCGGAAAAAATCCGTGAAGAAGTAGGCAGTGATAAAGTGCTTTGTGCTGTAAGTGGCGGAGTAGATAGTAGTGTAGTTGCTGCACTTTTAGCCAGTGCTATAAAAGAGCAAGTTATAGTAGTTTTTGTAGACAATGGACTTTTAAGAAGCGGAGAAAAAGAACAAGTTGAATTTATGTTTAAAAATACCTTAGGTATCGATCTTATCAGCATTGATGCAAGTGAAATTTTCTTAAGTCGCTTGGCTAATGTTAGAGATCCTGAGCAAAAAAGAAAAATCATAGGAAATACCTTTATAGAAGTTTTTGAAGAAGAAGCAAAAAAACATAAAGATGTAAAATATCTCGCTCAAGGCACACTTTATACTGATATCATAGAAAGTTCTGTTGTAGGTGCAAGCAAAACCATTAAAAGCCATCATAATGTAGGGGGCTTACCTGAAAAAATGAATCTTAAACTCATAGAGCCTTTAAAAGAAATTTTTAAAGATGAAGTGCGTGCTTTAGGGCTTGAGCTTGGACTTAGTAAAGAAGTGGTTTATCGCCATCCTTTCCCTGGGCCAGGGCTTGCTATACGCATTATGGGAGAAGTAAATCGCCCTAGCTTAGAACTATTGCGCAAGGCTGATGTAATTTTGCTCGAAGAACTTAAAAGTACAGGTTGGTATGATAAAACTTGGCAAGCATTTTGCGTGCTTTTAAATGTTAAAAGCGTTGGGGTTATGGGGGATAACCGCACTTATGATAATGCAGTTTGCATACGCGTTGTAGATGCAAGCGATGGTATGACAGCTACCTTTTCACATTTACCTTACGAAGTTTTAGAAAACATAAGTCGCCGTATCATCAATGAAGTAGAAGGTATAAACCGCGTTGTTTATGATATCTCAAGCAAACCACCTGCAACCATAGAATGGGAATGATCCATTTTTTCTAGCTCTTATTTTTATTATAAAATTTTTATAAAAATAAGGCTAGAATTTATTCAAGAAATTTCAAGGAAGAAATATGCATGGAAAAATAGCTATTTATATGGATTCTACAGGACGTGGAACCGTTACAAACTCAGCAAATACCTTTTTTGACTTCAATCGCCAAATTTGGAATGATAAAAAAAGTATGCCAAGTGTTGGCATGCTTGTGGAATTTAGAACTCTTTCTAGCGAAAAAAAAGCAGAAGACGGCAAGCCCGTTCAAACAAGCAAAACCATAACGGGTATAAAACCTTCAAAATTTCAAGAATTTAAAGAAGGGGATTTTATCACTGAGCATGATTTTTGGAAAACTGATAATGATGATGAATTAGAAGACTTGCAAAACTCAAGAAGAAGTGCTTATATAACAGAACTCTATAGAACAACAGACTTTGACAGTATAGAAAAAATTCCTCTTTCTTTTACTATACCTCAAGCTATACAAAAATATTTTGCCCATGAAATTTTATCCGTAGAAACGCTTCAAGCCAATCTACAAGATGAAAAGGAAATTCCTTGCATACTTGATTATCTTATACTTAAAAGATTTTTATTTAAAGCTTATGATACTTTAATTTTTATGGATAATAGCATAGACCAAACCCAATTTAGCGCGTTAAAAAGTATCATGATGCATTTAGAGAATTCATATAAGCAAATGATAGCTGATCAAAAACCAAATATCACTAAAATTTTTAACGAAACTTTTTTATCTTTGCAGTGTCATTACCAAGCTTTAGTAGCCACCATAGATACAAGAAAAAATCGTCTAGCCTCACTTGAAGCACAAATGAAAACTTTACAATCTGAAATAAATCTTAAAAGCAATGCGGCCAATACAGACCCTGAAAAACTTAAAGCAAGACAAGAAAGATTGGCTAAACTACAAAAAGAAGCAGAATACTACAGAACAACACTAAAAAGACTTGATGCTATAAGGGAAGATTTTTATAAGAAAAATTACAATATTTTCGAAAATGCTTTTAAACTTTCACGAGAAAAGCTCTTTAAAAAAATTGTCACAGGTTTAAATCTATGCGCAACCATAATGGATGTTAAAATTTGGCACTTATCTTTAAAATCATCAGGGGTTAAAAATTCTTATTTTACCATGAGCAATATAGAAAATTCTTTCTGTTCTCTTTCTTTTGCAGAACATTACTTAAGTCGCTTAAATAAATCCGCTCTAAATCCTTTTGACCAAAAACTTTTAGTGTATATTCAAAAAATTACAAAAGAACAAAGAAAAAAATTTTTAGTTGTCACATCGGATTTAGATTTATTATGCAAATTAAAAATTGAAAACTTTTCACAAAATCCATATTATTTAGTAAAATACGCACCTAAAAAAGTGAATTATCAGTCTTTAATGCGTGATAACACCTTTGATATAGTCTATATTGATGAAAAACATGTTTGGGAAAATGTTGCCGATATTATTTTACAAGGAAAGCATTTTGACAAATCAGGAAAAACCAAATTTAAACTGATTTAAGACATAGAAATTTAAGCTAAATTAAGTTATAATTTCCTTGCCTAAACAGTTTGTGGTATTTAAAGTGATCCAACACATTTTTATTAACTGCGATTGTGTGATTTACCGTGTTCTGTGGCATCGTTTGAGCTTTGAAAAAAGCGAGAAGTTGCAGCCTTTAAAAATTACCTAGCGGTTTTCTTTGACTTTTTGGGGTCAATCTTTGTTAAACGGCTGTTTGGGTTTAAAAGGAGATATAAATGAAAATAATGATTTTGGGTAGTGGTGCAAGAGAATATTCTATTGCTTTAGCCTTAAGAAGAGTAGACAAAAATTTAGAGTTTTATTTTGCTCCTGGAAATGGCGCTACCGAAAGTCTTGGAACAAATTTAAACCTAAAAGATCCAGTAGTTTTAGCAACCTATGCGAAAGAAAAAGGTTTTGATCTTTGTATAGTAGGAAGTGAAAGTTTTTTAGCTGAAGGTGTTGTAGATATTTTTAAACAACAAGGACTTGCTATTTTTGGGCCAAGTAAAGCTGCTGCAATGCTTGAAACCTCAAAATCTTTTATGAAAAGCTTTCTTAAAAAATACCGTATCAAAACAGCCAAATTTTTAAACACAAATGATATTGAAAAAGCAAAAAATTTTATACATAGTTTAACCCCTCCTATAGTAGTAAAAGCCGATGGACTTTGTGCAGGAAAAGGTGTTATCATAGCTAAGACTCATGAAGAAGCTATAGAAGAAACAGCTAAAATGCTGAGCGGAGAAAGCTTTGGAGATGCTGGAAAACTCGTTGTAATTGAAGAATTTTTAGATGGTTATGAATTAAGCATTTTTGCAGTATGTGATGGCAATGATTTTGTTTTACTTCCTGCAGCACAAGATCACAAAAAATTACTCGATAATGATCAAGGGCCAAATACTGGCGGAATGGGTGCTTACGCTCCTAGCTCTTTAGCGAATGAAAGCTTGCTTAGAAAAGTTCAAAAAGATATTATTTTACCGACTTTAGCAGGCATGAAAAAAGAAGGAGCGGAATTTTGTGGTGTTTTATTTATAGGTGCTATGATCGTTGGAAATAAACCTTATGTATTAGAATTTAATGTTCGCTTTGGCGATCCTGAATGTGAAGTTTTAATGCCTTTAATCGAAAATCCTTTGGAGCTTATTTTAGCTGCTACTCAAAGACGCTTAAGACACACAAAAATCAAAATCAAAAAAGAATTTGCAGTAGGGGTTGTATGCGCGAGTGAAAACTATCCTTACAAAAGTTCACCAAAAAGTGAAATTACTGTAAATAACATTCCTGAAAACTCTCATATCTCTTATGCTGGAGTAAGCCTAGAAGATGGCAAATTAATGGCTGATGGTGGAAGAGTTTTGGTTTGCGTTGGCACAGGAAAAAGTATAGAAGAAGCGCAAAAAAATGCTTATAAACTTTGTGATAATGTAAATTTCAAAGGAAAGCAATACAGAAAAGACATCGCTCATCAGGTTCTTAAATGAAAGAAAATTTACAAGACCGCTTAGAGCGTGAAAATCTAAAAATAGCAAGTTTTGGAAAAAGAGTTCTAGCTTTTTTAATCGATGATATGATTATTTCTTTGATTGTGTTTATCATTTTTTATGATCGTCTAATCCAAGCAAAAGATTTATTTGAAACAACTCAAATTATAGGAAATTTTTATCTTGGCTTCATCTTGCTTCATTTTAGTTATCAAGCAATTTTTACTTATCTTTATGGGGCAAGTTTGGGAAAAATATTATGCAAAATTATCATCTTGGATGAAAATCTTCTTGACAAACCCAATCTCATCCAAAGTTGCATCAGATCTGCCATAAGACAGGTTAGTGCTATGGCATTTATGCTTGGATTTGCTTGGGCTTTAAGCAATGATTTACGCAAAGCTTGGGAGGATTATCTAGCAAGGACAATAGTAGTCGATGTGGCGTAAATTTTCCTTATTGCTAGGAACTAGCATAGCTTTAAGTGCAGCACAAGTTGATATTTACGCTCTTGATGCAAAAAAAGAAGGTGATATTCTTACTGCAAACAATGATGTTATTATTTTTTCTGATTTTTATTTCATCACTGCCAATAAAGCAATTTACAATGAAAAAACCGGAGATGTTGAGCTTTTTGGCGATGTTAACATCCTAAGGGGACAAAACGAAAGATCACATTCTGATTATGCTAAAATCAACCTAAATTCCAATCAAGCCGATTTTAGTAATTTTTTCTTTTCCAATAACAATCTTGAAGTATGGTTTCAAAGCAAAACAAGCCATCTAAATGATAAAGTCTTTGAAAGTAAAATTTCAGCAGTTTCAAGCTGCAATGTTGAAGATCCTGATTGGGAAATTCGTTTTTCAAAAGGCTGGCTTAACCGGGAAACCAATTTTGTTCATCTTTACAATGCAAGATTATATGTTAAAAATACCCCGGTTTTTTATCTACCTTATTTTGGATTTAGTGCTGATACTCATAGACAAAGCGGACTTTTAATCCCAAAAATCGTTTTAAAAAGTAGCGAAGGCTTATACTATGAACAACCTATTTATATTGCCACTCAAGAAAATTGGGATTTAGAACTTGATCCACAAATTCGAACAAACCGTGGTTTTGGACTTTATTCTACTTTAAGATTTCTTGATTCTCCATATTCAACAGGAGAATTAAATTTTGGTGCTTTTAGAGAAAATAGCTCCTATTTTCACGATGAAAATTTGAAAAACCAAACCCACTATGGAATAGAACTAAAATACTCAAGAGATGATTTAATCAAATCTTTGCTCAGTGATAATTTTCAAGAAGGTCTATGGATAGATGCAACCTATCTCAACGATGTGGATTATTTAAATTTAGGAAGTAGAGATTATCGAGATCTTAACTCGCTTGTAACCTCCAAAATCAATTATTTTTTAGCTGATGAAAACAATTTTTATGGAGCTTATGCAAGATATTATATCGACACATCTAAACTTAGCAACAATACAACCTTGCAAGAATATCCAAGCTTTCAATATCATAGATTTTTAAATAACCTTTTTGATGAACGCTTACGTTATTCATTTGATGCTTCATTTCATAATTTTTACCGACCTGCTGGTTCTTATGCAAATGAGTTAAATTTAGACTTGCCTATCTCGTATCACAATGCTTTTTTTGGAAACTTTTTACACTTTACTTTTACAGAAAGATTTTATGCTTCTTTTGTAAATTATAGCAACGATCCCGAAAGAAACCATGAGCATTATTTTAGAAACACTCATGATTTTAATCTCTACACCGATCTTTCAAAAGCTTATGAAAATTTCTTTCATACTTTAAATTTAGGAGTGAATTACATTTTACCAGGAGCAAAATCAGGTAAAATCACGCAAGATTATCTTGAAGAATACGACAAAGAAAACGAACATACAAGTCTTTATGCTGTACAATATTTCTATAACAACGAAGGACAAAAAAAACTCAAACACAGATTTTCACTTGACTATCTCAATAAACAAAATAAATTCTATGAACTTGAAAATCTTTTAACTTATTATTTTAATGAAAACATCAATCTCAACAGCGAAGTGCTTTACTCTTATGAGCAAAGTCGCTTTACCAATGTCATCAGCCAAATAGAAGTCAATACAAATTCAAAATTTAATTGGATGTTTTCTCATGCTTATCAAAACGATGAGTATGGAAAATATAGCTTTATTGGCACAAGAGCAAATTATATTGCCACACCTAATTACAATTTATTTGGTGGAATTTGGTTTGATACTCAAAGAGCTCATGCAAACATGTGGGAACTTGGCTATACCTATCAAAGAAAATGTTGGAACTATTCTTTAATGTATAGAGAAAGAATCGATCCACAACTCACAAGTGGTGGTATCACAGCTAAAAATCAAAGCGGAGTTTATTTTATTTTCAACTTCTATCCTTTAGGAGGAGTAAAATACGATTTCTCTTTAGCAGAAAGTGAAAACAAAATTTAAAAAGGATGAAATTTGCTAAATATTTTAAAAAATTTTACGAATTTATTATCTGGTAAAAAAGGAAAAATAATGCAATACAGCATAGAAATTAACAAAAATACAGAAATATTTGATATAGATAAAGTCGCCAAACAAGCTGCTGGTGCTGTTTTAATGAGACAAGGCAAAAGCGTTGTTCTAGCTACAGTTGCAAGAGAAGAAAAACAAGTTGAAGAAGATTTTTTACCTCTAACCGTCCAATACATCGAAAAAGCTTATGCCTCGGGCAAAATCCCTGGTGGTTATGTCAAAAGAGAAACCAAGCCAAGTGATGCAGAAACCTTAACAGCACGTATTATCGATAGAAGCTTACGCCCTCTTTTTCCAAAAGGCTATGCTTATCCAACTCAAATCGTTGTGATGGTTCTCTCAGCCGATCCTAAAGTAGATTTGCAAGTAATGAGTTTAAATGCCGCAAGCGTGGCACTTTATCTTAGTGATATACCTATGAAAGCTCCAGTATGTGGTGTTCGCATAGGAAAGATAGATGGAAATTTCATACTCAATCCAAACAATAAAGAGCTTCAAAATAGCACTCTAGATCTCTATGTAGCAGGTGTAAAAGATGAGCTTTTGATGATAGAAATGAGAGCCTTACCTGATCAAAAAGAAAATGAAATTTTTATCGAAGCTCCTTATGCTGATGTTTTAACTCAAACCACTTCACAAAATATGAATGAACTTAGCGAAGATGAAATTTTAGAAGCTCTAAATTTAGCTCAAAAAGCTATATTAAATGGCTCAAATGCCTATGAAGAAGCCTTTAGCAAACACAAAAAAAATTCTCAAATCGAACTAAAAAATGAGATTGAACATCCTGAAATTTTAGCTTTTATAGAAAATAATTTCCAAAAACAAATCAAAGAAGCCATCAACCAAATGGCAAAAAGCGAAAGAGCAAGCGAACTAAATAAAATTGCTAAAGAAATTTTAAATCTTGAAATCGCTAAAGACTGGAGCGAAGAAAGTATCTTAAATACCTTAGCTAAAGTCAAACGCAAACTTATTCGTGAGCAAATTTTAAATGAAGGCAAAAGAGCTGATGGTAGAAGTTTAAACGAGGTGCGTCCTATCAGTATAGAAACCAATCTCTTGCCAAACGCTCATGGCTCTTGTCTTTTCACTCGTGGACAAACTCAAGCTCTAGTGGTTGCAACCTTAGGCGGAGAAAACGATGCTCAAATGATAGACTTGCTTACAGAAAAAAATCCTATAAGCGAACGCTTTATGGTAAATTATAATTTTCCAGGTTTTTCAGTAGGCGAAGCAAGTCCTATCAAAGCTCCAGGAAGAAGAGAGCTAGGACATGGAAATTTAGCCAAAAGAGCACTTTATCCAAGCATAGATGAAAACTATCCTTATGTAATCCGCTTAGTCAGTGAAATTTTAGAAAGCAATGGCTCAAGTTCTATGGCAACGGTTTGTGGCGGATCTTTAGCCCTAAAAGCAGCAGGAGTGCCAAGCTTAAAACTTGTTGCAGGAGTAGCCATGGGGCTTATCTTTGAAGATAACAAATTTGCTGTTTTAACAGATATCATGGGACTTGAAGATCATGATGGGGATATGGACTTTAAAGTAGCAGGAAGCAAAGACGGCGTTACTGCTCTTCAAATGGATATAAAACTGGGCGGAATCGATCAAGAAACACTAAAACAAGCTTTATACCAAGCCAAAGAAGGAAGAATTCACATCCTAAATATCATGGAAGAAGCCGCCAAAGAAATCGTAGTCAATGAAGAAGTTTTACCTAAACTTGAGCTTTTTAGCGTTGATCCTTCAAAAATCGTTGATATCATAGGGCAAGCTGGAAAAACCATCAAAGAAATCATAGAAAAATTTGGCGTTTCTATAGACTTAGATCGCGAAAAAGGTGAAGTAAAAATAGCAGGTAATCAAAACGAGCAAATCAAAGCCGCAAAAGACTACATCATAAATATCACAAGCTCTCAAAAAGGAACTAAAAAAGGCTCTAAAGACAAAGATATATCAGACTTTGAACTTGGGCAAGAATTTCAAGGTATTATTAAAAAAATCGCTCCTTTTGGAGCCTTTGTGGAACTTAAAAATGGTGTTGATGGTTTATTGCATAGTTCAAAAAGCAAGCATCTTAATTTAAGCGAAAACCAAAGCTTAAAAGTTAAAATCAGCGAAATTAAAAATGGAAAAATTTCTGTGGATTTGTGCGAGTGAGTGAATTTCTAACTCACCCTTTTGAGCCTTTTTTTGACAAGGATTCTAGAATCTTAATTTTGGGCTCTTTTCCTTCTATCAAATCAAGACAAGACGGCTTTTATTATCAACACCCAAGAAATCGTTTTTGGCCTATACTAGAAACACTTTTTGATGTAAAATTAGAAAATATCACAGAACAACAAGCCTTTTTAAGAAAAAAACATATCGCTCTTTGGGATGTACTTCAAAGTTGCAAGATAAAAAATTCAGATGATAAAACCATAAGCTATGCAAAAGCCAATGATTTAAACCTAATCCTTTCTCAAGCTAAAATCCAAGCCATTTTTACCACCGGACAAAGTGCTTATAAATTTTTTACTAAATTTCACTCTCATTTAAAAGCCGTAGCCCTACCCTCAACTTCTCCTGCAAATTTAAATTTTTCTTTTGAACAGCTTTTACAAAACTATGAAATAATCAAAAAATTTACAAAATAGCAAACTAAGCATTACCCAAGCAAGAAAAGAAAAAAAGCTAGTTTACATCTAACTTTTGTGTGTTATCTTTAAATTCAAATTCCACTCTCTTAGCCCCAAAACCTTTAGCAATAGCTTCTAAAGTATCCTTAGCGCTTTTATGAATTTTGCTTTCTAAATTTTGGATAAGATTTAAAGACAAGTCTTTAACCTCATCTTTGGCTTCTTTTATGAGTTTGTTTTTATCACTTTCGCTAAAACTAATCCCCGTACTATTGATAGAATCAGGTAGTAAAAAAGGTAAAAATTTAGCATTTTTTTCATCATAAAATTTCATATCTATGATGCTGTGTTTATATCTACACTCTGGCATGATGATCTTATAAGCATCGTCCCCTAAAGGCAAAATATCAAAGTTTTTATCCCTTAAATCATACAAGAAAGTGATCTCAAATTCAAAAATCAAAGCAATCTGTCTTTCACTCAAAGACCATCCTAAAAGATTTTTCCAAATTCCATTAAAAGCGCTATCTTTTTTAGTGACAATCTCTTTACTAAAAACTTGAAAAACACTTAATTCTCCTATGGATTTAAGCTGCATGATATCGCTAAAACTTTGCGTGCTTTTTTCTTCTATTTTAGGGCTTTTATACTGCCTAAAAAGCACTACAAACAAAAGTACAAGTAAAATCATCACTAAAACAAATAAAATCATTTCCATTTTAAACCTTTCTAAATTTATAAACCTTGATTTGAAAAGATATATTTTTTCTCAAACGCTAAGAAAATAAAAGCATTAATGATAAAAATCAAACACACAAAAGTAAAAACAAATTCCACGCTAAAATGAGAAGCCATAAGCCCTCCACCAAAAGCACCGCAAAAATTTCCCAAAAATTGACAAGTTTGATTAAAACCAAAAATCACACTTAAATTTTTAGCACTCACGCTTTTTTTAAGCAAGGCATTCACACAAGGCAAAAGCCCTCCAAGTCCTACACCTATAAGTAAACGCACGAAAATAAGCATATAAACATTACTTGCTACAGCCTGCAAGTAAAAGCAAATTCCACAAAATATCAAAGCTATCAAAATAATCTTACTAGGCCCTATCTTATCAGCGATTTTTCCAAGTTTTGGTGCAAAAAAAAGATTACTAATCCCACTTGCAGCCACTACTATACCTGCCCAAAGAGCCAAATTTCCACCTTGATGAATTTGCTCAACATAGATACTTAAAATTGGCATCACTCCAAAAGTACCAAATTGTATCACAAAAGTAGTGATAAAAAGAACGATGATAAGGGTTTTGTTTTCTTTTACTTTTTGAGTATTTTTCTTCGCCTCTTTTTGAATTTTTCTCTCATGGATAAAAAAATAAATCGTCACAAAAGAACAAGCGATCAAAAAAGCCACCACATCAAAAACCGCACTAATGCTAAAAAATTCAGCCACAAAGCCACCAAACAAAGGCCCAAGCAAACTTCCACTTATAGAAGCCGTAGAAAGAGTTCCTAAAGCATAAGCCACTTTTTCTTTAGGCGCTATCACAGCGATAAACACAACAGCAGCAGAAGTAAAACCTGAAATTATCCCTGTTAAACCCCGCACAAAAACCACTTCTAAAGCACTATGAGCAAAGCTAAGCCATAAGGTTAAAACCGACATTCCAAAACTTGCACGAAGAAGCATATTTTTATAACCATACTTTGCACCCAAAAAAGCCCATAAAGGTGAAAAAACAGCCATAAAAAGCGGAGTGATCCCAAAAGCAAGTCCTGAGTAAAACGCTATTTCACTCGTATCAACATGTCCTAGTTCTTTGATATAAAAAGGCAAAATCGGAGCGATTTGACTAAGCCCCATGCTTGTGGTAAAAACACCAAACCAACACACAAGCAAAGTTCTATTGAAATTTTCCATGGATTTATTGTATGATATTTTTTATAATTTTTAATTAAAACTCAAGGATAAAAATGAAAAAAATACTCTTTATATGCTTAGGCAATATATGCCGTTCGCCTATGGCAGAATTTATCATGAAAGATCTTGTCAAAAAAGCAAATTTAGAAAAAGAATTTTTTATAAGCAGTGCTGGAACTTCAGGAGAACACGATGGAGAAGGTATGCACTATGGTACCAAAAACAAACTTGCCCAACTTAACATAGAACACAAAAATTTCATAAGCAAAAAACTCACTCAAAAGCTTTGCGATGAAAGCGATTTTTTAATCACCATGGACAATTCTAACTTCAAAAATGTTTTAAAAAACTTCACCAACACCCAAAACAAAGTTTTAAAAATCACTGATTTTAGTCCTAGTCTAAACTATAATGAAGTCCCTGATCCTTGGTATAGTGGGAATTTTGATGAAACTTATAAAATTTTATCCCTAGCTTGTAAAAATTTACTTGTTTTTTTATCAAAATAATTTAAAACAACTATATATTACTTCTCGTTTACTTTTTAGACTTATACTTCTAAACGAACCGAAAAACATTCATAAGAAAAACTCCTTAAAATTACACGCCTAGCTTAAATCCCTTTAGCTAGGCTTTTCTTTAGATGTTTTTATCCTTCAGATTTAAAATTTTTACTATTTTAAGTGCTTCTTAAGAAAAAACTCCAAATTTATGTGCTACAATTACGATGTTTTATTAATTTTTGACAAGGAGAATTCTCATGAAACTAGTTAAACTTAGTTTAGTTGCAGCTCTTGCTGCAGGTGCTTTTTCAGCAGCTAACGCTACTCCACTTGAAGAAGCGATCAAAGATATCGATGTATCTGGAGTATTAAGATACAGATATGAAAGTAGCAATCCATGGAGCAATGATAATTTTGGTTCTGGTATTTCTGGTAAACAAGATCATAAATACAGAGCACAAGTTAACTTTAATGCCGCTATAGCTGATAACTTCAAAGCTTTTGTTCAATTTGACTATAATTCGAAAGATGGTGGTTATGGTGAAAATAGCATCAGCAACACAAGTGATACCTTAAGTGTTCGCCAATTATATTTAACTTATACAAATGAAGATGTTGCAACAAGCGTAATCGCTGGTAAACAACAACTAAACACTATCTGGACTGATAATGGAGTTGATGGTTTAGTTGGAACAGGTATTAAAGTAGTAAACAACAGCATCGATGGTTTAACTCTAGCTGCTTTTGCAGTAGATAGTTTCAACGAAGCTTCAGACTCTACTGTAATAATCACTCAAAATCCTGGTAATAAAATTACAGGAGTTCAATTTAATCGTGGAAATCCTCAAGGTGATAGCGATACAAGCGGTGCTTTAAACTGGGATAAAAATCTTTATGGTGCTGCTGCCATAGGTTCTTATGAATTCTTAGGTGGACAATTTAATCCTCAATTATGGTTAGCTTATATGAGTGATAATGCATTCTTATATGCTGTAGATGCAGCTTATAGCACAACTATCTTTGATGGAATCAACTGGACTCTTGAAGGAGCTTACCTAGGAAATTCCTTGGATAGCAAACTTAAAAATGCACTTTCAAATCATGCAGCTAACGGTAATTTCTTCGCTTTAAGAGGTAGTGTTGAATTAAATGGTTGGGATGCTAGCCTTGGTGGTTTATACTATGGTAAAAAAGATAAAGTTACTTTAACCACAATTGAAGATCAAGGTAATCTTGGCTCTTTGCTTGCAGGTGAAGAAATTTTCTATACTAATGGTTCTAATTTAAATGGCGATATTGGTAGAAATATCTTTGGTTATGTAACTGCTGGATATACTTTTAATGAAACAGTTCGCGTTGGTGCTGACTTTGTATACGGTGGAACAAAAACAGGGGAAATTGGCAATGGTGGTAAGAAACTTGAAGCTGTTGCAAGAGTAGATTACAAATACTCTCCAAAACTTAACTTCTCAGCATTCTACTCTTATGTAAATGTTAATACAGATCCTGAAAGCACTCATCACGATGCTGTAAGACTTCAAGCTCTTTACAAATTCTAAGGGGTTTTCAAGTTTAACTTTAAGGCGGGATTTTACCCCGCCTTTTTTTATGCCTGATTTTTAAAACTTAAATTTATATAAAAAAAAGATTTTCCCAAGCTAAAAAGCTTTAGGAAAATTAGGACTTAAACCAATTAGCGATTTTTTCAAAAAGCCCTTTTTGCTCTTGATGCATACCATCTTTGATACCAAAACTTTCACTTAGTTTTTCTAAAAGTTCTTTTTGTTCATCGTTTAAAGAAGTTGGGAATTTGATAGAAATTTGAACGATTTGATTTCCTATGCGAGAACTATGAACATCTTTTACTCCTTCTTTTTCAAGAACAAATCTTTGCCCATCTTTAGCACCCTTTGGTAAATTTAAACTTGCTTCACCGCGTATGGTAGGTACTTTTATACTCTCTCCTAAGATAGCTTGAGTAAAAAACACTGGAAATTCTATATATATATCATCATCATCTCTTATAAAAGTATCATCTTCAGCAGCGATGATCTTAACATACATATCCCCTCTAGTGCCATTTTTTAAGATATTGCCTTTAGCATTGACACGAAGTTTCATACCTGTATCTACACCTTCTGGGATATTAAGCTCGACACTATCTTTGCTTTCATTATAACCTAAACCTTTACAATCGCTACATTTTTCACTAGCTTTTTCTCCACTTCCTTGACAATCAGGACAAGTTTGTGCAAAAGTAATAAAACCTTGAGAAATTCCAACCTGTCCCCTACCTTGACACTTTGGACAAGTTTGAAGTTTTCCATCTTTAGCCCCTGTTCCATTACAAGTTTTACAAGAGCATTTATAAGTAAAGTCTATATTTTTCTTACAACCAAAAACCGCTTCTTTAAAACTTAATTTTAAATTAACGATAAAATCTGAAGGGATTTTCTCATCATTTGAACTTTTTCTACGACGCGATGATGAGCCAAAGCCTTCTCCAAAAAAACTAGAAAATATATCTCCTAAATCTTCAAAACCACCAAAACCTGAGCTACTAGAACCAAATCCACCGCCTTTTAAAGCATCTTTTCCATATCTATCATAAATAGCTCGCTTTTCATCATTACTTAAAACCTCATAGGCTTCATTAACAAGCTTGAATTTATCTTCTGCTTCTTTATCGCCTTGATTTCTATCGGGATGGTATTTTAAAGCCATTTTTCTATAGGCTTTTTTTATGGTTTCTTTATCAGCACTTTGCGTGATTTCAAGAATTTCATAATAACTTATTTCCACATTATTCCTTTAAAAAATTTAAAATTTTGCTAGAATTTTAATCTTAAAAATTCAAAAATCTAATTTTAGCAAAAATAAAATCAATAATTTATCAAATTTTAAATAAAATTATGCAAATATTATAAATCTTAGATAAAATTTAAAGGATACTAAAATGATTAATGTGTTGATGATAGAAGATGATCCTGATTTTGCGCAATTATTATCTGAGTATTTAGCGCAGTTTAATATTAAAATCACAAATTTTGAAAATCCTAAAAGCGCCTTAAATGTAGGCGTTCAAGGCTATGATTGCCTAATCTTGGATTTAACTTTACCAGGAATTGATGGTCTTGAAGTTTGTAGAGAAATCAGACAAAAAAGCAATATTCCCATTATTATCTCATCAGCTAGAGGCGACTTAAGCGATAAGGTTGTAGGGCTTCAAATTGGTGCTGATGATTACCTACCAAAGCCTTACGATCCAAAAGAAATGTATGCAAGGATTATGAGTCTTATTCGTCGCACAAAAAGAGTTGAACACGCAAATAATGAAAATATTAATTCTGCTTTCAAAATCGATGAGAGAAGGCATGAGATCACCTATGAAGATAAGGTTTTAACACTTACTCCTGCTGAGTTTGAAATTTTAGAATACCTTATCCAACAGCACGGATATAGCGTTTCAAGAGAACAGCTTGTAAGTCGCTGTAAAAATCTAAAAGATAAAGATTCTAAAAGTCTTGATGTTATCATTGGTCGATTAAGAGTAAAAATAGGAGATAGTTCAAAATCCCCAAAACATATTTTTTCTGTTAGAGGTATAGGATATAAACTAATAGGATGACAAAAAATTATTCTATTTATACCAAGCTAATTATTTTATTTGTTGTTACTTTTTTCTTAGTTTGTGTGCTTTTTATCGTTCTTTTGAAAATAGAAGGAAGTGCTTACAACGAAGAAGAAAGTTTAAAACAAGAAAATCTTATAAAAAATTTACTCATCTCCTATGAAAACACTTCAGGTGCTAAAATAGGATCCTATCTTGAAAATAGCGGTTTTAATACTATACAAAATCCCTATCTTGTAAAAAGCATAAGAAATAATGGACAATCACTTTTTAAAGCAAATGGAGAATTTTGCACCCTTTCTTCTTTAAAATATCATAGCAATCTTTATTTTGATGTTCAATGTAAAGATTTTGATGGCTTATATGAAGAAAATACTAGCGATAGAGTTTATAATCTTTTATTAATAGGATTTTTTTCTTTTTCTTTGTTGGTTGTTTTTATGTATTTTTCGGTATTAAAATCTTTAGAACCTTTAAAAAAATTAAGAAGGCAAGTTGCTAAAGTTGCAAATGGGGAGCAACCTGATTTTTTAGATTATCAAGAAGATGAAGTAGGAAAAATCGCCTTTGAATTTCAAAAAGCTTTTAAAAAAAATCAAGAATTAATCCAATCAAGACAACTTTTCCTAAGAACAATCATGCATGAGTTAAAAACCCCTATAGGAAAAGGGAGAATTATTTCTGAAATGATCAAAGAAGACAGACAAAAAGAAAGACTTATCGCTATATTTTTACGTATGGATTCTTTGATCAATGAATTTGCCAAAATCGAAAATTTATTTTCAAAAAACTACAACTTACACTTTAAACCTAGTCGTTTTAGCACTATACTTGAGGAAGCTAAAGAACACCTTATGAGAGATGATTTTAATAAAGTTGTAAAAGTCGATATCAGAGATGATGCTTTAATCAATGTTGATATGGAAATTTTCTCTGTAATTTTAAAAAATCTTATCGATAATGCCTTAAAATACTCAAACAATGGCACTTGTGAGCTTTTTTGTTGTAAAGAATGTTTTACCATTAAAAATCCAGGCAAGCCTTTAGCAGAGCCTATAGAACATTATCTTGAAGCTTTCGCAAGAGAAAAACATAATCAGGTCAAAGGTATGGGGCTAGGACTTTATATAGTTTCAGAGGTATGCAAACTGCATAATTTTGATTTGATTTATTTTTATGATGATGGAAAGCATTGCTTTAAAATTTTCTTTGGAGATAAAGAAAAATAATGGCAAAAGGCCTAGAAAAATTCAACGAACTTGTTGAAAGTTTTGCAAATTTACCTACCATAGGGAAAAAAACCGCCATAAGGCTTGCTTATCACCTTTGTATAAATAATCAAATCAATGGTATGAAACTCGCACACAATATAGAAAATGCTATCCGCTTTATAAAACCTTGTGAGCAATGCGGTGCTTTAAGTGAAAATGAGCTTTGCGAAATTTGCAGTGATGAAGAAAGAAATAAAAACATTTTATGTATAGTTGAAAGTCCAAAAGATATACTAACGCTCGAAGAGAGTCAAAGTTACAATGGGCTATATTTTGTTTTAGATGAGTTAAATGAAGAAAAACTTGAAAAACTAAAGCAAATCATACTTAAGCTAAATATCTCTGAGCTCATTTTTGCATTGACACATAGCATTAATTCTGATGCAACTATCTTTTTTATAGAAGATAAATTTAAAGGCTTAAACCTAACTTTTAGTAAAATCGCTCAAGGAATTCCAAGTGGTGTAAATTTAGAAAATGTGGATTTAATCTCTTTAAATAAAGCTATGAATTTTAGAACAAAAATTTAGAAATTTTTATAAGAAATATCAGCTAATTCTTGCAAAGAAAAATCCGCAATCTTTTCATAAATAAAACCTTCCTTGCTTAAAAAATCAAGTAAAGTTTTTTCCATGATTTTAGCCCCTTGTATAAGCTCATCTGAGAGCTTAAAACTCATCGCTTCAATACGCTTTGGCACACAAGCTAAGATGTGTGTTTTAGGCAAATCTCCTGCAAGTTCCATGTATTGCAAGGTTTGAAGCATTTCTATTTCATGAGCACTTCCACTCCAGCTAATTTTATTAGGCATAGCATCATAAGGAAAGAAAAATACATCTCCTATACTCGCATCTTGTGCTTCTATGCAGTCTAAAACGATAAGTCTATCGTACCTAGCGATGATATAGCTAAGTTGCAAAGCCAAAGTTCCACCATCAACAAAATCTAAAGTAAATTCAGGATGAGTGAATTTGTAGTTTTTTTCAAGTTGTTTGCAAAGATGAACGCCTAAGCCTTCATCTGCAAACATGATATTGCCTATTCCAAGGACTAAGAATTTCAATGCTTTTCTTCTTTTACAAATTTATATCCGCTAATAATAGCATCCATAGCACCATCTTTACCTTTTACTGCGTTAAAAATCGCCATGTAAATATGTACTGGTACAAAAATCATAATCACCCACATCAAAATTCTATGATAAGTTCTTACATCAGCCAAACCGCCCATTGCAGCTTCAAGTGGTCTTAAAATATGATATAAAAGCCCACCTAAGCCCTCATGGTAAGTATGAGTATAAAGAATAAGCCCTGTAAGAATGATACCTAACATCACAAGATAAAAGAAAAAATAAGTTACAAATTGCAAAGGATTATAAACCCCTTTTAAATGCGGATGTTTTCCTAAGAAAATGTAAAATTTTACTTGTTCTATCCATAATTTGATATTAAAAATATCCCATACACTTCTGCGTTCTTTTGCACTCACCTTGTCACAAAAAAACAAATATACTTTAAAAATAATACAAGCGATTAAAACAAAACCCACCGCTTGATGTACTAAACGGTATTTTGCTTGCATAAAATTTACGGGTTCGCCGTTACTAATAGGACTTTGAAACACATAAGAAAGATAATATCCTGTGCCAATAAGAATCACTATAGCAATAGCTCTTACCCAGTGCGTTAAACGCAAACCTATGCTAAATTCATATTCAGCTTTTCTTTGCAATTTTTCTTCTTTGTTTTGCATGAAAGCCTCCTTATAAATTGACATTCACTTTATATTCGCTTAGATTATTGCCCTTAGTATCCATTACATGCACCGCACAAGCAATACAAGGATCATAAGAGTGAATTTTTCTAATGATTTCAAGCGGTTGTTTTACATCAGCGATTTTAAGTCCTATCAAACATTGCTCATAACTTCCACCTACGCCATTTGCGTCTTTTGGACTTGCATTCCAAGTAGAAGGCACCACAGCTTGCCAGTTTTCAATGACGCCATTTTTAATTCTACACCAATGACTTAATGTTCCGCGTGGCACATGCCCCATATAGCGTCCTTTGTATTCTTTAGAATTATCGATCACATAAGGCGCGCAAGTACTCTGATCTACTTTTAAATTTTCAACTAAATTATTAAACGCTTTTAAAGCATTATTTGCAACGATTTTTGCTTCAATACAACGCGCAGCTGTTCTTCCAAGTGTGCTAAATACAGCATTTAAAGGAAGTCCTGTTTCTTTTAAGAACTCATCTACCACAGGAACAACATTTTGATTACCTTTGGCATAATTTACAACGATATTTGCTAAAGGTCCTACTTGCATAGGGTTTCCTTCATAGCGTGGAGCTTTAATCCAACTATATTTACCCTTAGTATCAAACACTTTAGAATGAACATTATTTCCATGATGATCTACGCTTTCCCCATCTACAAGTCCTGTATAATTTGGATTTGTTTTGCCATCATAAGGATGTAAAGGTTCATTGTCTGCATACCAAGAATGAGTTGCCTCTTCAGTAATCTTATCTTCTTCTACTTCATAAACCTTGCTTAAATCTCCATTTTTGATAATACCACTTTCAAAAAGCCATTCATCTCTTCCGAGTTGGAATTCTTTAAAGGTGTAAAGATTATTTACCCCTATATCATTTAAAACACTTGCTTCATGTGCATAAGCTTTTCCTGCCATCACAAGATCAGGATAATACGCACGATTAACAAAGTCTTGTACTTCTTGGAATTTAACCATATATTCACTCATTCTTGCAGGATCAAGTAAATCCATAACGCAAGTTACACCACCAACAGTTAAGCTTTGTGGATGTGGATTTTTAGCTCCAAAAATCGCCATACATTGAGCAATGATTCTTTGGATTCTTAAACATTCTAAATAGTGAGAAAGAACGATTAAATTTTGCTCAGGACTTAAACGATAAGTTGGGTGACCATAGTACGCATTGGCAAAAGGTCCTAAATTTCCTTTATCTACGAAAGTTTTAAGTCTTTGTTGCACTTCAAGAAGTTTATCTGCACCTGTTGCATAAGGATTTGGAGTGTATTTAAAAGCTTCATCGCTTGCTTTTTTAACATCAGCACTTAAAGCACTTACCACATCAGCCCAATCAAGCCCATGAAGTTGATAAAAATGTACAATATGATCGTGTAAGAATAAAGCCGCATTCATTAAAGTTCTTGTTAAAAGGGCATTTAAAGGCGGAGTAATACCTAAAGCATTTTCAACAGCAACTATACCTGCTTTATAATGTGAAAAAGTACAAACTCCACAAATTCTTTGTGTCATAAAACCCGCATCTCTTGGATCACGCCCTTTTACTATGGTTTCAATACCACGCCACAAAGTAGAGCCAGCATAAGCTTCTTTTACCACATTGTTATCATCAACAACAACTTCAACTCTTAAATGCCCTTCAATTCTTGTAATAGGATCTACGATTATTTTTTGACTCATTTTTATTCCTTATCTTTTTGCATGGAAGATATAACTGCGTGCGCTGCTATAGCAACACCTGTGAGCGTAAGCACGCCTATGCCGATTTTATCTGAAACACTATCCGCGCCCAAACCAAAAACAGTATCAAATTTACGACTAGCCATAGGCTCTTCAAAAGGTCCCATAGTATCCCAAAAATCGGGCTCAGAACAACCTATACAACCATGCCCTGCTTGAATAGGCCAAGAAGTGTGCTGGTTAAATCTCTCTCTTGAACAGTTATTGAAAGTATAAGGCCCTTTACAGCCTACTTTATAAAGACAAAAACCTTGTTTTGCTCCTTCATCTCCAAAGGCATGCACAAATTCACCCGCATCAAAATGTCCGCGTCTTTCACAAAGATCATGAATTCTTAAGCCATAAGCCCATTTTGGTCTGTTATATACATCAAGTGCTGGTAACTCACCAAATAATAAATAATGAAGCACATTACCCACTATATTTTTTTCACTTGGAGGACAGCCGGGAACATTGATCACGGTTTTGCTTGTTACTTTGCTTAAAGGCTGTGCATTACTAGGATTTGGTCTTGCGGCTTGAATTCCTCCAAAGCTAGAACAGGTTCCTATAGCAAAAATAGCCAAAGCATTTTCACTTGCCATTTTTGAAAGTTCATAGCCTGTTTTTCCATGTGCGCCTATGGTTAAAAAATGCTCTGTATCACCCATAGGGATACCACCTTCAACCATTAAAATGTATTTATTTTTATGTTTTTGAATGGCACTTTCTAAATTTTCTTCAGCTTGCCAACCTGCTGCAGCCATCACTGTTTCGTGATATTCTAAAGAAATATAATCAAAAATCAAACTATCAATCGTTGGAGTATCACTTCTTAACAAACTCTCACTACAGCCTGTACACTCAGCCATATGAAGCCACACAACAGGAAGTCTATCAGCAAGCTCAGCAGCTTTTGCTACCATAGGAGTAAAACTCGCTGGTAAAGCCAAAAATGCCGTCATAGCACCTGCCCATTTCATAAAATCCCTTCTAGAAAAACCTGACTTTTCTAATGCTTTTGCAATGCTATCATTGTCTTTTAAAGAAGGAAGCTTTTCAAGAGCCGATAAACGCAACTCTATTTGATGATAATCAATCATTATATTTCCTTTATAACATGAAATTTATTCTCTATAATAATAAAATAAAGGAAGTTAAAATAAAATTAAAAACTTACTCTCATAAGCAAATATTAGTATCAATCTTAATTAAAGTTTAATCATAAGCCTTTTTTGAGTTTGCGAATCAAAAATCTTGCAGGGTGAATAGCGTGGATGTATTTTTTTTCTAAACACAAGGGTTCATTATTTATCAATGCACACAAATACCTTGCCGCTAAAACACTTGTGCTAAAACCCCTTGATCCATGAGCAAAATTAAAATACAAATTACAAGACATTTTAGCTGGTTTTTGCTCCTTGTTTTTTGTCCATAATAAAGCTTTATATTCTTCTTTATAAAACACTTCATCATAAGCATTTCCAACTATCATAAAGCGATCACTCGAATAAGATCTAAAACCTACCTTAGAACCTATGATTTCTAATTTTGTATTTTTATCTATAAATTCGGCTATATTTTCTATATTTTGTTTATCATCTTCTTCTTTTGATTCTAAACTTGTATCAAGTCTATCATAACTTGCTCCAATCACTTGCAAATCATCTTTTATAGGACAAATATAAGCCTTAGAAGATAAAGGAAATGGAGAGTCTAAAAAAGGTTTTAGATGTGTAACTTGACCTCTTACTTTGCTTAATTTCATCTCATCATAAAAAACAAAATCTTTTGTATCTGCACCCATAGCATAAATCAAAACCGCATAATCACTTTTAACAATATCATTTTTAAATTTTAAAGTAAAACACTCATTTTCAAATTTATAAGCTTGAAATTCATGATTAAAATATATACAAGCTTTACTTTTTTCAAAAAGATTTTTAACCAAATTTTTTGGAAAAATCACTCCACCCTCTTCTAAAAAAGCTTGATTTTTTGAAATTTTAAACAAAACATTTTCTCTTTGTGTGTCAAATCTTTCTTGCATCAAATCATTATGTGCAAACTCCACCACACCCTTAAATTCTAAATCTAAAATTTGTCTATAAAAACGACTTGCTTCTATAAAAGAAAGCTCTGAAAACTCTCCTAAATTTACCTTAGGTTTTAAGATTAAAGAGCTTAAAATTCCACTTTCATTTCCACTTGCACCCTTGCCTAGTTCTAAATGTTTTTCAAAAACATCTATTTCAAAACCCCTTAAACTAAGCTCATAAGCTAGAACAGCACTTGATATACCCGCACCAATAATAGCTACTTTTTTATTTTTTAAAGATGAAAATGTTCTTGAAAAATACGCTTCTTTATCTTTAAACTCAAGCTCATTTTCCAAATAAGCTTTAATCATTTCTCTTTTTCTAAAACCTTTGGTTTTTTCTACTCTAAAGCCATATTTTTTTAAATTTTTTTGCAAAAAACTTGCCGAAGAAAAGGTGCAAATTTGTGTATTTTTTTTAGAAAGTCTTGCCACTTCAAAAATTAAATTTTCATCAAACATTTGCGAGTTTTTATTTGGAGAAAATCCATCTAAATACCAAATATCAGCTTTAAAATCCAATTCTTTTAAAATAGCAATATCTTCAAAAACAAGGTCTAAAAAACAATCTTCAAAATAAAAACGATAAATCCCTTCTTTAGCCTTAGGATAAAATTTTAAAAATTGCTCTAAAAGCTCTTTAAACTCTTCATAAAATCCTAGTTTTTGGTAAATTTCTCTTAATTGTTCTTTTTCGATATAAAAAGCTTCTATACTGATATAAAAAAGTTTTTTGGGACGCTTAAAAGGAGTGGTTTCTAAAAAGCGTTTCAAAGTAAGAAAAAAATTTAAACCTATACCAAAACCACTCTCTGCGATAATAAAATTTTCTTGATTTTTCCATTCAAAAGAATGAGTATAAACAAATTTGCTTTCATTTAAGCCATCTTTGGAATTAAAATAAAAATCATCAAAATCCAAAGAAAAAGGAGTATTATCCTTAAAAATTAGCTTAGCTTTTTTCATCGGTTGTTATAAAAATAACTCTCAACTCCATCAGCAATACCCTTAACCAATAAATCTTGAAAAGCTTTATTGGCGATTCTTTTACCTTCATTTGGATGTGTAATATAGCCAATTTCAATCAAAATTGCAGGCATTTGCGCACCCACTAAAACCCAAAAAGGTGCTTCTCTTACACCGCCGTCTACAATTTTATACTTTTTGCGTGTTTGAATGAGTATATTTTTTTGTACATCAATGGCTAGTTTATTTGAAGCAACGATTTTTTCACGATTTAAGAAATTTAAAATACTTTGTTTTGAGAAATAATTAATCTCTTCAAAATCTCCTTGATTTTCTTTTTCTGCTGCTTTTTTACTTCTTTCGCTTCTTGCAGGACTTAAAAAGAAAGTTTCCACGCCTTCGCTACTTTTGGCCTTGACAGCATTGGGTGCTGCATTAGCATGTATAGAAATAAACAAATCCGCTCTTTTATCATTAGCATATTTAGTTCTATCGCGAAGATTGATAAATTTATCCGAACTTCTAGTGTAAAGCACTTTATAACCGCGTTTTTTAAGTTCATTTCCAAGTTTTAAAGCCGCGCTTAAAACTATATCTTTTTCTTTTAAACTTCCTTTTTTATCACTTAGAGCACCGCTATCTTTTCCACCATGCCCCGCATCGATAACTATAAGTTTTCCTGATTTGTATCTCGTACTTAAGGTTTTATTAAAGCTTTGAGTTGCTTTTTTATCTACACTTTGACTTGAAGTTTGCGCATGAAAACCTAAAGTGAGATTTTTATTATCCAACTTTTTTAAAAGTTTAAATTCTTTAGGAGTACTCAAAACCACACGAACAATTTTTGGATTATATTGCGTAACGACAATTGTATTTTGTCCAAAGGTAAAGCTTTTTCTATTACCTTCTAACACACCTTTAAAACTTACAACATATCGGAATTTTTGATCTTTGGTTTCAAATATTGCTATTTCTTTTTCATCCAAATCATCGCTCAAATTTAACACCACAGCGTTAGAAATTTTATCCACATCTAAAACATATAAAGGTCCTTGATCTTCTTTTTCGTTATTGGTTTTTTTATCTTGTTTTTTTATTTCTAAAACTTTGGTTTTAATTTCTGTTTTTTGATCTTGCTTTTTCTCTGAAATTTTACCAACTTGCTCAGTCTTTTTTTGGCTAGTAATTTCTTTTGAAAAAATTATTTTTTCTTCTTTAAAAGATATATCAATAGGAATTTTTTCTTTAGCATAAACCACTATGCGTATGGTTTTGGGATTAAATTGTGAAATCACTAAACGATAGTCATCAAATTTAAACTCTTTTTTACCTCCTTCTAAAACCCCATCAAAATCACTAATAAAACGATAGTTTCCTTTTTCATCTAAAGCAAAACTTTTTAATTGATTCTTATCTAAATTTGCATTTAATTCAAGCTCTACACTTTGGCTTGTTTTACTTGACCTTAAAACGTAAATTTTATCATCACTTTTTGTTTTAGAAACGATACTACTCTTTGGCTCTTGTGAAGTTTTAGAATCTATTTTTTCTATATTTTTTATTTGTTCATTAGGTGATTTTTTTTCACTTTTTTGAACTGTTTTTACAGGTTTAAAAGTTGACTTTTCAGTATCTTGAGAAATATTTTGAACCTTAATATCTTTAATAACAGCCTTTCTTAAAGCATTGATACTTGCTTCACTTATACCACTTTCTTTTAACTCATTAGCATATGACTTGTCGTCTAAATTTAAAGTATTTGAACTGATGATCAATCTTTTTAAGATTTCAATTTTAGTTTTTTCATCTTCATTGATAACACTTTGTATATAAAGGCTTTTTAGCTGATGATGAAATTTTACTTGCACTTCACTTTTAGAACTGATAAAATTTTTATCGAAATTTGCAAGTTCATTTTCATAAGCTCCAAAAAGAGTTGTGAAAATAAATACTAAAAATACAGAAATTTTAGCCATTATTCACCATTAACCAATTTTTCCATAAGTTCTTTAACACTGATAAGTTTATCTAAACGATATCCATTTGCACCTGTAAAGAAAAGCCCCGTTTCTTTTTTACCTGACCACGCATCAAAAAGCCTATCTGCTATACAATACCCTACTTTAGTCGCCTCTTTTCCGCGTCCACAAGGTGCTACACAATTGCTTATACAATTGATCTTTGGACCCATTTTTTTATCTACCAAATTTAAAAGATTGGTTCTAACTCCACGAGCAGGATAGCCCACAGGAGATTTAATAAGCTCTATATCTTCTTCTTTAGAAGCTAGCAAAACGCTTTTAAACTCTTCACTTGCATCACATTCAAAAGTTCCTATGAAACGCGTTCCCATTTGAACACCACTAGCTCCTAAAGAAATAGCGTTTTCTATATCTTTTTTATCCCAAATTCCACCTGCGGCAATCACAGGAAAAGATCCCCAATTTTTAGCCTCTTCTACCACAGGAGCGATTAATTTTTCTAGCTGATAATTTGGATCTAAGCATTGCTCATAAGTAAAACCTTGATGACCTCCACTTTTTGGCCCTTCTAAAACCACTGCATCAGGTAGGCGGTTGTAACGGCTTTGCCATCTTTTGCAAATAATTTTTAAAGCCTTTGCAGATGAAATAATAGGCACTAAAGCCACATCAGGAAAATCTACAGTAAATTCAGGCAAATTTGTAGGAAGTCCAGCGCCAGAAACAATCACATTAAAACCAACCTCACAAGCATCGCGTGCTATTCTTGCATAATCATTACTTGCACATAAGATATTACACCCCAAAGGTGCATCGCCGCAAACTTTTCTTGCATTATTAATTAAAGCTTGCAAACCCTTGCGTGAGTAAAAATTTTCACTTCCGTAAGGCTTAGCGTTTAATTCTTTACTCGCATACTTTCTTTCTTCATAATATCCTGTTCCCACAGAAGAAATGATCCCAAGTCCACCATTTAAAGAAACTGCAGAAGCTAATCTATCCCAGCTTATGCCTAGTCCCATTCCCCCTTGAAAAATGGGATATTTTATAGTATGTTTTCCTATTTGTAAGGGTTGTAAATTCATTCTTTTACCTTTAATTTTGCAAATTTTCTTTTACCTATTTGTAAGATGTATTCTCCTTGTTCTAAATGCATTTGCTCGTCGCTAACTTTTTGAGAATTTACACTTACTGCATTAGCACTGATGCTTCTTCTTGCCGCAGAAGTAGAGCTTTCCAAACCACATTCAACCAAAGCCTTAGCAAGCCAAATTTTTCCTTGTATTTCAAACTCAGCCATATCACTTGGTAAAGCATTTTGAGAATGAATTCTATCAAATTCAGATTTAGCATTATTAGCCTCTTCTTTGGAGTGAAAACGCTCCGTAATCTCTAAAGCTAAATTTTCTTTAGCTTTTTTAGGATGTAAATTGCCTTGTTCTATATCTTTTTTTATTTGCGCGATTTCTTCTAGGCTTTTTTGACTTAAAAGTTCATAATATCTAAACATCAATTCATCGCTAATACTTAAAATTTTAGCATACATATCATTAGCTTTTTCTGTAACACCAATGTAATTATTTAAACTCTTACTCATTTTGTTTACACCATCTAAACCTTCGAGTAAAGGCATCATAATCACAGCTTGTTCTTTCCCTAAATTATAAACTCTTTGAAGCTGTCTTCCCATTAAAAGATTAAATTTTTGATCCGTTCCGCCCATTTCAATATCGCTTTTTAAAGCCACGCTATCATATCCTTGAAGCAAAGGATATAAAAACTCGCAAATCGAAATAGGGCTTTGTTCTTTAAATCTCTTGGTAAAATCGTCACGCTCAAGCATTCTAGCTACACTAAAAGTTGAAGTAAGCTCTACTATACCCGCGGCTCCAAGTTCATTAAGCCAAGTAGAATTAAACTTAATCTGTGTTTTTTCTTTATCCAAAACCTTAAAAACCTGTGTTTCATAAGTTTTAGCATTGATTAAAACTTGCTCTTTATCCAGCTTTTTACGCGTTGCACTTTTTCCACTTGGATCACCAATTTGTCCTGTAAAATCTCCAATCAAAAACTGCACAATAGCTCCATGTTTTTGCAAAAAAGCCATTTTTGTTAAAACCACGCTATGGCCTAAATGTAAATCAGGTGCTGTAGGATCAAATCCTGCCTTTATAAAGAAATTTTCACCCTTTTCATAATAATTTTTAATTAATTTTTCTATTCTTTCTTCATCAATAAGCTCTGCACAGCCACGCTTAACTTCTGCTAATATTTTTTTTATATCCATAATAAACCTTTTTAACCTTCTTTATAAGCATCATTTAAAGATGTAAAATCTAAAATCTTACAACGAGATTTTAACCTATCCTTGACACTATCTGGGTTGATATTATCAGGAATTTCCATTGTAATCTCAAAATAATCTACCGCCGAATTTAAATCACTTGATAAATTAATTGTTAATAAATTTATCTGCATTTTAGCTAAAAATGCCAAAAATTCCGCTAAAACACCTTTTTTATTTTCCAAAGAAAAAATCAATTTATAAGATTTAGGGATGTTAGAATCCCATTTTATAAATACCATATCTTGATTATTATCTATCATTTTATCAGCTCTATCGCAAAGCTTATGATGGACAATAGCGTTACCACCTTTAACAAAAGCTAAAACAGCATCACCTCTTTTTGGATGGCAACAAAAATCAAAATCCACATTAGCGATTTTATGGTTACAATATAGAGTAAAATTTCCTATTTTTTGCTCTTTAATCTCATATTTATCAAACCAATATGACTTCTTGGCGTATTTTTTAAGACCATTAACTATATCTTTCAAATAAGCACTATCTGTTGCTACTTGTCTAATACGTCTGGCTAAATTTTCTTTTTCTATCCAAGTTTCAATTCTGTTTTTATCAACTCCAAAAATAAAACTTAACATATTAATAGAACTTGCTAGATTAATCTCTCTGATTTTTTGCTTACAAAATTCCCTTATACTTGCTTTTGCTTTTCCTGTTTTAACACTATCTATCCAAGAACAGCGATAAAATTTATCATTGCTAGTAACCACTCGCACAATATCGCCATTTTTAAGCTCAGTTAACAAAGGTACTTTAATACGATTTACATAAGCACTTTTTGCATGAAGCCCTACTTTGGTATGCACTTCATAAGCAAAATCAAGAACCGTTGCACCACGAGGCAAAGTGAAAATTTCTCCCTTAGGAGAATAAACTGCAACATCTTCAACATAAAGACTATCTTTAGCATATTCATAAAGTTCAATAGCATTATAATCTTCTGCATTTTCAAGATTGTTTATACTTTGCATTGAAATATCTGTAAGCCAATCAAGACGAGGCGCAACCACGCTACCATCTTCTTTATATTTCCAATGCGCTGCTATACCAAATTCCGCAATTTTATGCATATCAAAAGTTCGAATTTGTGCTTCTATAATACTTTTAGCATCAAAAAGTGTGGTATGTATGGTTTGATAACCATTTTGTTTAGGCAAGGCTATATAATCCTTAAAACGCGAAACCAAGGGATTAAAATGTGTATGTAAAATTCCCAAAGCTAAATAACAATCGCTTACTTTTTCAACCAAAATTCTTACCCCAAGTAAATCAAGAACTTCTTCAATACCAATGCCTTTTCTTTGCATTTTAAGATAAATAGAATAGCTATGTTTAATGCGTTTTTGAATTTCAAAACTACCTTGTCTAAAGCCATTGCTCAAAAATAAAAGTTCGATTTTAGAAATAAATTCATTTAAACCTAATTGCATTTCTTGATTGTTGGAATTGATATAATTGTCAATAAGCTTGTACTCATCTGGCATAAGATATTTAAAACTAAGGTCTTCCAAATAATTTTTTATGCTTGAAATACCAAGTCTATGGGCTATTGGGGCATATACAACTAAAGTTTCTTCGCTGATTCTTTTTTGCTTATCTTCTCTTAAAATATCAAGAGTAAGCATATTATGCAGTCTATCGCATAACTTCACAATCAAAACCCCAACATCTTCAATACTTGCTAAAAGCATATTTCTGAAAGTCAAGGCTGATTTAGTTAAACTTTTTTTAGATTTTGATGAAATGAGATTATCTTCTCTAATTTCTATAATTTTAGTAAGCCCTAAAACAAGTTTTAAAACCTCAGAACCAAACTGCTCTCTAAGTTCTTCTTCGGTGCAGTTTGTATCTTCGATCACATCATGCAATAAAGCAGCTAAAATATTGCTTTTATTTTCACTTAAAAATCCAACCAGTGTTGCTACTAAAATAGGATGTACCGCATAAGGCTCTCCACTTTTTCTAAACTGCCCTTCATGGCAAAATATACAGTAATCTACTGCTTTTTCAAGAATGGCATCGTGGCCACAAATTTCGAAAAGTAAAACCTTAGCAGCTTCTAAATCTTTACAATTTTTTACATTATCGATTAATTGTTCAAGTAATAATTCTTCATCGATTGGTTTCAACTAAACCCTCTAAAGTGATTTTATTTTCTGCAATTTCATATAAAGCTATATCTGCAAGTTTATTTTTATTTTTATCAAAATCCACTAAAGGAGTCGCACCATTTGCTAATTGCTCTGCTCTTTTTGCCACCACTAAAGAAAGACGATATCTATCATTGCCCATTTTTTCCAAAGCTTTTGCCGCTACTTCTTCTATTCTTTTATCCATAATTTTCTCCTTAATTATTTTTAACGATTGAACAAAGGCTAGTATCACCTTGTATAATTTTAAGCAAATTACCCTCTTCAAACATATTACAAACCACTATAGGAAGTTTGTTGTCTTTAGCTAAAGCTATCGCTGTATCATCCATCACTTTAATATTATCTTGCATAGCCTCATCATAACTTAAAGTATTTAAAAATACTGCATCATCAAATTTTTTTGGATCTTTATCATAAACTCCATTAACTTTTGTAGCTTTTATTACCATATCTGCATCAATTTCTACAGCTCTTAAAATAGCTGTTGTATCTGTAGTAAAATAAGGATTTCCAGTGCCTGCAGCAAAAACCACAACACGACCCTTTTCTAAGTGTCTTTGTGCTCTTCTCATAATATAAGTTTCACAAAATGCTTCCATCTGAATAGCACTTTGAACCCTCACTTCAAGCCCAGAGCTTTCCAAGGCTTCTTGAATGGCAATAGCATTGATAACCGTAGCAAGCATTCCCATATGATCGCCACTTGTCCTTTTAATCAATCCGCCCTTAGCAGCACTTACTCCACGAATAATATTGCCACCACCTATAACTATGCCTACTTCTATTTGATTTTTTACAAGTTCTTTAATCTCTGAAGCTATGAATTTTAAAATAGAATTTTCTATGCCAAAGCCATTTTCACCTGCTAAAGCCTCTCCTGAAAATTTTACTAAAACTCTTTTTCTCTCTTGCATTATTTCTCCTTATTTAACTTGAAATTATATTTTAAATTCCATTAAATTTAGCTAATTTAAGCTAATGAGTTCCAAAGGATTGATATGAAAATTTTTTTGAGTTACTTCAAAAGTAAGATCATTTTTTATTCTACCCACTACGGCACCTTTTTTAATATTCTTACCAACTTTAATATTAGGAGCAATCTTATCTAAATGTGCGTATATTGTATGTATGCCATTATCATGTTCAACAATAACAACTCGAGCTAACATACTAGTATCTTTGGCAAAAACTATTTTTCCATCTAGCACATTTTTAACAACTGCATCGCTTTTATTGCTTCTTAAAACTACATTCTCGTTAAAAATTTTAAGATTGTAAACAGGATCAACATAATTTCCAAATTTTTGCTTCACAGTAAAAGAATCCAATGGAGCTATGGTTTTTTTTCCTGTGTAACGCTTGACTGAACCTCCTTGATAGCTTGAACCTAATTGCCTTATTTGTTGATTATTTTTTACTATTTTAGTATCATTTTTGCTTGAATTTACATTTTCTTTATCATTAATAATTTTTAATTGATTTAATGTTTTTCTAAGCTCTTCTTGCTGAGCTTGTAAGTCATCAAGTTTTTTTGCATATATAGTTCGATCTGTTTTTTGTTTGTTGATTTCGCTAATTTGTTTTTGTTTTAAACTTTGAAGTTTAGCTAATTGAGCGTTGTAATCCTTAAGACTATCATTGATTTTCTTAATCTGAGCTTGTTTATCATCAATAAGCCTATTTACTCCCTCATAATCTTTAGAAATTTTTAAAATTTCTTCATTTAAAACTTTGTTTAAACTTCCTAAAATTTCAAAAGCCATAAAACTTTCTTCACTTTCAATATAGCCTTGAGGGATAGGTAAATCATAAGCAAAATCTTTAGCCATTAAAGATATAAGCTTACTTTCCATATTTGATTTACTTTTAAGCAAATCTTCATTTTGGCTTGTAAGGGTGTTTAACTCTTGATTTTGAGCCTTAGCGCTTGCTTCAAGCTTAGAAGTTTGTGAATTTAAGCCTTCAATTTGTAAGCTTAAGTCTTTCAAACTTTTTTCACCATTTAAAATATCACTAGCCAAATCTTCAAGTTTTTTGTTTAGCTGTTCTTGTATACGTTTATTTTCTTCTAAACTTTTTGTTTTTTCATTTATAGCATTTGCTAAACTTATATCAACAAATAAAAAAAAACAAAAAAAGATAAGAATGTTTTTTCTCATCTTTTAACCTTAAACATAACCGTATTTACACACAACAAGCAAATAAACAAAGTAGCTAAAAAAATTAAAGTCAAATGTAAAATAAAATTAATAGGTGGAAAAATAATATCTACAGCCTTTAAGCTTTCTTGGATAATAGAAAGATCAAAAATTTGGGTAAAAAAGGCAAGCAAAATAATAAAAGCAATAAAACAATCAACCACAACTACCTTATAAAGCATAAAAGATCTAAACCAAAACGGAGCTCCAAATAAACACATAATTTCAATACGATCGGTATGTTCATAAAGCCAAATTCTCATCTGTTTTAAAAACAAAACAAAGGCAAGTAAAATAATGATAAATAAAAATAACCAAAAAACAAATTTCATCAAAATAAGTAAGGAATATATCTTATCATGGGTTTTGGAAAAAGTTTCAACCCTGCTAACACCTACAATATTTAAAAGTTGATTTTTAATTGAATTTAGTTCATTTTGATCAGGCAAAGAATTTAATTTTAAAGTATAAAATTTTGGCAGAGAATCTTTTAAAACTTTCAAATTCTTTTCAGAAACATCATTTTTCAAACGATCGATTAAATCCTTAGGATCTAAAGATTCAAGTCCAGCAAAAAATGGTACTTTTGTTTTTACCACATTCTGATCAAGTTCAGTTTTACTGACAACTATAATATTATAATCTTTATTAACAAGTTCTTCATAATGTTTTAAAGTTGCATTTGTAATCAAAATAAACTCAAAAGCAAACATCATAAACAATAAAGATAAAATTAAAGATAAATGTGTTTTAAAAAATTTCATTCATTTTTCCATTTTCTATATTAAAACGACGATAATCCACTCTTAAATTGCTAGGAATTCTATGTGTTACCACTATAACACAAGTTCCTAAAAGTTCTCTAGCAGACTTTAAAAGAGTCCATATAATATCAGAAGAATACTCGTCCAAATTTCCCGTTGGCTCATCGCAAAGCAAAAGCTTTGGATTATGAGCTAAAGCCCTAGCCATAGCGACGCGTTGTTGCTCACCACCACTAAGTTGATTAGGCAATTTATCTGCTTTAAAAGTTAAATTTACATGCTTTAAAAGCTTAGCAGCTTGATCATGGCATACTTTTTTACTATAACCTTTAATCATTAAAGGCAACATAACATTTTTTTCAACACTATATTCTTGTACAAGTTTATAATCTTGAAAAATAATCCCTATTCTTTGACGCAATTTTAAAAGTTCTAAATTTCCAATTTTATTCATCAAAGATCCACATACTTCAAGCTTGCCAGAAATAGGTTCTAAATCCCCATAAAAAGACTTTAAAAGCGTACTCTTGCCACTCCCACTTTTACCAGTAATAAAAACAAAATCATCATCCTTAAAAGCAAAACTCGCTTCTTTAATAACTAGTTCATCATAACCTAAAGTAAGTTTATTTGCTTGGATTAAATTAGGCATCCTTTTTCCTTAATTTCCCTTTTTAAATTTTTAAATTATGCTTTATTTTTGCTTAATTTTCAAGAAAAATTATATTTTAAACTGAACTTTTAAAATTTCTTTTAATTCATTTACCGCTTTAATGTTTTCTTGAATTTTAAATGGTTCTTTAAAAGCAAAATCAATCGTTTTATCAAGATGCAAATAACAATGTTCAGGCTTATTAAAAGCTCCAAAAGCAACCTTTAAAAGCAAATTCTCATCTTGTTTATAGATGCTTTCAAAATGCAAGAAAAAATCATCTTTTTTTATAGTAATATTTTTAAAGTTCTGCTCTATTTTTTTTAAATCCTCTCTAGAAAATTCAACCGATGAGAGATTAAATTCATTTAACTCATAATTTTTACAGTCTTGGTTAAAATTCCACACCCAAAGATCATATATATTTTTTTCTTGCTTTTTCCATCTATCTTCATATTTGCTTGAAATTTCTAAATTTTCATTTTTTCTAAGACTAAATTTTGGCGCAGGAAAAGTCAAAAATTGCTCTAAAGTAAAATTAAAATACTCAAAACTATCTGTTCTAAGCTCAAAACGACCATTTTGAACTAAAACCCTAGCACATTCTTTGCAAAAATCCTTCCCAATAACTCGCCTATGAGGCTTTTTGTCCCAAGGAACAGGAAAATGTAAAAAAATCTTTTCAACTGATTTTGATTTTAATACACTCAATAACAATCTCGCATCACTTTGGATTAGCAAAATATTATTTACATTTTGTGCCTTAGCAAGTTTAGCTACTTGAGTTAAAGCTGGATTGTAAATTTCCACCCCTAAAATTAAAACATTTGGATTTTCTTTTGCTTGATAAAGCAAATGTCTTCCTGATCCAAAGCCTATTTCTATATAAATTTTACCTTGAAGTCTAGATAAAAGTTCATCAAAGTTATCAACGATAAATGGTGTTTTTTCAATTAAAGCATTGTTTTTAAGTCCAAAAGCTTCATTGATAATATCCTCACAAAAACCTTCTTTAAAGATTTTTAAAGCCTTTTGTAGATAACCTATTTTAGAAGGTTTTGTATGTTTATCGCCTTTAATCACAAAACCATTTTGTGCTTTTTTAATCTGCAGAAAAAAACTCTCTTCTTGAACCTTTGTATAAATAAGACTAACATTATCATTCTTAGCAAGCCAAAGAAATTCAACATCATCCTTGCTATAAGGCAGATTCATTTCTTTGATCTTTTTGCTTCTAAAATTTGGCACTACTGAGCCGCCTTAACTTTGCTTGAAGGTTCTGAACGAAGCCCAGCCGAATCAATAGCAATAACTTCATAACTATATTCCACCCCTGGTAAAGCTTTTACATCTTTTAATCGCTTTTCTTTAATGCCTTTAAAAACTGCATTTTGCTCTCCACCATAGCGTCTTACTTCATATTCAACAGCTCTAGTATCATTATCACTCCATTCTAAATTTATCCCTTCGCTTGTGCTTTGAGCCAAAATAATACTAGGAGCCAAAGGATTATCTAAAGTTCTACCCTCTACACCATCTTTTGGCATAGGACTTTCAAGACCATCTTTATCCACTATTGTTACTTTATAATACTTGCTTTTACCTGCTCCTTCTACTATATCCTCATAAGAATTTTTATCAGTCTTTGCCAAAACACTAAAAGGAAGGAAGCTTGAGCTCGTAGAATAAACTTTATAATAAGAAAAATCTTCATACGTAGGAGCATCCCAAGTTAAAATGATTTTATTAGAACCATCTGTGCTAGCACTTAAATGCTCAACTTGAGGGGGTAAAGCCTTGCTTGTAGAACTTACAACTTGACTTGGCTCACTCTTTATCCCATTAAAACTCACAGCAATAATTCTATAACTTGAATTTTCATTAGGTTTTAAATCACTATCGATGTATTCAGCGTTTAAGCGATTTTTTACTTCTGCAATTTTTTTAAATTCTTTATCATCACCTTTAGTTCTTTCAATAATATAAGAATCAACCCTAAAATCAGGATGCGGACGCCAAATAAGTTTAATACGATTAGGCAAATTGGTCACAGCTTGAATAAAAGGAACAGCTTCAAGTCTTGGAGCTGTGCTCACTTCTATAACCTTGCCATCTTCTGAAATTTGTCCTTGCTCATTAAAGCTTTTCATCATATAACGATACTTAGTACCAGGCTCTAATTTAGTATCTACATAATGAGTTTGAAACTTATCTTTAATAGTGCCTACAAGTTTAAAATCAGGATTTTCATCACTAGAACGATACAAATAAAATCCTTTGATATTTTCATTATATAAAGGCTCCCATTCAAAAGCAATATTACTCATATCACCAAGACTTTTTAAACTTTCAACCTTTGGTAAGCTTTCATTTACGGCAGGCTCTTTACTTGAAGCTAGCGAATTCATTTGCGAAACACTACAAGCGCTAAGCAAAAGAGTTAAAAAACTCAAGTAAAAACTCAAGCGAAATCTTTTCATCATTCTCTCCTAAATTAATTTGTTCAAACATAATGTTTTTAAAATCTTCCATCAAAGGTGCTTTAACAAAAATTTGCTCTTTAGTTTTTGGATGGATAAAATACAAAAAATAGGCATGCAACATTATCCTACAATCATACTTACCCTTATAACCATACAAACTATCGCCCAAAATATGGCGATTTAAACTAGCCAAATGCGCTCTAATTTGATGAGTTCTTCCTGTAAAAAGCTTAGCAGCCATCAGAGTTAAATTTTCAGTTTTTACTACATTTATGAAAGCTGATTTTGCATTTTTACTGAATTTATTTTCCTTATCTATGGCTATTTTTTTAATAGCATTAGAAGGCGAACGCATTAAAAATTTTTCTACTATAATTTTATCTTCTTTTAGTGGCAAATCAATTAACGCAAGATAAATTCTTCCCATGCTTTTATCTGCAAGCTGTTCGCTTAATCTTTGGTGGGTGAAATTATTTTTCGCTATTAGTATAGCCCCACTTGTATCTTTATCTAATCTATGAACAAGACCAGCTCTTATCTCTCCTCCTAAATTTGATAAAGTATATTTTTTTTCTATCAACCAATCCACCAAAGTGGCATTTTTAACACTACTTGCTCCATGAACGACTAAATTTGAAGGTTTATTTAAAACAAGCAAATCTTCATCTTCGTATAACACATCAATATCAAAATCCACTTCAAACTGAGGTTTTATCTCATCGTAAAGCTTTAAACTTACAATAGAAATAATATCACCATTTTTAAGCTTAAATGAATTTTTATCTTGAATTTTATAATTAACCTGTACGCAATCTTTTTCTATAAGTAAAGCAACTTGATTGCGACTTTGGTTTAATTTTTTAGCCAAAAACACATCAAGCCTTGAATTTTCATCTACTAAAAAAGTTTGCATTTTTTCCTTGGAGGTTTTGATAAATTTAAAATTTTAGTTTATAATTATAGCTTTATATTACTAACTGAAGGCAAATTTTGTTTAGATTAGATAGAAGAATTTTAACTCATTTTGACTATATGCAACCCATTTTATTTTTACCCATAATTCTTATTTCATTTTTCTTGATCTTTGAAGCTAATCCTTTTTTAGCAGAAAAACAGTTTGTTTATGCCTGTGTGGGATTGTTTGCTTTTATGGTTTTTTTCTTCTTTCCCATAAGGAAATTTATTTGGATTATTCCAGTTGCTTATTGGATTAATATTTTTTTATTGCTAAGCGTAGATATTTTTGGGGTTGAAAAATTAGGTGCTAAAAGATGGCTTGAAATTCCTTTTACTCACTTTACTATACAACCTTCTGAAATTTTTAAACCTAGTTTTATTTTAATGCTTGCTTATCTTATTTATCAAAATCCTCCTCCAAAAAATGGATACAAACTTAAACAATTCATCAAACTTAGCTTTTACATCATCTTACCTTTTTTGCTAATTGCAAAAGAACCTGATTTAGGAAGTGCTATGGTTTTACTACTTGTTGGTTTTGGAGTGCTTTTTATCATGGGAGTTCATTATAAAATTTGGTTAAGTATTGTTATAGCTATAAGTGTTAGTTCTCCTATTATTTATACACATCTTTTAAAGCCCTACCAAAAGCAAAGAATTCATGATTTTATTTCAGAAAAACCAAGCTATCAAGTAGCCCAATCAATGATAGCTATTGGAAATGGTGGTTTAACTGGAAAATCTCAAGATGAAGCTACGCAAACTCATTTTAAATTTTTACCTATTTCAACTAGTGATTTTATTTTCGCTTATATGATAGAAAGATTTGGATTTATTGGGGGATTGACATTAATTATATTTTATATTTTACTTATTTTTCATCTACTTAGTTTAAATTATAAACTTAAAGATGATTATTTTACTAGAGTTGCTATTAATTGTGTTGCATTATTTATTTTTATTTATGCGGCAGTAAATATCTCAATGACTATAGGTTTTGCACCAGTAGTTGGGATCCCTTTGCCTTTTTTTAGTTATGGTGGAAGTTCTTTTACTATTTTTATGATTTTTTTTGGAATTTTACAGCATTTAATCACTTTTAGATATTTTTGGATGGATATAAAGGCTAAATAAAATATTTTTAAGCATTAATAAGATATAATTTTATCTTTTAATTCAACTTAGGCGGATTTATAGCTCAGTTGGTTAGAGCAACCGGCTCATAACCGGTTGGTCGCAGGTTCGAGTCCTGCTAAATCCACCATTGCTCTTTTTTATCAAATCCCTATTTTGCTTTAATATATTAATCAAATGCCTATAATAAAATGTTTTAAAGCTTGTTCTATATCGTTCTTTTATATTCCAAAATGTGCTATAATGTTCTTAAAAAAGTGGGTCACTTTTATAAAAATGGGTTACAAAATGGGCTACTTTTTACACCAAAATAGACACTAAAAAAGAGAGAAAATTAATGGCAAAAATTAACAAACTTACCGATAGTTTTTTAAAAAGCATTAAATGCGAAAGTGATAAAAAATTTATAAAATTTGCTGATCCGAGTTTAAAAGGCTTATATGTTTTTATTTATCCTAGTGGTAAAAAATTATTTAAAATAAGACAAGCAAATGATACTTATATAAAAATAGGAGAGTATCCTTTACTTTCCTTAGCAGAGCTTAGAGAAATCGCTTTAAATGCTTTTAAGCTAAAAGCAAAAGGACAAAACATAAAAAACGCTAAAAGACTTAAATTTGGCGATATATATGATGAAGTTTTAGAAAAATGTAAGGCTGATGGATTAAGCCTAAAAGAAATACAAAGAGGATTAAAATACAAAAATGGCGTTTTTAAGAATTTCAAAGATGTAGATATAGAAAGCATCAAGCGTTCACATGTCATCGAAACACTTAAAACCATAGAGCATCAAATCCCTACACTTATAAAAGCTAAAGGCTGGATTAACAAAATCTTTAAATATGCTTTGCAACTTGAAATCGTAGAAAATAACCCTGTGACAAGTATTGATAATTCCATAGTTTTTAAAAAAGCTTCAAAAGTAATTCATCAGCCAACTTTACTAGAAAACGATAAAATTAAAGAATATATATTAGCCTTAAAAAATTCAGATCTTAAAAAAACACATAAAAATCTAATGCTTTTTAATCTTTTGACTGCACAACGCCCCGGTAATGTTATAAAAGCAACTTGGAATGAAATTGATTTAAAAAATGCTATATGGACTATTAAAGCTGAAAAAATGAAAATGAGAAAAGAACATATTATCACTTTAAATTCTCAAGCGCTTAAAATTTTAAAAGAACAAAAGAAAATGAAAGTCAATGATTATATATTTGCTGGAAGTTCAAAAAATGGGTGTAATAGCGAGAATATCACCTGTAATATCAATAAACGACTAGGATATAAAGGTATTCAAAGTGCACATGGCTTTCGTGCTATGTTTAGAAGTTTAGCCAACGAACATCAATTAGATCATGGTGTGAGTATGGATATAGCCGAGCAGTGTTTAGCACACGAGCAAAAAAACGCCATTTTAAAAGCTTATAATCGTAGTGAAAATATAGAATTAAAAAGAAAGTTAATGCAGTGGTGGGGAGATTATATCGAAAAACTTGCAGGGGATTTTTAAATCACCTTGCAAGTTTGCAACCATTTATCAATTTCGGCTTTTTCGTATTTAAAAGTAGAACCTATTTTAATCCCTTTAGGAAAATTAAATTTATTTTGATTTACTCGCATTCTCATTTTGCGAATTTTTAGCGGAGTAAATCCCAGATACTCCGCTACTTCTTTTGTTGATAATAATTTTTCTATCTTACCAAATTTTGCCATTTCATACTCCTTTCTCTAAATCAAAGCCTAATTTTGCAATAATTGCTTTTTGCTCTTCATAGCTTAAAAAATTGCTGATTAAAATCAAAACATCACCAAAACAAAAGCGATTATAGCTCGTGCTTTGTTCTAGCACTTTAATTTCTAATGTATCACTTAAACTCTCAAGCGAAGCTGTTATTTTCCAATTTTTATTAATAGCTTTTAACATCTCATCGTTTGCATTTTGATTAAAAGCATTGTCGTTTCTTAAAAGCAACATTTCTTTTATCGTTTGCTTTAACATTTCTTGCGTATTTTCTAGCTCTTTTTCTAATGCTATTTTAGCTTTTATGTATTCTTTGAATTCTTTCATTTTTTATCCTTTTAATTATATTTTCAAGTTTTAAAAGTCCGCGTTCTAAAACTTCTTGTTCTTCTTTACTTCTTGCTTTTAGCTCATTTATTCCTTTTGCTGCGATAGAATAAAACACCAAATCAATTCGTTTGTAAAACTCTAATTTCTTTTTGTATTCTTCTCTTAGTCTTTGTAAAATGTTTTCTTTTTCTTTTTCAAATAAAGCTAAAACAAAAGAATCTGAAAAATAAAAACAAAGTCTTCTTTCTTTATTTTCCCCTACAATCTTTGCATCTTTAAAAAAGTATTTAAGATCATTATTTAAAACAAGTTTTGCTAAATCGTAAGCTTCTAATTCTCTTGTAATATTCATTTAACACCTCATTGTATAAGTTTTATTAAATTCTCTTGTGATCTTTTCTACTTTAAAGCTAGTTTTTAATTTATTATCACATTCAGGACAAAAGCCATCTAAACTCACGCTTTTTACATCGCCTATAATTTCATCAAGACCTTTAAAAAATTTAGAATTTGGCACAAATTCTAAGTTGCATTTTGAACATTTTATTGTCCCTTTAAAAATAAAATTTACTTTCATATTCTCTCCTAACTTGCCAAAGCGTAAGGCTTAAATATCTTAGCCCAACGCGGATTGTTTAAATACTTTGTTTGCTCAAGTATCACTCTCATATTAAAATGCCAAATTCCTACCATTCTTAAATAATCTTGCATAAGATCTAATGCATCATTGATATCATTTTCTATTCTATCTAAGAACTTATCCTTTATCTTCAATGTAAGCTCTAATCTTTTCCATCGCACAAATTCCCTTTTAATGTTTTCTTTGTGATAGTGTTTTTGTTTTTCGTATTTATCATAAAGTAAAATGCGTTCTAATTTATAGTATTTACTTTGAGGATTGTTGATATACATACTTGTTTTATAAGTATGAAAATCGCCAAAGATTTTAAGTTTGCTAAACCTTTCTTGGTGTTTAAATTCTCTTGGTTTAGATACTGCTAGATCATCATCAAAATCACAGGCAATATCCACACTATAAGCTTTAAACCTTTTTATCATTTTGCTTAAAATTTTCCACACTTCAGCTTCTATTTGTTTACTAGGCTGATAAAGCCCATTAAATTGCACCTCTATGTAGTAATCTTTTGCTTTTTTATTCTTTTTAGAAAGCTCAAAGCAAGCCTTAGAATTATCTAATATAATGATAGTATTTGAAAGGCTTTTATTTCTAGGTTTTATATTGATATAACGCATTTTAAAAGGATAAAATTTATCATTGGTTTTTATGCCTTTGAATTTGTCTTTTGCAAATTCATCAATGCTTTTATTTCTTGTTGTGCTTCGCATTTTTTCAAAAAGCCCCCATCTTTTAAGGTATTTGTAAAAGGTTTTTTTATTGATAACGAAACGGAAGCTGTCGTATCCTGTGCTATGATTTGTTTGCATAAAATATCCTTTTCAAAACCTTTTTTCATTAAAAAGCCATTGCTACTTATCTTTACAAGTGCATAGCCACGCATTGCTAAACTTTCTATTACCTTTGCTCTTTGTGCTTTTTTAAAAGCATCATTATCTTTTTGTATGGGTTTAAAACTCATTTTTTTTCCTTTTTTTAGACATTAAATGAGTGTTTAGGGTTTATTAAAATGTCCTAAACACTGCTATTTATGGGATTTGTTGTTAAATTTGTTTTCTTTTGTTAAGCCTAAATTCTAAAATTTCAAAGGCAAACTTTCCTAAATCTTCATTTGTTTGCTTGATTTTAGTTTGCAATTCTTTTATGATTGTTTCTAGCCATAGGTAAAGCTCTAAATCTTTAAAAACAAATAAATCGTATTTAGCAAATTCTGTTTTTAATCTCTCATAATTTTCTTCTGATATGTTTTTAAGATTAAAAAGCTTTGCCTTAGTCTTTTTGTGCTTTTGTTTTTCTATTAAAAGCTGATATTTCAAAGCTTTTATTTCGTTTTCTAGATGTTGCATTTAACTTCCTTTTTTGGTTTATAGATACTTGATAAGCTTCTCAAATATGTTTTAATAATAAATTATAACTTATTTAAGAAATAAAGTCAATATATTTTTATATATTTTATAAGTTTTTAGTAGAAAATTTATTTATTAAAGAAGTGATTATTTAGAAATATCCTTTATAATCTCTTTCAATAGATTAAATTGCTTAAGCTGTTTCTTAAGCTCTAAGGTCTCTAAATATAAATTAATGGCTACTTCTATTGTTTTGCTTATTTCACCAGTAGAAGCATTTTTATTTAAAGTGGCTTCGCTATATCCGATCTTTTCCCCAAGTTGTTTATAAGTTAATCCTAACTCCTTGCAGGTTTTTCTGATAAGATTTTCATCATTTTTTGCCATTAATCATCCTTTTTTTAAAAAACAAATTCTACTAAAAATCACTTAAAACTTTAATAACTATGTGATTATTCGTTTTCTAGGTATGGTTTGTTACTCATTTTTATTTCCTTTACTAATCATCAATGCTATATAAGCAAGTAAAACCACCTGCAAAACTTCTAAAATTTCACTCATTTTAAACTCCTTATGCTAAAATAAGAGTAGGCATAATGTTAAAGGTGGGGCAAAAGCCCCTTAGTTAAATCCAAGTTTGGATTATTTTTGAGATTAGATAAACAAGTATTGCGACTTTGATTAAAAAATCTAACCTTTGCATTATGCTTACTCCTTTCTTTATATATTTATAAATGCTAATTTTCTTAACATTTATAATTAAATTATACAAAGTATCTTATTAATTGATGCTTAAAATTGATAATTATTTTTGTGTTTTGGTAGAATTTTTGTTAAGTTATTTAACAATTAAATATTCTTGAAAATAGTTTTAATCGTTTCCCAATCTTTAAGTTGTTTTTTAAGTTCTATAGTTTCTTTTAATAAATTTATAGCAGCGGAAGTTTGCTCGCTAATCTTTCCACTTGCAATAGTAGCCCTTAAACTCGGCTCACTCCAGCCTAATTTTTGTGCTAAATCTTTATAAGTAAAATTATTTTCCTTGCAAAATTCCTTAATTTCCTGTGCTGTCATTTAAAACCTTTCTCAAAAAACAAATTCTACCAAAACATACTTAAGTTTTAACTATCATTTTAAAGCTTTTATTTCGTTTTCTAGGTATGGTTTGTTACTCATTTTTTAAGCTCCTTAAGTTCTTTTTCAAGCCTATAAACTTTTGCCGATAAAACACATAATAAAGTCGCTAATACTAAAACTATAATTTCTAAAATCATTTTTAACTCCTTTTTTGATATAATAGAAAAGGTAAAAGATGATAAGGGCTTTCGCCCTTTGCCTTAATGCTTTCTTGCGTTGATAATGGCTGTTATCAAGCAGATTAAAGCAGTGATTAACTCGAGCACATCACTAGCGTTCATCTTTTACTCCTTTCTTTTATTTCAAAAGTAATTTATCTTTACTTTTGATAACACAATTATAACATAATAATTACTAATTGTCAAGGTTATAATAATTTATTTTTATTTTTTGTAGATAAAGAAGTAATTTAAATTTACTTTGTGGATTAATTTTCGTTAATCCACGCTTTAAAGTCTTTTTTGATAGCTTCTGCTTTTTCTAATTTTGCTTCTAGTTCAAAAATTTTTTTAAGCATATTAATAGCGTGTGCCATTTGAAAACTTATTTTTTCAGTAGAAATGGCATTTTTTACTGCACCTTCACCAAAACCTATTAACTCGGCTAACTCTTTATAAGTTAAGCCTTGCTCTTTACAAAATTGTTTTAATTCTTCACTTGTCATTTTTCCCTTTCTTTTATTCTAAAGATATGTTATCTTTTATGTTAAAAATTCTATATAAAATGATTTTATTTTTATCGTTTTTATAATACTCTAAATCTACTAAAAAATTAAATCCATAAGGATTTTTCAAAACTTCTTCGGCTATTTTCTCATCACTAAAACTAACATCAACCGCATAAGGACTTAAAGCATCGCACTTTGCCTTATGTTTTGTTTTATTGTCTATTTTATTTGTAGTTTTATACATCGTTATCAAAGCATTTTCATGTATCTTTTGATATTCAATTTCCTTTTTTTCGCAAATGTAATTAGCATTTTCATAAATAAGCTCAGCTTCATCACTATTTATTCTCAAAAGTTCTTCACCTTTATGATTGATAAAAAAAGTATTTTGATTTATAGTAACGGGTGCAAATATATTTTTTAAATTATTGGCATTATACTTAGTAAAATGCGGATTTTCTTCTATTTCTTCTATACTTTTTGATTTGATATTTTTAAAAGATATAATAAGTTCTATAAATTCATTTAATGCTTGAATAGGTGCAATAATAGGCAAAACTTCTCCTGCTATTTCAAAAACCAAAGAATATATATCACTGCCAGTTTCAACTTTTTCTAAAAAAATTTTACTTTGTGTTATACCGTGCTCTTTTGATATAAAACTATCCATTAATTTTTGAAAACTTAACAAAGAATTAGCCATTATCCCAAGTTCTATGTTTTCTTCATGGATAATTTTTATTTTAAAATTAACAAT